>JANQGC010000151.1 GCA_028277515.1 Anaerolineae bacterium
AACAGGAACTTCTGATTGGAGGTCGCTCGCCTGGCGCACGGTCTGTTCGGCACTGGGATAATCCTGATCGGCAATCTCTAGTAAGCCTTTCATCATTGCCCGTACCACAGGCCCAGCGGGCCATTCGTATTCTAGTCCGGTAGCCTGCATTTGGATGTAAAGCGGGCGCATCAAATCAAGACGATTTTGATTCCAATAAGCCAGACCGCAAAGATAAAGCATATGGGCCCGCCAGACGGCATACGTATCAAGCAGGGGAGTGAAATAATTAAAGGCCTGATCGGCCTTAGTCGTATCATTGCGTAAGGTGTAGAGTAGCAGTAGTAAATGACCAAAATCCACTGTAAGCCAGGGAAGGCCACCCAATTGCTCACTTACTGTCCAGGCTCGTTCACCAGCTTGAATGGCTTCGTCTATCTGACCGCGCCGGAAATGGATGAGGGTCATCACGCCATCTGCATTGGCTCGCAAGGGACTGACCTGATCGGGAAAACGGCTTTCGATCAGCCGACATACACGCTCCATATAAGCCACGCCATTGGGTAAGATAAGAAAAGGAGAGCGGATTTGCATCGCCAAAGTTTGTAGAACACCAGGATCATCGGATGCCTCCGCCAGGGTAAGGGCAGTCGCCAAATTGGTCTGTGCTTGCTCTAAATCGGTACGATGGAGACCCAACCAGGCTAAGGATATATACAAATGAATTCGGCTGCTGGGCGAAATGGGACAGGTCAAGGCTTGCTCGATCAATGGAGCGACAGGTTCGAAGTTACCCTGGACCTGATGCACAATGGAGAGTTGTACCATTGTCTCGCCGCGGCCTATGTTATCACCGCTTGCTTCAAAGCCAGACAGGGCTTCTTGCAGCAGGCGTTGGGTTTCGTTGAATTGTCCTTGTCCCCAGACGCATACGCCCAAGTAATAGATGAGCCAGGGATGGGTCGTTTGAACGGTAGTTGGTAATGACCGGATCCAACCCTGTAATCTATCCAACAAACCTTGACTTTAGATGCTTTCAGCAATCTGCTCGATGACTTGAGCGGCTGCTTTCCATTGCTCGGCGACCAAGTAATGGGCAATTACCTGGGCCGGGATGGTATGGGTCTCGGCGGCGCGGCGATGTAACTCACCTAATTGGTCTGGTTGCTCTTGAGCCAATTGCCGACGCAGGAATTCACCGAAGAGTGCCTGGTAGCGATAGGTGGGGCTAGAAGCAAACGCCAAATCGTCAACAGCAACGACAAAGAGATTGCGTCGATATATCTCTTCCAGAATAAGGGGGGCATCTGCTTGACCGGTAACAGCCTGGCACAATTCAGGCGTCAGCTCAGACAGGATGGACGTCTCCAAGAGAAACCTCCGTAGAATTGGAGGTTGGCGGTTGAGAACCTCTTCAGCTAATAGATCGAAGATGTGACGATTAGCATGCACCTTGCGAGTGATGAGGATAGCACGTTGGCTAGAGGTAGGTAATTGGGCTAATGAAGTGGTCAGTAGATGCAATCCGGCGACCCAGCCTTCGGTGCTTGTTTGGATAGTTTGCAAATCCTGGCCAGAGAGGTCAAGCCCCAATTGACCGTTCAACAAATCATCCATCTCCTTCAGAGTAAAGCGCAGGTCAGGGGGACCCAATTCTGCCATATGGCCTCGGGCACGTAGGCGGGCCAGGGCGAGAGGTGGATCGACGCGGGTGGTGGTGATTAGGCGCATTTGTTCAGGCAGCCGCTCTAGTAAATAATCAAGGGCCTGCAGGATGGTCGGGTTGATGATAAGATGTAAATCATCCAAGATCAAGGCGAACGGTTCGGGTAGGGATTCCAAAATGACGTTGATTAACATACGCATAACACGTTTGGCATCCAAATTGGGTGTAGCCTGATTACCAAGCAGGGACTGGATGGTACGGCCACAGGCGGGGTTGAGCTGTTGTAAGGCCGCTATGAGGGACACGAAAAAAATTGTCGGGTCGTTATCATCTTCATCTAAAGCAAGCCAAGTGATAGTAAAATCGGTTGCAGTATGGGCCAGACTGGTTGCCAGCGTTGTTTTGCCATAACCGGCTGGCGCAGAGATTAGCGTCAAGCGATGTGAGGCCATAGCCTTGTGTAATAGATCTAATAGGCGTTGACGAAGAATGATATCTTCGCGCAGGCGCGGGCGTTGTAATTTGGTTCGTACCAACCAATGTGCTTGTGGCGATATTTGCCTTTCCAATCAACTATCTCCGATAATATGCAGTCAAAAACTGGGCCTATACCGATTTATTTGGTTTTCACATAGCTCTATATTACCCAATTTCCCTCAATATTTACACGAAACCCTGATGGTTATCGTCGCGCACTCAGTTAATACTTCATACAGACAAGATATTGTTCCTTTGAACTAAGCGCTCCGCGGAGGAATAGCTAGCAAGTCTTTCGAAATTCCCGTGGGGTGCAAATACTACAATGATCCCATTTTTGCCTGAGAAATCATAATAAATCTGACCTTCTCGATCTTCTGACCCCCAATGAAACTGGTTTCCAAAAAACATAAAGGCAGCATGTTTGTTCTGAAATACGACCAGGCACAAACTCCTTACCAGTGGGATTTCCAATTCGAGGATAGCGAAGAAGGCTAAACGCCGGCTGCAATGCCAGTTTGCTGAGCTTAACTCAGTGGCGCTGTTAAAGAAATACAATACCTTCAGAACCAGTTGTGGCGTCATGCCAATGTCAAGCGTTCCAGAAAAAATATTCCTGTTAATGATGGTCAACTTAGAACATTTCAGAGACAGGTTAAAGTATGGCGGTTAGAGCAGGTTTCTAACGATCTTAATTACCAAGGCATTGCGGATCACAATACTTAGAAAGGCACTAACGAGCATAAAAAGGTTTTTACGTGAGTGAGTAAGTATGAATGTGTTTTTGTAATTATCATTGACCGAATCTGGAAACGCGAAGTGTTGGGGAGCATCATCAACGCCACAGTCAGGGTTATCGTCATGAAGAAGAGGGATGGTAGATGTTGGACATCGACCTGAGTGGTCAACCATGCGGAAAGAGAGCTGGGCTTGCCACCAAAGCCTACTTTGCCAATCAACGGAATCGACGAGGCCAGCAACTGGGACGGGTCTTGGCCAGTTGGTATCAGGAAGTTATGGTGGATCGTCTTTATGAAGGTAACACAACTTTGCCGCCTGTTTTGCAAGAAATGGTTGCGGTAGCCGCTGATATTCTTGACTTGGATGAAGCTAAAAAGCGGAGAATCGTTTTGCGCATCGACAGCCATGGGGGCTGATTCCAAACCAGACCAAGAAACTTAATAATTCTTTTCTGGAACCCTCATGGCGGCTTGGTGACCCCATGGGGGTTTTTGAATTCGCTCACAGGCCACTAAATAGGAAATAATATTGCAGGTTCGGCCGAAAGTATCATCGCAGAAAATTTTCTCCATTTATACAAAAATAAATCACTGCTAGTAGACAATAAAAGCTAATTTCTACGGTTTATGTTGTCTATTTGTCTAGTGAGGAAAGAACTGAGGCCGCGGCCGTTACCGGTGTGGTTATGGATGAAAGTGGCTATCCTCGGGCCGAAGTTAGCGTGACCCGACGGTTCCTCTTGGCAATAATCGAACGAGAAAGCGGTGCCATCCTCTTCCTGGGGCGGGGCCTGAACCCGGCCGCCTAGTCTGCTATCGTGCAAACGCGCCGTTTCTTTCAGCAAACAGTAACCGGCAACACGCGCTTGTCTTTCTGACGAGATAGAGTATCTCAAATGTGTCCACTTTCATCTGGCCAAGTGTCCAAAAGATGCCAACTTTTCAATTGTCCTCTGGAAAAGTCTTGACCAGAAAGTTGGCATCTTTTAGTTAACATAATGCTTAGTCAGTCAATTAGCCGGTCTTTCTTCCATTCACGCAATGGTTCCAATGCAGCATCGTAACCGACCCGGGCAATCGCCAGGTATTTTTCGTAGTCGGTTATCCCGAATCCACTTGTATCCGGCTTGATGAGCAGACTCACGAGACTTTCTTGTCTTTTGATACGCCGCGCACTGAAGGTTTCCATCGTACGCGTCAACGTCTCAATAATGGATGGCACACGGGGCGATTTAGCAAATAAATTGATCCGCTGAAACAAGATTCGCCAGCCGGAAAGACTGGTGTCATAGTCATACTTCTTCTGTAATTCCTTGTATACGCTAACATTAACCCCGATGACGAGATTGCTCTTACAAAGATCTATCATCGTTTCAACCGGGAAATAATCCGCTGCCCCACCATCGGCGAGTATATCACCGCCTTCTATAACGGGCAGGTATACACCCGGAATAGAGGTAGATGCACGTATCGCCCGCCACATTAATCCCCGTTGATGAATGACCGGTTCGGCTGTGGTAAGATTGCTGGATACGCAGAAGTAAGGAAGCCACAAATCCTCAATTTTCAGATCGCGAAAACAGTATTGGGAAAGGTGCGTGACGTTCTCTGAGGCCATGAGTGATGCCAAGGGCAACGTGTAATCGTTGACGCCGTAACCGGCCGTGTATTTGGCCAGGTCTTCCATCTCTATGGGGGTCAACTCGCGGGCGATGAGCCCCCCTATGATGGACCCCATACTGGTTCCACCAACGTAATCGATGGGTATGTCCAACTCCAATACGGCCAAGTAGACACCAAAATGAACATAACCGCGTGCGGCTCCAGCGCTTAAGACCAAACCGACAGCACGCCCGGTCAAACGTCTTGCCAGGCGAGCCATATGTTCTGCGTAACCACGGCGCATATGATGGTGCGCATCTAGCTGCCGTGTTTCCAGCCAGGCCATCGTTCCCTGCGGAGCCTCCGTCTGCGGCGGATGCCAAAGCACTAACTCGCTGCGCACAGGCACGTCCAGTTGGTCCAACAGTTTTTCTGCCGGGCTCGGTTTGGGATCTTGCGCGGGATCGGCGACGATCAGAACTCGATCAGCCTGACCGATGCAGCGCCGGGTCCATGCCGATGGCTGCGGATCGGCGACAAACAGGATGAACTTGTTCCTTGCATCCAACTCACTCATACAGGCCACGATGGTCAAATTACGAACATCATCCGTAGGAGTCTGAGCTGCGCCCTTTTCACCATAATGTTCGTCAAACAAATCGCTGTTTAAAACCAACGATGTGCCGAATTGGGCCAGGGCGCTGCTTAGCTCCTGAGCAAACTGGAATACGTCCCTGGTATTGGCTGCCGGCAAAAGCGTGATGGCCAAAGACGCCGTGGCCGGATGCTTTGCTCCTTGCATAACCCTCTGTTGTCGCTCGACAATTATGCGCGCCACCCGACCCATTAGTTCAGGATATTCGCGTGTTAAGCGGCTAAACTCCGTAGCTATTATTCTCGTCAGATAGGTTCCTCGCACCGCATGTACTGTAGCCGACCGCACCTCATCAGTTAAGATGGCCATTTCACCAACAGTCTCGCCTGTGCTGATCTCGCCAATCTCTTGTCTTGTGCCGTCTTCGGCGGTAATGGTCGCGCGGAGACGGCCGTTGACAACGATATACATGCTATCTGCTACTTCCCCTTGCCTGAAGACCACCTCACCGCTGGAATAATATCGCCACTCCAGCTGCTCCTGCAACGCTTCCAAAGCAGCCACATCCAGATCGCCTAGAAGACCCTGCAAAACTTTGACGAGCTGTTGTCCCTGCCAGCGCGGTACCGCCTCGTCTGAAACTGCCGCTAAAACCGCATTGTCATCTTCCATCATCTGCTGGAAGCGGGACTTAGTGACCTGAACAAGTCGCGCATCATTCAGGGCATAGACGGTTGCAGAACGCTTACGGCCGCTGATGAGGGCCATTTCGCCGACAACGGCGCCTGGCGTAAGACGGGCGATTTCCGACTCGCTGCCGCCATCGTGCTGGATACGGACGCCAAGCAAGCCCGTCTTCAGCACGTACATACTGTCCCCTTCTGCTCCCTGCTCGAAAAGGATCTCATCTACACCTAACTCCAGCAATTGAATCTCGGGATCATCCTCGTAATCTGACTTATCAATCAGACGGTTTACTAATCGGCGCTGTGCCTGCTTGTTCTGTCCAGATTCATCTAAACTCTTTTTAGGGTGCTCCATGTACTCTACTCCTTCATTGGTTTATCGCTTAATCAGCCATTTAGCCGGTCTTTCTTCCATTCACGCAATGGTTCCAATGCAGCATCGTAACCGACCCGGGCAATCGCCAGGTATTTTTCGTAGTCGGTTATCCTGAAACCACTTATATCCGGCTTGATGAGCAGACTCACGAGACTTTCTTGTCTTTTGATGCGCCGCGCACTGAAGGTTTCCATCGTACGCATGCTCCACCATCGGCGAGTAGATCATCGCCTTCTATAACGGGCAGGTATACACCCGGGATAGAGGTAGATGCACGTATCGCCCGCCACATTAATCCCCGTTGGTGAATGACCGGTTCGGCTGTGGTAATAAGGTGCCGGACGAGTCGTTGGGCTTTTCTGTATGCACCATATATTTTCGTCCTGTTAAAGAATAATGCATCGTGCATTGAAGTTAATATTTTAGCGAATGATGGCCTGGTATGATACTGTACCAGGTATAAGTTTAGTATAGTCTTTTGAATGTCTAGGATATTGTACATTGTCAATAGCGGGCATGAAGAAGGATGGCACAGGCACACCGCTCTCAGTGTCGATAAAGATTTGGCGGAATCGGTCGCTGCCGTACTTTGTAGGCATATGGAATAACAAGAGTTCCACTTCTTTGCCTGTGGCGATGGTCAGCATTTGCTGACAGATGCCAATGAACCTGCCATAGATGGAGAGGACGGCAGTTTGTCTGTATAGGGTGATATCAGTTCATCCTCCCCAAACACCTGCTGCCGGAATCATGATTTAAGCGCTTCATCCGCCTCATCAAATTGCTATTATAAAGCCAGATTGCACTCAATTTCTATACGAAGTGAAATAGTTTACCTTGCATTGTGTAGGGAATGTGTTTTCTTCGGAAAGGTTGCCTTAGTTGATGACATAATGACCAGTTCATAACGACTCTTCAACTGCAGTCGTTCCAATACTTGGCTGACATGATACTTGACCGTACTCTCGCTGATAAAGAGAATGGCCGCTATCTCTTTGTTGGTTTTACCTGCGGCTAATTGCTCGAAGACCTCTTGCTGGCGGGCCGTGAGCAGCGGTTCTTCGGCCACCTGTGGGATCCGCGAGGTTTCATTGCCAGCCATCTCCGACAAAACGCGAGCAGCCAAACCCGGCGAAAATACTATTTCATCCTCCAAGGCCTTGCCGAGCAGGGCGAAGAACTGCGTCCTATCGAGACTCTTGAGTAGGTAACCGGAAGCGCCGCTCTTGAGCGCTTCATAAAGGATCTTCTCATCGGCGGCCACGGTGAGCATGACGATCTTTACCTCAGGAAACTCGGCCTTGATTATCCTTGTCGCTTCCAGGCCATCGCAACGCGGCATGTGCACATCCATCAAGATCAGATCGGGGTGCAGATCGCGAGCCAGCCTTTGGCCTTCCAGACCATCGTGAGCCTGACCCACTACTTGCATACCCCGGGCGGCTAATAGATTGTGTAACCCTTCCAGAAAAAGGGGATGGTCATCGACCAAGAGTACCCGGACACCGCTTACTACCTCACTGGATGATTTCATGGTCTTGGAGATGGCCCGTGGCAGGCAAACGATGACCCGTGTGCCTTCTTCTGGGGAGGAGCGAATCTCCAAACGGCCACTGGCGGCTGCGGCTCGTTCGCGCATAATTGCCAGGCCAAAGTGCCTTTTCGATTTGAGTTCTGGTTCGTGATCTGCTGTGGTATTCTGCGCCTGTTGGGGGTCAAATCCGCGACCATCGTCTGCGATGATAACCTGCACCTCATCAGTGGTCTCGGTAAAGGTCAACCGTGCACTTGCTACACCGGCATGCTTACGAATATTGGTGACCGCTTCCTGGATAATGCGCAGCAGTTGGGTCTCAACCTCCGGCGCAATGGGGATGTCCTTCCAGTCATCCGGCCGGCTCACCTGGATCACCAATCCAGAGTACTGTTTCTGCGTATCTAACAGTTGATATAATTCGGCAAAGAAGTCCTCCTGGGGATTGTACTTTGTAGTGCGGATGCCCAGGATATATTTGCGAACATCGGCGAAGGCATTCCGGGCAACGTCCCGCAGTTGGGCTAGAATACTATACGCCTCGTCCACCTCGCGATTTTCGAGGCGCTGCAAAGCGGTTTGCGCCTGCACGCTGATATAACCCATCACCTGACCCAGATCATCATGAAGTTCACGGCCGATGCGTTCGCGCTCCTCCAATGCAACCATAAAACGTACTTTGCTTTCGGCTAACATCTGTTCGGCTGCTTGCCCCAACTGCACCGCTATCACTTTGAGCAAGTTTCTTTCTTCCTGCAAGAATGGGCCATCATCTAGAGAGGGGAGTTTTTCCAGGTAAAACAGTTCTATGATACCGCTCCGATCACCATGCACGAATATGTCAACCGCTATCTGCCAGGGGCTTTCGGCAAAGTTCTCCGTTGTAAATACTCGATCCTCCATCTCAATCCGGGCAGAAATGATCTCAGGATGTTGACAGGACGGGGGAATGAGATTAACTGTACTCTGGAGAATATCGTCTAGCGATATTCCCGGCGTTGTAATGAGGCTGAAAATATCATTTAGACATTTTAATTCTTTGACGCGTTCGCCAAGCACGTGGGTTCTTTCGGCAACTTGGTCTTCCAGTTTGCGCTTTTGGGCAGCGGCCGCTCTGAACTGCCAGACGACAGTTCCACAGACTGCCGCGATGGCAAGGTGAGTAAAAAGAACATACATCCACCAGATAAACTCGACGCCGTTTTGCATTGCACTATCATCTATGAATGGCATCTTGCCCAAACGTTTAATCTTAATGTATTTTACTAAAAAATCAGTTTGGAACAAAATTCCGTTATCCCTGAATCACAAACGCCTTCAGAACTCGTCCAAACGAATCACTTCGTGGCTTCACGAGCGAGTCGCAACCGTGAAAGAACCTCTAGTTCCTCAAAAGACTGTCCTAAAACTGTACTAAACTTATACCAGGGACAATATACAAACCACTTCTCAACTTGATATCATTATTATTGAAATGAATGAGGCACAACGAATTGTGATCTGTGGTACGTCAATATATGTAAATGCCATCGAGAGCGGACTGGACACCAGGGTCATGGGGAATGTGATGACTTTCAACCCCCACCTCCCTAATGCCCTGTCGCGCATCAAGGCCTTGGAACCCAGCGTGGTCATCATGGAAAAGGTGGGAATTAACCACGAACTGGTCCAGGCTATTCTCGATCAAGGCTTTCCCGTCATCACCCTGGATGATTCCCTGCGCAAAATTACAGTACTAGCTGGCCGGCAAGCCACGCATGTTGAGGTAGGAATGGACGAATTAATCCAGGTCATCAGGAAGATCATGGCTATCAACTCTAAATATGGAAAAGGTGCCGCCAAGATATACTAACTCTGTCTTGCGTTTCAAGGAAAAGGAGTGAATTGCGATGAAAAAATTATTGGCGGTCGTCACAGTATGTTTAATGTTGCTTTTGGTCATTGCCACAGTGCTCGTCAACGCGAGTCTAGAGGTCGGCACGCTTATGCCATTGACGAATTTGAGTCCCAACTTACCATCAAAAAGTCGACCATCCCCGGCGGCGGCACAGATTTCCCCTTCACCATCGACCCCGGCACTTACCAGTTCCTGGATAAACCTTTCGGAGAAGAATAGGAGAATATAATGAAGTCAATCACAGATAGCCTTGCTTTTGATCGAATACGCGCCGCCGTTCCCCGTTTGAGATACGTCAGTTTGTTAGCAGCGTTGATGGCCGCCACAGCGGTGCTGCTAGGCCCTTCCGGCATGCCCTTTCCTGCGGCGTCGGTTGAAACCGTTTATGCAGACGTTATTTTTGCGGTCAGTACCACTGCCGATGTCGTCGATGGCACTGACAACCAGTGCTCGTTGCGCGAGGCAATCATCGCCGCTAACACCGACATAGCCTCGGGTGATCTGGTGACCTATCCCAACGAATGTCCGGCCGGCAGCGGATCGGATACCATCATTCTAGGCACCGGCACCTATCACCTGGCAATTCTCGGCACAGGTGAAGATGCCGCGGCCACCGGCGACCTGGATATCTCCGGACATGGAGAAATCAAAGGTGTTGGGGCGGGCACGACGATCATCGATGCCGGGGGCATCGATCGGGCTTTTGATGTCAAGTCCTCCGCCGCAGAATTCCGCTTTGAGGACCTTACCATTACCGGCGGTGACGCTGGCTCTGAGAATGGTGGCGGCATCTTGAGCGCCATCAATTTCGAATGTCGCGGATGCGAAATCAGTGGCAATTCAGCATACCACGGAGGCGGCGTTTACAGCTCCTATAGCGGATCCTCTACAAGCCTCTTTAATCATGGTAGCAGGGTAGTCAGCAATTCGGCAGCCCAATCTGGGGGCGGCATCTACCTCCTAGGTCCGCTCGGAATGGATGATGACAGCGAGGTGTCTGGCAATTCGGCACTAGTAAATGGCGGCGGCTTGGTTCTCCAGTATTCCGGTGGAACGACATCTTATATCCAAAACAGCCGAATCGCGGACAACACGGCAGGCTCTACCGGCGGCGGCATCCAGGCTCAAACCAATCTCCAGGTCAACGACAGCGAGATATCTGGCAATTCGGCGGACAGCGGTGGCGGTATCCAGATCTTTGACTCGCCAAGCAGTCTGAATATCTACAACAGTACGCTGTCCAGCAACATTGCCAACAACGGCGGTGCCATTTACCAGGAAGCGCCTAATTTAACCGTCAGTGCCAGCACTTTTTCCGCTAACGAGGCCAACGGCGGTGGTGGTGGCGCCATCTATGTCAATTATGGGGAAACAACCGTCACCAATAGCACCTTATCCGGCAACAGCGCGGATGATGGCGGCGGCATCTACCAATTAAGTGGGGGGAGCACGCTAACGGTGAGCTATAGCACGCTCTACGGCAACAGTGCAAGTAGCGAGGGCGGCGGCATCTACAATGGTGCCACCTCCAACCTTTACCTGAACAACAATCTTATATCGGGAAATAGCGCCGTTGCCGGTGGTGGGGAATTGCACAATGCGGGCATAATTGCTGACGAACGGTACAATCTCTTTGGTCACAACGGCCAGACAACCGCCCAGGCCATTTCTGGCTTTTCGCCTTCTGAGACGGACGTCACCGCTACCTTGGATGGCACGAATCCTACACCGGTGACTGAAATCCTGGACACCACGTTGGCGGACAACGGCGGTCCAACCCTCACCCATGCCCTGATCGCCGGCAGCCCAGCTTTTGATGCCGGCGAGCCGGTCCCTACCTCGCCTCCGGTTTACGATCAGCGGGGGGCCGGCTTTGACAGGGTGGTGAACGGCCGGGTCAATATCGGCGCCATCGAGGGTGAAACGCTTTACGGCCCGGGAATCACGGTCAATACAACTAGCGACTTCATCGATGGCACTGACAACCTGTGCTCGCTGCGTGAGGCGCTCATCGCTGCCAACAGCGACACTGCCTCTGGCGATCTGGGAACCTATCCCAACGAATGCCCGGCCGGCAACGGCAAGGATACCATCTATCTGGGCGCTGATACCTATCTCCTCACCAGAGGGGGCGTTGGCGAAGACCTTGCTGACAGCGGCGACCTGGACATAACGGAATCGCTAAGCCTTGTGGGCGTAGGGATAGGGAGTTCGATCGTCGACGGCGGTGGAATTGATCGCGTGCTAGACGTCGGAACATCTGCCACCAATGTGACACTCGTTAACCTCACGATCACCGGAGGTGATGCCCTGACCCAGAATGGCGGCGGCGTTAGAAGCCTCGGTTCGACCACGCGTCTCACTCTCTCAACCGTCGCGGTGTCTGGGAATGCGGCCGAAGATGGCGGCGGTATCTACATGGGGGATAGTGCCGGGGTAGCCTATATCACCTCTAGCAGGATATCCGACAATTCGGCCGTCAGTGAAGGCGGTGGCATCTATAGCCTGGGAACCCTCACCCTCGATTACAGCGAAGTCTCGGCCAATACGGCCGGCACGGGTGGTGGTCTCCTGGTTCAGGGCGACACTTCCATCAGCTACAGCACCCTGGCCGATAATAGCTCAGCATCCGGCGGCGCCATCAACCAGGCCGGCGGTTCGTCCACGGTCCTGGCCAGCACGCTTTCCGGCAACACGGCCCCGAGCGGCGATGGCGGCGCTATCGCTATCCAGGCCGGAGGTTTCAACCTTACCAACAGCACCCTATCCGGCAACAGTGCCGAATACGGTGGCGGCATCTACCGCTATAGCACTGGCGGTACGTTGCAGGTCTATTTCGCTACGCTCACTGGCAACAGTGCCGTCGGCGGTGGCGGTGGTATCTTTCATGAAGCAGGTGCCACGCTCGACTTGAAAAACACTATCGTTGCGGGCAATAGCACCGTTTCCGGCGCGGCAGAAGTACAAAATGACGGGGGGACGGTCATTGATTTTTATTCTTTGTTCGGCCACGATGGCGAGACGACCGCGCAGGCAATCTCCGGCTTCGCATTTAGTCACATCACCGCCACTTCGGATGGCACGGATCCCACGGCACTGACAGACATCCTGGACACAACGTTGGCGGATAACGGCGGTCCAACTCTCACCCATAACCTACCGGCCGGCAGCCCAGCTTTTGATGCTGGTCAATATTTTACCTTTATAGCTTACGACCAACGAGGACCCGGATTCAACAGGTCCTTGAACAGCAATTATGATATTGGCGCCATCGAGGACAATGTCCAACGTCTGTCGACGCTTTGGGTCTATACCTCTGATGATCTCGACGACGGCGTATGTAGCTACACGCACTGCTCACTGAGAGAAGCCATCAACACGGCCAACGAAGTCGGAGGCATTGCCGAGTCTATTCGTATCTTCCTGGACTCGTCCGATCCTATCCAGCCGGGTTCGGCGTTGCCCACCATCACCGACGAAGTAGATATAGAAAGCGGGTTATCCTCCACCATTGTATTGGAAGGCAGCAATGCCGGTCCGGGTGTTTCGGGCTTGACAGTCGACATCCCGGTACCTGTGCAAAGAGGCACCTCTTTCGCCGACCTGGAAATCACCGGCTTTGATGAGGCTGGAATCAACATTCTTAGTGGCGACCAAATCTTCTATTGGGATGGCAATAACTTCCATGACAATGGTGGTCTTGCCATTGACCTTGGCGGCGACGGCGTCGTCTCCAGCGATTATCTGGACAGCGACAGCGGACCCAACGGCCTGCTAAATGCACCAGTATTGAGGGCAGTTAATCCAATATGGGACGGAAATGAAGTCATAGGGACATTGATCAGGGGCTATGTGTTTACGGAACCCAATGCTACGCTCCTGATTCTCCTCTTCATGAACGATGCCTGCGATCCCTCGTACTATGGCGAGGGTCAGACATTTCTATCCTCAGATGGGATTATAGTCACAACAGATGAAAACGGTTATGCAGGATTTGAGTATACTTCGCCCACGGCCATGACGCAGGGCAAGGCTCTAACCACGTTGGCTAACCATTATGAATCACAAGATGTCCAGAGAATGTCGGAATTTGGCCGCTGCGTGATCGTGGGTCCCGAGATCCAGGATTGGACCAATGCCTATAACGTTGGGCCTGACCTGGTGCAGGTGGCGCCCGACCGGGCAGAAGCGACCTATAATGATTACCTGTCCCTCCCCTTCCAGTCGAATTGGTATCGCGTTGGAGTAGCGCCGGGCAACAAAATCATCGTTGATCTCAAAAACCTGCCCTCTAACTATGATCTCATCCTGCACCGCGACATCAGGCGGGTTTATGACGAACTGACAGAGCCGCAGGAGTTGGACGATTTGGTCAAACTGAGCGTCGAGTTCGCACCGGACATGTTCTCGCCAGATATGTTCGCACCGGACATGTACACGCCAGATATGTACACGCCAGATATGTACACGCCAGATATGTACACACCAGATATGTACACACCAGATATGTACACGCCGGACATGTACACCCCAGATATGTACACCCCGGATATGTTCTCGCCAGATATGTACACGCCAGATATGTACACGCCCGACATGTACACACCCGACATGTACACGCCAGACATGTACACGCCGGATGGATATTCGCCGGATATGTACACGCCAGACATGTATACGCCCGACATGTACACGCCGGACGGGTACTCGCCCTTTAGCAGCGCCCAAATTCGAACGATAGTGGGTGGCAGCGGTTTTAGTGGCACGGCCCCCGAAACCGTGATCGCCAACCAGTGGAAAGAACCGGGTGACTTTTACATCCGCGTCAAAGGGCGCAACGGCGCTTTCAATCCCACGGCCCCCTACACCCTCGACATCACCATCCTCGGCGAAGAATGCACGGCCGTCAGCGCGTTCGACTTCACACCGGACACCAGCGCCGTCTCCCCTGGCAGCACCTCGACCTTGATCCTGGTCGACTACGAGCGCATGGATTCTCATGGACCCGGCGCCCCCACGGCGATGCGCGATGCCATCGACGCCCTGGCAGCACAGAGTAACGGCCTCGTCGTCGACGTGAGCGACTTTCCCCTGGCCAGCGAACCCCTCAAGTCGGCCGTGGACGAGGCCAACGCTCAATCCGACACCAGCTACGAGTGCGTCTACGCCAAGAACCTGGTCGCCTACACCGTCAAGGATATCGTGGACGCCTATCGTGCAGCCCATCCTATCGAGAACGTGGTCATCGTCGGCAACGACCACATCATCCCCTTCTTCCGCTATCCTGATGGCGGGATGCTGGCCGGCGAGGACAACTACGAGCCGCCCGTCCAGGAGACGACGACTTCCCAGGCCAGCTTGCGGCGCAACTATATCCTCAGCCAGGATACCTACGGCGCTTCTGTCGAAATCGACCGCCGGACCAGCAGCTTGCCGGTGCCCGAGATCCCGGTCGGCCGCCTGGTGGAACGCCCCGACGAGATCATCACGGTTATCAACACCTACCTCTCCTCGGGCGGGACGGTGCCCACGCCATCAAACGCGCTGGTGGTAGGCTATGACTTTCTCGACGACGGCGCGGCTGCCGTCCAGGAACAA
>JANQGC010000125.1 GCA_028277515.1 Anaerolineae bacterium
CCCTCAATTATCGTCCCTCTTTACACCTGGGACAACATTCGGCCCAAACCGGCCGCCCGTGATAATTCCGACGAACTAACCTTCAACATCGTCAACGCCAAATTGGAAGATCCCCAACAAGTGAAACAGTTCACGCAAATCCTGCCCCAACTGGTCAATGGCTTTGATGCCGTCGACCGCGTCTCCGCTTACGAAGCCGTTCCCGGCTTCATTGAGCAAAACAGCACCATCAATACGCAGCGTGGTTTTACTCTGCTGATCGGTATTCTGGTTGTTGGCGGCTTCTTTCAAATCCAGACCCTACAAAAGGTAGGCCAGGTAGGCATGCTCAAGGCGCTTGGCGCATCCAACGGTGTCGTTGCCCTGAGCGCCAGCATGCAAATCATCACCGTCAACACCCTGGGTGTCATCATCGGTGGTTTCTCGACACTGCTCCTGGCTATGGCTTTGCCGCCGACCATACCCATTGTCTTTCTTGGCCAGGAAATATTGGTCGCTGTTGTTACTTTGTTGTTTATTGGGCCTATCGGTGGCCTTGTGTCCATCCGCTATCTGCTGCGCGTCGAACCATTAACCGCCCTGGGTCTGAGCGCCTAAAACCACCATGCAAAATGTTCTTTGTACTGATAACCTGACCAAAATCTACCGGCTGGATGAAGAGGAAATTATTGCTGTCGATCGCGTCTCAATCGAGATCAACTCCGGCGAATTTATTGGTTTGGTTGGCCCCAGTGGCTCCGGCAAAACCAGCCTGCTGGCCATGATCGCCGGCTTGCTTTCTCCCAATGACGGCAAGATCATCCTCGCCGGTGAGGAGCTAAGCGCGATGAATGATTCTCAGCGCACCCGGCTGCGGCGCAAACGCATTGGTTTCACCTTTCAATCCAATAACCTGGTCAATTTCCTCAATGTGCAGGAAAACGTAGAATTGATGCTGCGCCTCAACGGCCGTTACGACGACCAGGGCAAACAGCGCGCCCGCGAACTGCTGGAACGTCTTGGCCTGGGCGACCGCCTGCATAACTTGCCTTCCCAACTGTCGGGCGGGCAGCGTCAGCGCGTGGCCATCGCCCGCTCCCTGGTTCATGATCCTGACCTGGTCCTCGCCGACGAACCCACCGCCAGCCTGGACACCACCCTGGCCTATCAAGTCGTTGAAACCTTCGCTGACCTTATTCATGAGCAAAACCGGGTAGGCATCATGGTCACCCACGATCTGCGCATGTGCCGCTACGTTGACCGCGTCATACAGATGGTCGATGGCAAGTTGGATCGCATCATATCCGACCAGGGCGAAATTCAAGCAATGGCCAAAACCATGTAAGCCAAACTCTTCAACTCGCCACTTTCAATCTTGGGCCGACATTAACCAACCTGCACCTACTCATGAAACCGGTACAATTGATACGCATAGCGAGCTGCTGCATCTCGCCCCAAATCAATAAAATAGGATGGCATCAATGAACAAAAGAGTTTGGGATCACCTCATTATTCTCACCCTTTCCATACTATTCGTTCAACTGTTATTGACTGAGGCAGCCTCCGCGCAAAGCGTAAGTGAAATTGCTCCCCAAGTCTCTGCTGCGCATGATTTAAAGCAATCATCTCAGCCGGCAGCCATCGCCGCCACGGCCGAGATAACCTTGACCGAAATCATTACCAATGGTGGCGGGCTGCAAAAACCAACCGACATCGCCAACGCCGGCGACAGTCGATTATTCATCGCCGAACAAATCGGCCAGGTCAGCATCTATGACGGGTCAAGCGTGCAATCCACTCCATTTATCACCATCACCGATAAAATTTCCAGCAGCAATGGTGAGCAAGGGCTGTTAGGTCTGGCCTTTCACCCCGACTACAGTACAAATGGCTTCTTCTATCTTTATTACACACACCTACGCAATGAGAGCATCCTTATCTCCCGCCTGTCCCGCTTCAAGGTCAGTGGCGATCCCAATGTGGCCGACCGCGCTGAAACAATCCTCCTGGAAATCGTGCAAGATGCAAAAAATCACAACGGTGGTGACCTGTTCTTTGGCCCCAGCGACGGTTACTTATATATCGCCGTTGGCGACGGCGGCCCGCAAGGCGATCCTAATAACCGGGCACAAGACAAGGGCCAGTTGTTAGGGAAAATATTGCGCATTGATGTTGACAATACAGGCGGCGCTGATTGTGACACCAGTGGAAACTCAAATTACGCCATACCGGCAGGCAATCCCTTTGCCGACGGTGCAGGCGGTGACTGTGACGAAATCTGGTCCTATGGCTTGCGTAATCCCTGGCGCATCGCCTTTGATGCTCAAACACATGATTTGTGGATTGGTGATGTGGGTTGGGCCAGCTATGAGACCATTAACTTCCAGCCCGCTGCCAGCAGCGGCGGTGAAAATTGGGGTTGGCGCTGCTATGAAGGATTCAGCAGCCAGAACACGTCGCTCTGCGGAACGATAGACAATTATGAATTTCCGGTCTTTGCCTACGCCAGGGGCGGTTCCCCCTTCCGCTGTTCGGTTACAGGTGGTCTGGTATACCGCGGTTCGGCCGTGCCCCAACTCAACGGACATTACCTCTTTACCGATTTCTGCAGCCGCCAGTTTTGGTCCATAAGCGGCAGCGATCAAGACACATTGACTTATTTTGATATACCCAATTCCGTCGGTGAGGTTTTTGACCGGGTCACTACTTTTGGGGCAGATAACAATGGGGAGCTGTACGTTGCCGAAAGGGGTTCAAACGCCTCCATCTACCAAATTTCGGCCGCATCCATACCCTGTGACCCCTGCGAAAAAATTCAGAAAATATCCCTCGCTGCCGGCTGGAACATGATCTCCAGTCGAGTTGATCCGACTGATCCTGCAATCGAAACCTTGCTCGCTCCCATTGAAAACGAATTAGTCATCATCAAAAATGGCGCGGGAGAAGTTTACTGGCCGGACATCGGCACCAATGATATTGGAAACTGGCAGGTTGAAGAAGGCTATCAACTATACGTCGATGAGCCAATCATTTTGCCCCTCACCGGACCCCAGGCCCTTCCGGCAGCGACTCCCATCTCCTTACCTGCCGGCTGGAACCTCGTATCCTATTTACCAACCGATCCCTTAACGCCAAGTCAGGCCCTCAACAGCATCAGCAGCGAACTCTACCTGCTGAAAAATGGTGACGGCCAGGTGTACTGGCCTGATTTCAGCGTCGATCAAATTGGAAACATGCAACCGGGGCAAGGTTATTACATGTACCTGAATAGCGCAGGTACGCTCACCTACCCCGCCAATTAACCTGTACCTTCCGGTTTTGTCAGCTATAATAATGCGACTTTTCACTGGTTTATTTTTAAACTTGAATTTCGCTTATTCAACTGAGAAGGAACGATGGATATTGGAGTTAATACGTGGGTATGGGTGTCCCCTCTCAACATAGAACATTTAAAAAAGCTGGCACCCCACATTGCTGAATTGGGTTTCGATCGCATCGAACTGCCAATTGAAAGTCCGGATGATATTGATTATACCCAGACGGCCGATATAATCGCCGCCGCGGGTCTTAAAGTGAACTGTGCAGCCGCTATGAGTCCGCAGCGCGACTTGATCGACGCGGATGAATCAGTGCGTCAACAGGGCATGGCTTATATCCGCCATTGTATCGACGCTGTGCAAACATTAGGCGGCCGAAACCTGGTTGGCCCTCTTTATTCAGCTACCGGCCGTACCTGGCAGCAGACGGCCGCGGAACGGGCCAACGATATGGACATACTCGCACCTATCCTGCGCTCTTTGGCGCAATATGCAGCCGAGCGTAGCGTTGTTCTGGGAATCGAACCGCTCAACCGCTTTGAAACCAGCTTTATCAATACCACTTCCCAGGTAATCGAATTGGTGGATCGCGTTGATCACCCCTCATGCGGCATCATGCTGGACACTTTTCATATGAACATCGAAGAAAAATCGCCTGGCGCTGCTATTCGCGCCGCCGGTCCCCGGCTGATGCACTTGCATGCCTGCGAAAACGACCGCGGCGCGCCTGGCTCAGGCAACGTTGATTGGGATGGTGTTGTCCAGGCATTGCGGGACATCCATTACGATGGCCCTGTCGTCATCGAATCATTCACGCCCGATGTAAAAAGCATCGCCCGCGCCGCCGCCATCTGGCGACCCCTGGCTGAGAGCAGCGATGCCCTGGCCATTGAAGGTCTATCTTTCTTACGTGAACTTATTGGCTAATTTGGCCACCTGTTTTTCCGAAAAATCAAACCAAAAATAAAAGGGGAATATATAAATGAGTGAACAGAAATCTGGCAATAATATCCCGCAGATTGGCATCGGTATGTTGGGCTACGCCTTCATGGGCAAGGCTCATTCCAATGCTATTCGGTCCATTCCTTACATGATCTATCCCCCGCCGGCTATCCCGGTTCCCATTGCTATCAGCGGCCGGAATGAAAAAGCCTGCGCGGCCGTCGCCCAACGGTTCGGTTATAAGCGTTCCTACACGGATTGGCGTGATATGTTGGCTGATGAGGAAGTACAACTCCTGGATAATGGCGGTCCCAACAATGTGCATGCCGAGCCTTCGATCATGGCCGCTCAGGCCGGCAAACATGTCCTTTGCGAAAAACCAATGGCGCGTACCCCGGAAGAAGCAAAAAAGATGCTTGATGCCGTGGAAAAAGCGGGGGTTAAGCACATGGTTGCCTTTAATTACCGCTTTGTGCCCGCCGTACGCCAGATTCGCAAACTGATCGACAGCGGCGCCCTGGGACGCATTTACCATTGGCGTGCCGTCTATCACCAGGAATGGATCATGCCTCATTACGGCACACCCAAGCTGTGGCGTTTAGATAAGAATGTGGCGGGCAGTGGCGCTATGGGCGACTTAGGAGCGCATATCATCGATCTGGCCCATTACCTGGTCGGTGACGTTAAATCCGTTAGCGGCATGACCAAAACCTTTATCAATGAACGTGATATCGAAGGTGAATCAGGCAAATGGCAAGTGGATGTCGACGATGCCTTTGTTGCCGCCCTGGAATTTGAAAATGGTGCTATTGGCTCATTGGAAGGCACGCGCCTGGCCGCCGGACGCAAGAATTATAATTGCTTTGAGATCAACGCCGAAAAAGCAACAGTGCGTTTCAATCTCGAACGCCTCAACGAACTGGACGTCTTCTGGGTTGGCAGCGAACCTAAAGAAACCCAGGGCTTTTCCAATGTCCTGGTGACGGAAGATTACCATCCCTGGCTGGAAAACTGGTGGCCTCCCGGACATATCATCGGCTGGGAACATACCTTCGTGCATGAGATCGCCCACCTGCTCGACTGCATTGTCAACGATAAAGAGGTTGGCCCCGTTGGTGCGACGTTCCATGACGGATACAAGGCAGATGTCGTCGCCGCCGCCATCATGGATTCGGCCGCAACCCGGCGGCAGGTCGATGTGAGCTATTAGTCAAAGAAAGTAGCGGGCACTTGCAAATAAGAGGAGCAAACATCGCGTCTGGCTGGTATGCTCCCAAGTCGCCTCTACAGGCCGGACCTCAATTTCTAATCCGCGTATTTCGCTCAAAAATAAAATATAATACTAATAAGTCGATTGCTGTTGCTTTAGAATGGGCGGTAGGATAATATTACACTCTGTTCTAACGCTGTCAAATTGAGTGAAGAATACAGAAATGGCCAAAATCACATATTATGATTTCTCCTACATGAACGATGCCGGGTTCCATGCTCTGGGCTTCCAACGCATGCAGAAAGAATTAGGCTTCAAATTTGAAGTCTCCAAAAAAGTACCCCTGGAACTGAAACATATGAACCTGCCCGGCTGGCTGGATTTGAAAAAACCCTCCTCAGTCATGATTTATCGCTTTGAAGATGGTTCCCGAAATTTCCTTTTCGGCATCGATTCCGGCGACTTCAATGGCGCCTGGGATGAATTTCCCGGCTATAACCTGGAGCTGATCAAACCTCTCAAACTGTACTTCAAAGAAAACTACTTAAAAGACGTTTTCAAAGACAATCCCGAATTAGAACCCATCGCCGGGCGGGTTATTCCCATTCCAATCACCTTTGGCCTTAAACCAGATGATCTCAAACCATTCCGCCCTAAAATTGTCCCATTCGGCGGCGTACGCTGGCCACAAAAAGCAGCCAAGCGCCGCTTGAGGCTGATCAAGAACCTCCTCACCCTTGAAGAATTCACCGCCATGCGCCAAATCCCAAAGGACCTGGATGTTTTCTTTGTTTCCGTTCTTTATCGCGATGAGGAGCTACAAGAAATGAACGAATGGCGCTTGCAGATCTTAAAGCATCTAAGCAAGCAAATCTCGCTGAACATGCTCGTTGGGTTCGTCAGCCAGGCCGATGATTTGCCTGAGCCTTATGCCGGCTATCGCGTACCTCGTATGGACCTGGAAACCTATATGCACAAATTAGCCGGCTCCAAGATCGGCCTCTACGTCCGCGGCACCTTTGATGCTATTTCTTACAAATTCGGCCAACTTTACGCCCTGGGAAAACCCATCGTCGGCCAATCGGTGATCAACAATCGTGATAATCTATACCAGCTTGAAGGTGTGCCCGAACAGTTCCGCTATGATGACGCCCAGGAATTAGTCGAACGCATTGTGGAACTGATTCACAATCCGCAAGAAATGGATCGTTTGTCGGAAATAAATAAACGGGTCTTTGATGATCACCTATCCCCACCGGCCATTGCCCGCTTGATTTGGAGCCACCTCAACGCTGTTTAACTCGTCTGTGTTCCGATAAAACACGCAACACATTTGATATAAACCTTTTTGCAAACCCTCCTGACCGGCCAGGTGACAGGTACCTATGATGTGCCTGTCACTTGCAAAGCCGTAAAGTCCACCATATCCAAGAGCGCCTTTATTCCCTGCTCGCATGTTTGCCCTTGACACCGGCAAATGCCTCCCGGATCAGGGCCATATCGGCCGTCACATCACCCGTCATATCCAACGGAGGGCCAATACCCATCACTTTTCGGCCGTAATCGAAACGCACCGGCACGATAGGCACGTCCGCCCCTTGAGCAATGTGATAAAAACCCGTCTTCCACTCACCAACTTTTGAGCGGGTTCCTTCGGGCATGATCGCAATTACAAACTGTTCATACCGCTTAAATGCGGCAACCGTTTGGGCGACTATCCCTTCCTTTTTCTCACCCCGTTCAACAGGCACACCACCCAACCATTTCATAATCCCGCCAAACGGCCGTTGAAACAGCGTGCTTTTACCCATCCAGAAAATCTTGACCCTTAGCGCAAACAACGTGGCCATCGTCAAAACAAAATCCCAATTGGATGTATGCGGCGCACCGACCAGTACAAATTTAGACAGGTTTGGAACATTGGCCTCAATCTTCCAGCCAAATAAGGACATTAAAGATTGGGCAATAAATTGTGAAAAGCGATTTCCGCGCCGGGGCACATTATCGCCAATACTGTTTCGATTCAAAGGACGCTCCCTACTTCTTGTTTACTTAAAATTCAAGCAAATACTATTTACAATTTTGTCACCTAAAACTTGACACCTTATTAAGGCGTAAACCGTTTCCAATGGCCTTCGGAGATAATTTCAATTGCTCCGTCGAGCACTTTAATCGCGGTCTGGTCATCAATCGCGTACCCCGGAACCGGCAAGCTGGCAGCCCATTGTTCTGCGTCGGCCATAGAATTGTCCGGTTGTCTCTCTCTAAATAAAATTTCTAATGAATGATCTGGCCATCTTTGATCACGGTCTGCACCGGGTTCCAGCCCAAATAATAAGAAATATGCCGGTAATCGGCCGTCTTCAATATCAATAAATCGGCCGTCTTTCCCACCGCAATCGATCCCACCTGACCGGCCATCCCCACAGCATGTGCCCCGTTAATCGTCCCCGCTGCCAACGTCTCTGCGGGCAGCAGGCCTTGGAAACGATTGGCAATGGCCATGACCAGCGGCATGCTGTAGCAGGGGGCCGACCCCGGATTGAGATCTGTGGCCAGGGCAACGGCCGCCCTGCTGTCGATCATTCCTCGCGCGTTGGCGAACTGCTGCTGGCTGAGATTGAAATTCACCGCCGGCAGAGGCACGGCAACCGTCTGTGCTTTTGCCAGGGCTTTTATGCCATCCTGAGCAGTCACATCCAGGTGATCGACTGAAACAGCGTCCAAATCGAGCGCTATTTCCAACCCGCCCAGCTCATTGAACTGGTCGACATGGATCTTTAATTGGAAGCCCAGTTGCTTCGCCCGCGCCAAGACCTGGAAACTTTGCTCCACCGTAAAAGCGTGCTCCTCACAAAAGACATCACAAAAGATAGGAATATCCTCCCGGAAGAAAACCGACCCTTCATACCAGCGCCACACCTCAGGCAGCATGGCTTCAATGACCAACCGCACATAGCCGGCCGGATTTTCCTCAAATTCCGGCGGCACGGTATGCGCGCCTAGAAAAGTGGGCACGATCGTGCAGGGATGCTCAAGGGCTAACCGCTCAATAACGCGCAGCATCTTCAATTCCGTAGGCAAGTCCAGGCCATATCCGGATTTAATCTCTACTGTTGTGCTGCCCAGGGCCAGCATCTCATCCAGGCGGTCTTTTGCTGCCAAAAACAACACATCCTCTTCCGTCTCACGCGTATGGGCCATTGTGCTCAAAATGCCCCCACCGGCCGCCATAATATCCATATAACTGGCCCCGCCGATGCGCATCTCAAATTCATTGACGCGGTCGCCGCCAAAAACCGTGTGCGTATGGGAGTCTACAAATCCCGGCACCACGGCGCGGCCGTGACAATCAACGGTCTGTTCGGCCTTAAATTGGCCGGCTAATTCCTCCATCGACCCCACAGCGACGATCTTGCCGCGATCAACAACAATCGCCCCATTTTCAATGATTTGCAATTCTCTCATTTGCGGACCACGAACAGGTTTCGTCGATCCCGGCGCCGACACAACCTGGCCGCAGTTTACCAATAGAAGTTCAATCGTCATTACTTCTTTACTCCAACGACTTCAAGCGCAAAAACGATTTGCTTATTCTATCCCCAGGCCGCCAATAAACCAGCCTGACCGGACGAAAACTTTTCGTATATCAGGATTAAATATTATGTTACCTAAAATTTGACAACTTTTATTAAATAGTTTTCATCCATAAGTCAAGTTAAAAGTTATCAAATTTCTGTGTAAATGATTTTTGTAACTGCGTATAAAATATGTTATTATTTTAATAATTACCGAAAGGAATAATTGATCGAGAGGTGGAAAATGAGCATAGAAAACCTTCAGGCCAGCAAACAAATAATCCGCACCCACGTAGGCCTGGTATCACTCATGCTACTGTTGTTGATTGGCCCTCTGTTTGGCCCGATGACTACCATATTGGGCGACCGCTTCAGTATAGAAACGGCCGTCACCTGGCTGCTCATCTCCTTTCTGATCGGCTTTGCCATCATCCTGATCATTATCTTTAGATTTCAAGAGATGCAAGCGGAATCCTTCCGAGAGCAATTAGGTAAATTAGGATGGGGTCAGCCTTCTCGACTGGCGGCAAACATCGTTGCCGTGCTGCTTGGCCTGGCCTGGGGCGCATTATTCCTGACCAGCATCCTCCAGTTTCAGCCGGACACCAACCTGGCCCAGATCAACCTCTATCGCATCGTTGCCGCTCTCATGGCTTTCGTCGGCATCATAATGGAAGATTTAATCACCCGTGGCTACATTATGAACAGCCTGCGCCAGATCAACGTCCCCGCCTGGGGCCAGCTCTTATTTTCCGCCTTGCTCTTCGCCGTTTACCATACCATCTGGTCATTCAACGCCCTGAGCTTTGTTTTTAGCCTTGTACTCGGCTTGATCCTCTCCGGCCTGTTTCTGTGGGGCAAACGCAGTCTGACCCCGGTCATCATCGCTCATGGCCTGAGCGTGCTCATCGCCGAACCGTTTTCCTCAATGCTAATTTTCATCGCTCCCACTGCCTGACGTACATGATTGCCACCAAGAATAGAATTTATTCGTCCGGCTTAAAATATAATTTGCTTTATTCTCAATATCAATCAATGCTTTGCAAAGAAAATCAGGGTCTGGTTCTGCACTATCATGCCATTGCTTCATTAATTCTGGTGTCGTAACAATTTGGATTTTAGGATAATGATTCTTAAATAATCGTGTGGCAAGACGATCATCAGTTGCCACTGCCCAATCACGGTGCAAAGCAATGGCCATCGTAGAAGCCTCGCCATTGTCCATTCTTTTTGATGCGAAATCCAAAAAGGATGTTTTTTCTTTCTCTGTCTCCAAATCAGCAACGCTAAGAAAACCTTCATTTATCATTGGCATTAAGTTAATTTTTTCTTTCTTAGTTGGAGATGCGCTTTTGGAAATAGAGAAAACTGTCAAAGCCTCTTCATTTAAACAATATGATGATATATATATCGACTTTCCTAACGAAGATAAAACTTTTTTCATCACCCCAGATGCATAAAGATTCATCACACAACAAGTGTCCAATATTAAGCCATTGTGCTTTAACACGATAATTTGCTCCGAAGTTTATCTAAGCTATGGCTGATTTTTCTAGATTAAGGCCAATAAGTTCTTCCTTATTTACATCACTGGCCTGTTCAGATAACCTTTGTAATATCCGGCGAGCATCCAGACGGTCTACTCTAAGAAATTCAGCGAACATCCCTTCACTAATTTTGCCTTCCTCAAGTGCTTCCACAGCAAGGAATTGATAACGAACAGGCAGCAACTGACTTTGTTCGGGAATTGGTGAAAGACCTAATTCCATTTGAGCCTCTTTCACTTTGATCCCCCGATCTCTCAATCTTTCCCAAGTTCCACTTGGTGCAACTCCTAAATCTTCTAATCGACGAACAAGCGCTGATAAAGAAACGCCATAATAATTGGCAAGCACACATAAATCACCAATGGTGGGCTTATTTTTGGTTTGTAACAAGTTATTGTAATGCTTGGTTATACCATTGGTAGGCATTAAAAAATATTTTGCAAAATAGTCAGCATATTGTTCTCTTTGATAGCTACTTTCATAGATAATAGCTGGCTGATAACGGTGAACTAAAAAATGTGCATACCCATGTGATAAAGACCACCGTCGCCTTTCTTCCGGATGATTTTGATTAACAGCCATGCATCCCCCAATTCCGTCATCGAAGTAGTACATTTCCGAAAAATTTGAATCCTTGAATCGCATATAAAAAATTCGTAACCCTACATCTTGTTCAAAAATCATTCGGAGAATTGGAAGAGGGCCATCCCCAAGGCCCAATCGATTTCTTTCCTGCATGGCTATAACTTCTGCAGCACGATCAGTACTTAGGCCGCCAAGCTCATAGATTGGCGGGTAATGACGTTTAAGAGGTGCTTCCATAATTCTCTCCAACTCTACGTAATCCCTGCATAACTCTTGGAACTCTTCTTGTGAAACAGATATTTGGCTATTATCAATATCTACCATTTGTGAAGGCCCCCGAAATTGAATTTGAAAATCCTTAACTTTTGGTCTCGGACGAACGAAATCGCCAACTTGGCGTCCATAAGCTGCAGCTAATTGAATGAGCTCTTCAATTTTTATTCGACGCTTGCCTTGTTCGATAGCCGTCATTGTAGTGCGAGAAACACCTATGATATTAGCCGCGTCCTCTTGACGGAGTTGTCTTTGATTACGGGCTTGTTTAAGATTCCTGCCAAGATCTCTTGGATCTATTTGATTAAGCACATTTGGCGCCATTTTCTTGCCTCCACCAAGCTATCACAATTTTTATTTTTTAGGCTTTGAAAAATAATAGATGAAGAATTATTCCATTCATTGACATATTTCCTATATAGTCTTAATATACTATTAATCACACAGCTTTCTTCGCATCTTTTACTGCCCGCCAAGGCAATAGCGGTCTCACGTAAATTATCTGGGTAATCGATACATAATTGAACCCAATCATCATCAGAATCCAAGCCTTTTTTTATCACTCTGACCTGTTCATTCATTTTCCTCCAATATGCCAAATGACGACCTTCAGGATTTCGTCCATGTGGAACAAAATACTTTGTTCTATCAATAATATTGGCAGATACGAGAGATAAGCGACGCAATATGCATGAAGAACAATAACCACATTGAATATATTTTTCTCTATGAAGACGATCACAAGAAATAGTTTCGAAAACTGGTATTGGTTCTTCATGAAGTGAGGAACACATTTCGGCTTTCGTTAAAAATATAAATGGATTTACTATTGAAAACCCACAATTTATTATTTGATTAATATAATTTTCTATTTTCATCAATGATCTTGGATGTACAGCCCGTGAGTGATCACGCCCTACCCCACCCGGAAAAGCTAAATTGATGGCACCAATTCCATTTTCATAGATATTTAGCCTATTTTTTTTATTAGCCATTGCAGCAACAATTCCGACTAATATGAAAACAAGCCCTCTTGCTCGATTAGTAGAATTTTTAAAATACCGCTTTCCATAATTAGCTTCAATTGGAACGTTTAGATAATGCAATCTTCCATTATTTTTTGACAACCAGTTAAGGGTATGAAAAACTTGTTTCTGTCGGCTTTGCATGATTCGGTTACTACCGATTCCAACTAAAACAAAATGTTTTTCATAATTTTCAAGCATCCTTGATTTCAATCCAGCTAAAGAGTCGAGTCCACCACTCCACAACGCATACTCGACTGGAAATTGATGTATTGGATTATCAATTAGCGTTAAATTTTTTCTTTCTGAATTACGTTTAACAGATTTTCGATTTACAAAATTAAATTGCCAATTGTCTCTGGTATACCATGACAACAAATCACTCAATAACTCAATTTTATAATTAAAAATTTCTGGACATCTTAAAGGTAGACGAACATGAATATTATTTGATGTTTTCTTCCTTGGGGGAGTCAGCTTGTCAGTAAAATGAATTGCAACTGCCAAGTCTATTAAATCCGCTTGTAAGGCGGAAATTTTGGTCCCGCTATATATGCAAATAGCAGATTCATTGATTGAAATTCTAAACAGATCACTTGTTGATCGATTCGATTTTCTGATAGAAACACTACTATATCCATCAACGATATCATCAAAAATAAAAGTATAGTCCGTAGGTGATTTATATTTCGTTACCATGCAGAGTCTTCTACCTTAAGAGGTGGCATTTTTTTTCGGATTGGTCTTCTTAATTTCGAAACATCTTGATGCTTGATTAATTGGTTTGTAAAAATATGAATCCCATTCTCTAAATGAGGACGAATCTCCGCCATCGTTATTTTAATTTCAGGATAAGTAGCGTTCGCATGATGTTCTGGGGTGGCAGGAATCCTGGATTCGAAATCTTTATCAAAAATCATAGAAATATAATTCTCATACAAATTACTTTCAATATCATCCATGGATTTCCCGTTTTCAATTTCAATCAAAAGCTTTTTTGCAGCAGACTTCATTAAGTCCCGACCTCTGGGACTGCTATTCATTTCAGGATTTATGCTTAATTTCTCGATTTGTTTGAAACATCCAGCTAGATCAAGATTATGTCTAAAGTTTAAAATTATGGATATGAAACGTTGTCCTAGTTTAATAGGACTATTACCGTATTCCTTTATCTGGCCTTTCAGAGGGCGCAACATTTCGTATCCAAGCTCTGCTGGTTCCCAATGCCCTTCGCACAATTGAACATAAACATTTTGAAAACGTCTATTAATATTTGGGTGGATAATGTCACCATCCGGCATGAGCAATACCTCGTCTACCAATTCTTCTACTATTTTCAACAATTATAGCCCATTATACCTGACATTGTCAATGTATATGAGCTTAATGTTAGGAAAAATGTCAGGTTTAGTTATGCCTAATCTAATTTTTGAATTGACATTTAAGTAATTCAAATAGTCAAAAAGATAAATCAAATTATCCAAGGTTATGAAAACTTATAAATAGTCTTCTGCCGGTAAACGTCCCCCGGCTCCAGCACCGTTGATGGAAACCCCGGTTTATTGGGCGAATCCGGATAATGTTGTGCTTCCAGGCAAAAGCCGGCCCGTTTTTGCAGAGGATTTCCCTCCCGGTCCGGATAGGTTTCATCCAGAAAATTGCCCGAATAAAAATGAATGTCCGGTTCAGTCGTATAGGTCTCCAGGACCCGGCCCGTCGTCTGCTCAACTACCCGCGCCGCCAGTCGCAACCGGCCGTCCGCCGGCAAAACAAACCCATAATCATAACCACCGGCCAGCTTCATTAGTTCATGATTGTCGTCCAGCATGTCACCAATGCGCCTGGAATGGGTGAAGTCCAAAGGCGTTCCGGCGACATCCCCCAATTTGCCGCCAGGAATCAAGTCACCATCACTGCAAATGAACTGCTGCGCCGGGATCATCAATTCATGGTCGAGGATATTCGGGCTGCCGGACAAATTAAAATAGGTGTGATTGGTCAGATTGATCACCGTCTTTTTATCCGTCGTCGCCTGGTAGTCGATGGTTAAGGCATTATCATTGTCCAGGGTATAAATCACCGCAACATCCAGCGTGCCCGGATAATTCTCCTCACCATCGGCGCTTTGATAGGTCAACCGCAGCCCGCTCTTGTCATTTTCTAAAAATGACTCCGCCGCCCACATGACCTTATCAAAACCCCTATCTCCACCGTGCAGATGGTGAGCGCCATGATTTTTGGCCAGTTCATATTCCTGGCCATTCAGACTGAAACGGCCGTTTTCGATGCGGTTGGCGAAACGGCCGACGATGCAGCCATAATAAGCGGTGTATGTTTCATATTGCGCCAGGTTATTAAACCCCAATGTCACTTCAGCCACATTCCCCTCCCGGTCAGGGGTTTTGATCGAAGTCACCGTCCCGCCATAATTCGTAATCTGCACCTCCATGCCTCGGTCATTGTCCAGCGTAAAAAGCTCGGCCGTTTCACCCGCGGCCGTTTTCCCAAAAAAGCGCTTTTCAACATTCATTTTCCACTTCCAATCTTTATTCTCGTAGCGCCGGCATCCCTGCCGGCCAGGAAACCAAAATCAATCCTTTGCCGCACAAATTTTACTTGAAAAACATCCGAAACGCTTAATAGAAGTCAACCTACGAACCAGTAGCGCGATTTTCCAAATATATCATTTGATTTTTAGCCACTATCTTTTAAACTTCAATCAGCAAATAGTAAGGATAAAGGGCACGATGGACTACTTCATTGGTATTGACAGTTCAACCACCGCAACGAAAGCGCTACTAATAGATGAAGAAGGCGTGGTTAAAAGCGTTGTCTCCTCCTCATATACCTTTGAAACTCCCCACCCGCTATGGAGCGAACAGGACCCAAACCTGTGGTGGAAGGCCACTGTTCAGAGCATCCGTCAATTGTTGATAAATGTGCCCTTTGAGCGCAACCAAATTAGAGGCATCGGCCTGACCGGCCAGATGCACGGCCTGGTCCTGCTCGATCAATATGGCGATGTGCTGCGTCCAGCCATCTTATGGAACGACCAGCGCACAGGGGCTGAATGTGACGAGATGCGCGCCAGGCTGGGCAAACAAAAATTAATCAACATCAGCGGAAACGATGCGCTCACCGGTTTTACTGCCCCTAAAATCCTGTGGGTCAAAAATAACGAGGCTGATACCTATACGAAAATTCGCCATATTCTCCTGCCAAAAGATTACCTGCGTTATAAACTCACCGGGGAATATGCTATGGACAAGGCGGGCGGGGCCGGCACCCAACTGTTTGACGTGCGCCAGCGGGATTGGTCGCCTGAAATCTTACAAGCTTTGCAGATAAACCCGCAATGGCTGCCGCCCACCTTTGAAGGCACGGCCGTCACCGGCGAACTCTCTGATTTTGCCGCCAGCCTCACCGGCCTGGCCGCCGGAACCCCTATTTTTGCCGGCGGAGGCGATCAGGCCGCCGCTGCTGTGGGCACAGGAGCTGTTACTGAAGGCATTGTTTCGATCAGCCTGGGCACGTCCGGCGTCGTTTTTGCCGCCTCCGATAAACCGATCATCGAGCCGGACGGCCGACTACATGCCTTCTGCCATGCCGTATCCGGCAAATGGCATCTGATGGGCGTCATGCTCTCCGCGGCGGGCAGCCTGCGCTGGTATCGCGATACCGTCGCCCCCGAGCTTTCCTTTGATGATCTGCTCGCCCCAGCGGCCAGCATACCCGCCGGCAGCGCAGGGCTGCTCTTCCTGCCTTATCTCACCGGCGAGCGAACGCCACACCCCGACCCACTAGCTCGCGGCGCCTTCGTTGGTTTGACCGTGCGCCACGCCCAGCCCCACCTGACCCGTGCCGTTCTTGAGGGTGTAGCCTTTGGCCTGCGCGACAGCTTTGAACTCATGAAAGGAGCCGGTTTGGCCGATGTAACACAAGTGCGCGTCACAGGCGGTGGTGCCAAAAGTTCCCTCTGGCGTCAAATCCTGGCCGATATTCTTAATGTTGAGATCGTTACTGTCAGCGCCGGAGAGGGCGCTGCCTTCGGAGCGGCCCTTCTAGCCGCCGTTGGCAGCGGCGTTTGGCCAGATGTGCCCAGCGCCGCCCAATCTGTCGTCAAGATCACCGGCAGCACCCGGCCGCAAGCCGCCACGGTTGCCATCTACAATAATCAATACGACATATACCAATCATTGTACCCAATCCTGCGTGACAGCTTTCACAGCCTATCGACAACCTAAAACAAAGGATTGACCAAATACCATGAATCAACCCCAAAACCGCCACTCGCTACTCGCCACCCAGTTTATCCTGAGCCTGCCGAAGGACCACCCGCTACTCGCCACTCATAATTTCCAATCATGACTAAATCAAAACCCTTCGACGTTGACGCCTATATTCAGAAAATCACAAACGGCCCGTGTTTTATTTGCGAACTGGTCGCCGGTAATCCCGACTTCCCGCACCACATCATCTACCAGAGTGATCAAGCCATCGTTTTCCTCAACTTATACCCACCTTTATACGGCTACGTCCTCGTCTGTCCCCAGGAGCACCGCGAGCAGGTAACCGGCGATTTCACCCTTAGCGAATACCTGGAACTGCAAGTACTCATTTACAAGGTGGCCGAAGCTGTGCGCCAGGTTGTCCCGGCCGAGCGGGTCTACATCCTTTCCCTGGGCAGCCAGCAGGGCAATAGTCACGTCCATTGGCATATTGCTCCCTTGCCTCCCGGCGTTCCGTTTCACGACCAACAACTGGCAGCCCTGCATGTCACCGACAAAATCCTTGACATTCCAGATGATGAAATGTCCCAACTAGCCGCCCAAATCCGTGACGCCTTACTGACTATCATTGGATGAATGAATTGTTAACGGTTACCATCGTTTTAATCTGCATCTTGATCGCCGCGGCCGTTTCCCGGCGCATCCTGGCCGAAGTCACACTCTCGCCCTATTTGCTTCGCCCACCCGAAAAAGCGGCCGTCAAACCCAATGCAATATACATCATCCCCGCAAAATTCTTTCGCAGCCGGGCAATTCGCTCATTGCCCGACAGCCATTCCCCTGCCGATCCGGCAAGAATAGCATAAAGTCCATCGCTGAGAATCGCCATGCCTACGAAAATAGCGCCCAGAATCACAATTTGCAGCGTCACTGATCCGCGACCGGCGTTGACGAATTGGGGCAGGAAGGCCAGAAAGAACAGGGCCGTCTTCGGATTCAATAAATTGACGACGAATCCTTGCGAAAAAATGCGTTTGAGCGATTTAATTTCCACTCCATCAACCGGCCTGGCTTCAGTCCTGGAAAACAGCGTGCGTAGACCTAAATAGATGAGATATAACGCGCCCAGGTACTTCACCACCGCGAAAGCCAGCGCGCTCTGCATCAGCAAGGCAGAAAGCCCCAGCGCGGCAAACAGTACATGAACGGCCGAAGCCAGGGCGATGCCCAGCGTTGAGACGATACCCGCCAGCCGACCCTGCTCCAGGCTGCGCGCGATGATATAAAGCACCGCCGGGCCGGGGGTAATCAGCAGCGCCAGGGCTGCGCCGGTGAAGATGATGAGTGAAGTCTGGTCAAACATACTACCTGTCTAGTGAGAAGATACCCTTTTCCAAAGCCACCGTCACCGCGGCCGTGCGATTATCCACCCCCAGCTTATCATAAATATGGATTAAATGCGTCTTCACCGTAGCGGTGCTGATATGGAGTGCCTTGCCGATCTCTTTATTGCTCGATCCGCGCGCTGCCAGCTGCAAGACCTCAATCTCTCTGCCGCTCAGTTTTTCTTCCGCCGGGGCGCGCATGCGCGTCATCAGCCGCGCGGCCACCGCAGGAGCCAGTACAGACGCTCCCCTGGCCGCGGCTCGCACACCCTGGAAAAGTTCATTACGTGGCGTATCTTTCAATAAATAGCCGGTCGCTCCCGCCTCGACCGCCCGCAGGATATCGGCGTCGCTATCATAGGTTGTCAAAACCAGGATGTTCGCTTCCGGCCACTGTTCTTTAATCGCCTCAATAGCACCCACGCCGTCCAACTCAGGCATTTGCAAATCCATCAGAGTCACATCCGGCCGTAATGTCAGGCAAAGCTGCACGGCCGTCTGCCCATCACCGGCCATCCCGACCAACTCAAAATCCTCCTGCCCGGCCAACATCCCGGCCAATCCTTCACGGACCACCGGATGATCGTCCACAATCAAAATCCTTATCTTATCCATAACCCTTTACTCGCCACCCAGTTTATCCTGAGCCTGTCGAAGGACCACCCGCCACTCGCCACTCTTCACTCGCCTACTCGCCACTCCCACTCACAGGCACCGAAATCACCAGCGTCGTACCCTCTCCCGGCTCAATCTCCAAAAAAACCTCACCATTGAACTGCTGAGCCTGCTCGCGCATACTTTGCAAGCCAAATCCACCCGACATTGGACTTTGTCGCGATTCCTGGTGGCCAAGCCCATTATCATTCACATCCAGGACAATTACATCCTGGATATAAGACAAAGTCAGGCTGACTTCTGTTGCCCGGGCATGCTTGCGTACATTATTCAACGCTTCCTGAGCGGCTCGCAAAAGCATGACTTCGATATCGGGATGAAGCGTGCATACGTCGCCGGTGACCGTGACATCGACCACAATGCCCGTTTCCTCCGACCATCGTTCCGCCGCGCGACGAATCGCGTCGGGCAGGTTGCGCTTTTCCAGCAGATCCGGCCGTAAATCCTGCACCACCCGCCGCGCCTCTTCCAGGCTGAAGCGGGCCATACTCCGCGCCTGGTCGAGATGTTTCTGCAAGACATCCGTTTGGTCGGGCAGCGCCTGTTCGGCCGCTTCCAGGTGCATGACAATGCTGGTAAAGCCCTGGGCCAGGGTATCGTGAATCTCTCGCGCCAGTCGCTGCCGCTCTTGCAGCATGCCTTCTCTTCTTTCCGATTCCGCCAATTGAGCCTGGGTGGCCTCCAACTGCTCAATCAAATCTCGCCGGCGCATGCTCTGATTGATAATTGCTGAAATCCAGACGCCCAGCAGAATGCCTCCAACACCTATGAACACAAACACCCAAAACATGGGATCGGTGATTGAAATTGCCTGCCCTTCCTCCGTAAGCTGTTGGTAAATGAGTGCCCCAACCAAAAGCATCGTCAACACAGCAGAAAAACGCAGTGACACGTGACGGAAAAATTGGGCGAACATGCCAAAAAGGGCAAAGTAGAAATTTGGCGAAAAGCCGACCAGGATAAACCAGAAGACAATATCCCCGCAAAGAACAAGAAAACGCAAAAGAGCTTTCTGATGCCACTCCTGCACATTACGATAGCCCAGGCGCATGCCTGACCAGTGCCAGGCCAGCCAAATCCCGGTCAGAGTCAGGATGAAGGGCAAATTCTGCACACTGTCATCAAAAATGGTGAGAACGGCCGAAACAGACACAGCGCCATAAAAAATAGCCGGCCACAACCAATCCCAGCGCTCCCAGGCATCTGTCATTTCTCTTGGACTATTACTCATACCGTCACCATAATACACTGTTACAAAAATCATCCGCACAGAAATTTGACAACTTTTCACTCGATATATGAGCGAAAACCATTTGAGAAAAGTTGTCAAATTTTTAGTAACACAATAATAAAGATAGAGAAACCCGATTTTTCATGACAAAGTTCTCTCCTTGTGCTTTTTTACTTCAATAATCAGCATTCCAAAAATCGAGTTTCTGAAGTGTAACAACTTCTACTCCCACCGGAAAGAGAGCCGCGAAATAACAAGGCCGGCGATGAGCGCGGCCGTCACCACAAGCAGCGCCGTCACATTCCACGATCCGGCCAGCCATAAATCTTCCATTAAAATGACCACCTGGGTCAGCGGCAGAAACTCAGCCACTCGCTGCACCGTTTCCGGCATAAGAAAGCGCGGGACCGCCGCCCCGGAAAGGAACAGCATCGGATAGAACAAAGCCATGCCTACCGCCTGGGCCGTGCGCGGGCTGGGCATCACGCCGGCCAGGGCAAACCCGATGGCAAAAAAGCTGAAAGCGCTCAAGATCACCGCCGGAATAATCCACAAGTTACCGAGCGGCAGGCGCAGATCGAACAACAGCTTGCCTGTCCCCACCAACAACAAAATACCCAACACAGCCATAAGCACCTGCACGATCACTTGCGACCAGAGAATCATGCCCGATTGCAGCGGCGTGGCTCGCAGGCGGCGCAAGATCCCCTGTTCGCGGTAATTGGACAGCGTAATCGGCAGACCAATCATGCCAATTGTCCCGATGATCATGCCGATATAGCCGGCAACAGAAAGATCAATCTGCCCAAAGCCACCCAAAAACGCCTCCGGTTCATTGCCAAAAATCATGCCAAAGAGGATCATCAACAGCAAAGGAAAGGCCAATGTGAAAAATGTGCCCACCGGCTCCCGAAATTGTAATTTAATTTCAATCCACGTTAATTTCATTAAAGCTTTCATCAAAATTTCTCCACATAATAAGAAAGCAACATGTTGCCTATCCAACTTACTTTAAGCCCGGATTGCTCGCCCGGTCAATGCTAAAAATACATCTTCTAAATCCGCCTGTTCAACCCGTAAATCTTGCGCAGCAACATTGTGCTCGGCCAGGATGGCGGCCACTTTGGCCAACAGCGCTCCGCTGCCCTGAACCATCACCTGTTGTCCTTGCTGTGAGACGGCCGTCACCTCAGGCAGTTGCCGCAGCAGTCCTATATCAAATCCGTTCGTCAGGCCAAAATAGATGCGCGTATCAGCCGCCATTTGTTTAATCAAGGCCTGCGGGTGATCCAGGGCAATCATCTCCCCATGATCTATAATCGCCACCCGGTCCGCCAGCGCCTGCACCTCGTCCATAAAATGGGTGATCAATACCACCGTCTTTCCCTTATCACGAATATTGCGCACCAGGTTCCATGTTGCCTGTCGCGCCTGTGGGTCCAGGCCAGTCGTCAGCTCATCCATAAAAACGATCTGCGGATCATTAACCAGAGCCAGGGTGATAAAGAGGCGCTGTTGCTGTCCACCGGATAGATTAGCAAAAGGAGTATTTCGCTTCTCTTCCAACCCCCACTCTTGCAAGAGTGGCTCCCAGGAAACCGTTCGCTCATAAAAAGAGGAATACAAATCCAACGCCTCCCACACCTTCAACCGGTCCGGCAGCGCCGCCTGTTGCAATTGGGTTCCGATTTTCTGTCCCAGCGCTTGAGATTGCTTCTGTGGGTCCAGGCCCAGAACACGCACTCGGCCTTTATCCGGCTTACGCAAACCAATCATCGTTTCAATCGTGGTCGTCTTTCCCGCCCCATTAGGACCAACAATGCCAAAAATCTCGCCCTGCTGTACCGCGAACGAAATATCATTTACGGCGACCGTCGGGCCATATGTTTTGTATAAATTATTGACTTCAATTACAGTCGACATATCCTTCACCTTTAGTTGGTAGTAACCGCTAAAGCGGCTAAAGCCACTTACTGCCAACCTGCCTATTCAATAAATACCGGCAAATAGTTCGTAGTAACCGCTTCAGCGGTTAATCGGCTAAAGCCGATACTTCAATCCTTCTTAAATCTTGATCTCAGAATAACATCCATCCAACAATGTGTAACCATTCAGGTGGTGTAAATAGGCGCGGCAAGAGATTGATTCAACGATCAACCGTTTGGTTGATACGGAACTTAAATTCGTCCTTTACCCGGTGTCAAGGTCATGGTATAACTTGCCAATTACAGTCCATTTTGACCCTTCAGTAAATACTCGAAAGATTTGTCAATTTTTGTTTTCTTGTACCTCTGGAAATCCCACGGAAAAATTGACAAATCTAAAAGGCCACAAGGAGAAGTCGTGCTCAATTTAGCAACTGTACAATGGGCGAAGACGGCTACATGTATATTGTCGACCGCATCAAAGACATGATCATTCGTGGTGGATTCAACGTCTACCCGCGCGAAATCGAGGAAGTCCTGATGACCCATCCCGCCGTCTCCCTAGCGGCCGTCATCGGCGTTCCCAACAATCAATATGGCCAGGAAATCAAAGCATTCCTCGTCCTAGATGAACCAGAACATCTTTTGGAACCCAGAAATTACCGCGCCAGGGAGCGCCCACCATTCGCAATTCATCATCAAGGATGACAATCGCATCCCGGCTGTTTGGCTCATGGTTGCAGTTCCAGCCTCCAACATCCCATCCTATTGAATAAATGGCTTACTCTCCTTTTCCGGGAACATTAGGCAGCAATACTCTCTCTAAATCAAGCAACCGATGAACCGGTGGCCAACCATGCTTTTTGAGCGCCTCAATCACAATCTCGCCGCCAAAACGGTGTAAAAAAGTAAACGCCAACAATCGTTCCCCCAAAATTGGCTCTAATAATTGCTGCGGATCGTAAGCTGCGAATATGGCTCGAAACAGTTCCTGGTCCTGTTGGCAAAGGCCATGCCACAGGGGAATCCATTCATAATCGGGTACGCCGACTTCGGCATCGGCCCAATCAATCACGGCCGACACCCGCCATCTCCCCTCTTCCTCAAGTAATAATAGATGGTCCTGCGTCAAATCGGCGTTGAGCAAACACAACGGCCGTTCCGCCAACCACACCGGCTCCATTCCGGCCAGGAACTGTTCGACTTCACGAACAACCCGATCAGAAAACGGCCGTTCCTGTTGCAGGTGTCGCAGCGTCCTTTCCCGATTTTTCAGCAAAAAATCACGCCACTGCTCCCAAGAACGGAAAAGGCTCTCCGGAATAGGTCCACCGTGCAGTTTGCGGATCAGGCTGCCCAATTGTCGGCCGATAACGCGCTTGTCATTTTCAGACAACAAATGCGCCACCTCACGAATCGGTTTCCCAGGACAAAAAGAGAAGACGAGATAAGGCCACTCTATACGATCATGATAGACGCCCTCAGCTAATACGCGCGGCATATGGGGCAGCCGATCCTGGAGTGTTGCATAAACGATGCGCTCCCGATCAAAATCAGCCGCGAAAATTGGCGGATAAATCTTCACCACGGCCGATCTGTCCACGATAAAAACCACACAAGATCCCGGATATCCGGCCTCAATCGCCCGCGCTTCACCCAATTGATGGCTTTGGCAGATGCGCCGGACGACCGGCCGCCACAGGTTGATGTCCGTAAAAATCGCACCCCAACTGCTGCGGTCAATTTGCCCAGGAAGAAATGAACTCCGATCCATGATGCTATCTACGTGAAACTGCTATCTAATGGTGGTTCACAAGCCCATAATAGAATATGATCACGTTTAGAAGCAAGAAGGAATAATTAACAATTCAACCGTTCAACAATTTTCCATTAATTATTTTCCTCATCTTCAACCCGGAGAAAGCGTAAAGACGGAAATACATGCCCCTACCAACCCCTTTTCACCCCAAAACCGCTCCCCTATGCGAAAGTCACGAATGGCGTAACTGGTCCGGCTATCTCGCTGCCAGCCTATATGAGCCATCTTTTGAGCGAGAATACTTCGCTATACGAAACAGTGCAGCCCTGATCGACGTCTCCCCCCTCTTCAAATACGAGATCAGCGGACCCGATGCTGCCCGCGTGGTGGACCGCCTGATCACCCACAATATCAGCAAATGCCGCGTTGGCCAGGTGTTTTATTCTCCCTGGTGTGATGAAGATGGCAAGGTCATCGACGATGGCGTGATTGTTCGCCTGGAAGAGAATCATTTCCGCATCAGCGCCGCCGACCCCAATCTCAACTGGTTCCAGGATGTGGCGTATGGTTTTGATGCCCGGGTTCAGGATGTCTCGGCCGATCTGGCCGCCCTCTCTCTGCAAGGTCCAAACAGCCGTGCCATTCTCCATGATTTGTTGGAAGATGGCGATAGCAACAACCTGAAATATTTCTATTCAACCGGCGGTCGAATCGCCGGTTTTCCCTTGACCGTCACCCGCACCGGCTACACCGGCGACCTGGGCTACGAGCTATGGGTCCGCCCCGAACATGCCGAAACGCTCTGGGACTGTCTGGTAGAAGCAGGAACCCCCTACGGCGCTTTACCTGCGGGCATGGTCGCCCTGGACATCGCCCGCATTGAAGCCGGCCTGCTGTTGATCGAGGTTGATTATATATCATCCCGCCATGCGCGCATCGCAGACCAGAAATCCTCGCCCTATGAACTGGGATTAGGTTGGGCTGTGGATCTGAATAAGGATCGTTTTATCGGCCAAAAAGCGCTGGCCGCCGAAAAAAAGCAGGGATCTCCCTGGACCTTCATCGGTGTGGCCATTGATTGGCCGGACCTTGAACGCCTTTTTGACCAGGTTAATTTGCCGCCGCAGGTCACCGGACATGCCTCACGCGATTCTGTACCTTTATATAAAGGCGGCCGTCAGGTGGGCCAAATCACCAGCCGCACCTTTTCACCTATTCTCAAGAAATACATTGGCCTGGGCACGATCTTATCCGATTGCGCGGCCGAAAATTCCCCGGTCGAAATAGAGATAACCGTCGAATACAGCCGCGAACGCGGCCGGGCCACCATCGTTAAAACCCCCTTTTACGACCCAGCACACAAAAAAGGATGACAGAGGTGACAGGCACTTTGAAAGTGCCTGTCACCTGGAGACAAGACAAAACATGACAAACCGCCAAAACCAAAAAATCCCCAATGAAGCTCCAGGCAATTGAAAACTAGGACGTCATATGGCCACAACTCAAAAATACGACGCTATCATCATCGGCGGCGGGCACAACGGCCTTGTCGCCGCCGCTTACCTGGCTAAAGCGGGTAAAAAGACCCTGGTTCTGGAAAGGCGGCATCTCGTTGGTGGAGCAACCGTCACCGAGGAAATCTACCCCGGCTTCAAATACACCGTCTTCTCCTATGTAGTCAGCCTGCTGCGCCCGGACATCATCCGCGATCTCCATTTGCCGCAGCATGGCCTGACTGTCCTGCCCCTGGAAAGCACGCTGACGCCACTGCTCAATGGCGACTATCTATACCGCGACGGTGACCATTTCCGTACCTTACGTGACATCGCCCGCCACTCGCCGCGTGACGCCGGTGCTTATGATGAATACGGCCGCTCCATGTATTTCATGGCCAAGGCCGTCAAATACATCCTGGGCATGATGCCCCCCGATCCTACCTCTTTCCGCCCTGGCGACTGGCTCGATTTGCTGGGCATGGCCCGCCATTTCCTGGGCCTGGGTGAGGAACAATTTTATCTGCTGGCCAAGTTGATGACCATGAGTTCGGCCGATTTTCTCGGCCAATGGTTTGAATCCGATCCCCTGGTGGGCACCATGTCCGCCAGCGGCATCATCGGCACCTTTCTCGGACCCCGTTCGCCGGGTACGGCCTATGTCCTGCTGCACCATTACATGGGCGAGATTGACGGCGCCTTCCGCGCCTGGGGTTTCGCCAAGGGCGGCACAGGCGGTATCGCACAAGCCATCGCCCGCTCCGCCCAATCTTTTGGCGCCGACATCCGCTGCGACGCTCCCGTAGCGCAGGTGATCGTTAAAAACGGCCGTGCCACCGGCGTCGCCCTGGAAAACGGCGATGAAATTGAGGCCAAAATTATCGCCTCTAGCCTGGACCCCAAGCGCACCTTCCTACAACTCCTCCAACCCAAGGAATTGCCGGCCGGCTTAGTCGAAAGTATCAGCAAATTCGATACACGCGGTTCATCGGGCAAAGTCAACCTGGCCCTGGACGCCTTACCTGACCTGGCCTGCCTGCCCGGTCCCAGCCACACCGGCCTCAAAAACCGTGCCCTGGCCGGGGCTATTTCGATCAGCCCCAGTGCTGATTACATCGAGCGTGCTTACGACGCTGCCAAATATGGCGAAATTCCCCAACGGCCGTTCATCGACGCCATCATCCCTTCCATGATCGACCCGCACATGGCCCCGCCGGGCAAACATGTCATGTCCTGCTTTGTGCAATACGCGCCTTATGACCTCAATGGCGGCTGGACCGACGAAAAGCGGGAGGCTTTCGGCGACGCCGTCGTGGACACCCTTACCCAATACATGCCCAACCTGAAGGACATCATCCTCCATCGCCAGGTTCTGACCCCGGTCGATATCGAGCGCATCGCCGGCATCACTCAAGGCAACATCTTTCACGGCGAACTGAGCCTCTCGCAGTTGTTCTTCCTGCGTCCGGCCGCCGGTTGGGCCAGATATCGCACGCCGGTTAAAGGTTTTTACCAATGCGGTTCCGGAACCCATCCCGGCGGCGGCATCATGGGCACGCCGGGTCAATTTGGTGCGAGAGAGATGTTAAAGGAACTGAATTAAATGCTCAACAATCTCAGTTGTCACTCTATCATTCCCAAAATACCTCCACAAGCGCTGTTCATGGAACAAAAATACCCCCCACATGTCATCCTGAACGAAGTGAAGGATCCTGGCGTCATCACAACAATTGCGCGAAAGATTTCTCACTCCGTTCGAAATGACAGGATTGAGGTAATCCTATGACCAAAAATCCAGAAGCCATCATCATCGGCGCCGGGCACAACGGCCTGACCACGGCCGCTTTACTGGCCAAATCCGGCATCAATGTCCTGGTCCTGGAACAGCGTGACCAACCTGGCGGCGCGGCCGCTTCCGAGGAAATTTTCCCCGGCTTTCAATTCAACACCGGTTCTGATGATGCTTCTCTCTTTCAGGATCAAATCGTTCAAGAGTTGGATCTGGCCGCGCACGGCCTGACATTCCTGGAAAGTGATACCGCTGTCTTTGCTCCTCAGCCTGACGGAAGTGCCCTGACTTTATGGCGGGACAGTGAGAAAAGCGCGGCCGAAATCGGCCAAATCAACGCTCACGACGGGGCATGTTATCCAACATTTGCCGCTCAAATCAACCGGTACGCCCAGGCCTTACGCGGCATGATGCTGCTCACCCCGCCGGAACTGATGGAACGCAGGCTGAGCGATGGCGCGGCCTGGGGTCGCCTGGGCCTCAACCTGCGCCGCATGGGCGGAATGCAGATGATGGAATTCATGCGCATCCTGCCCCTGCCCATCGCCGGCACGCTGGACGAATGGTTTGCAAGCGACGCGCTGAAAGGGACATTAGCCCTGCCCGCTTTGCTGGGCAACCAGCTTGGTGTACGTGGCGGGGTAACCACCTTCATGTTCCTTTATCGGCACACTGGCGGCTTCCTGCGACATCGCGCCGTGAAGGGTGGAACCGGCCAATTATCGGCCGCCCTGGCCAAAGCGGCAAAAAAGTACGGTGCGCAGATCAGGTTGGGTTCGGCCGTCGATCATATCCTGCTCGAACGCACTCCTGAGCACAGCGACCGCACTGTTGGTGTTGTGCTTTCCGATGGAACAGAAATATCCGCTCGTCTGGTCATCTCCAACGCCGATCCCCGGCGCACCTTCCTGGGGCTGGTTGGACCAACGAAATTGGAGCCGCGCTTCGTGCGCCAGGTGCGCAACATTCTTTATCGGGGGGTGACAGCAAAGGTGCTCCTGGCCCTTAGCGGCCTGCCCTCATTCAAAGGAATCAAGCAGAAATCCCAACTCGAATCCCATATCCATATCGCGCCCGGCTTAGACTACCTGGAACGCGCCTATGATGACGCGAAGTATGGTGACTTCTCGGCCAATCCCGTACTGGATATCACCATTCCCACCCTGCTCGATCCCGGTCTGGCTCCTGCCGGAAAGCACATCATGTCCATCACCATGCAGTACGCCCCCTTCAACCTCAAAGATGGGAACTGGCCGGAAGCAAAAGAGAGATTGGGCGATGCGATCATAAACACCTTAAGCCAATACGCGCCCGATCTGCCGGACAAAATTATCGGCCGCCACATCCTGACGCCCTGCGATTATCAGCAGTCCTATGGCCTTACAGAAGGCAGCATCCATCATGGCCAAATGAGCCTCGACCAGCTGCTAATCATGCGGCCTATACCCGGCCGGAGCCGCTACCAAACGCCCATCGAAAACCTCTTTCTCTGCGGCGCGGGAACCCACCCCGGCGGCGGCGTCACCGGCGCTCCCGGATACAACGCCGCGCGGGAGGTAATCAAGTTTCTCAAAGGCTAAGTGACAGTCACTTGTCTGATATTTTTTGCACAGAGAACACCAAGAAGGAGCACGGAGATGCACAAAGTTTGAGAATTAATAAACTCATTCCGTTCCCTACGCCTTCTCTGCGCAACTCTGTGATAATATACCTCCTAAAAAGGACATCCGGAAAGTGCCCTAAGTTACACAAAAGACGATAAGAATAACTAAAAATCCTCCGTGTATCTTCGTGCCATCCTCTGTGCTCCTCTGTGCAATAACAATGTGAAATGATAAAGGAAAGATCATGCTGCAAGTAAAAAACTACATTAATGGCACCTGGCGCCACAATCGCGCCGCCGAATTTCGTGATGTCTTTGATCCAGCGACAATGGAAACAATTGCCCAAACACCCCTTTCTCCCAAGGAGGATGTGGATGATGCTGCGCAGTCCGCGGCCGACACCTTTCCCGACTGGCGGCGCACCCCGGCCACGCAACGTGTGCAGTTCCTGTTTAAGCTCAAGGAATTGATGGAAGAACAATTCCTGGAGATGTCACGGCTGATCAGCCTGGAAAATGGCAAAACACTCCATGAAGCGCAGGGTGAGATGCGCCGCGCCATTGAAAACGTGGAAGTGGCCTGTGGCATTCCGCTGATGATGCAGGGTACCTTCTCTGAGGATATCGCCTCCGGCATTGATGAATTTATGATCCGCCAGCCGGTTGGCGTCGTGGCCTTCATCGCCCCCTTCAACTTTCCGGGCATGATCCCCTTCTGGTTTTTGCCCTATGCCGTGGCCACCGGCAACACGGTCATTGTTAAGCCTTCCGAGCGCACACCCCTGACGATGACCATGGCCATGGAGCTGGTCGAAGCGGCCGGTTTTCCAAAGGGCGTCGTCAACCAGGTCAACGGCGGCGCAGACACCGTTAATGCCATTCTCGATCATCTGGCTATCAAAGCCATCAGTTTTGTCGGCTCGACGGCCGTCGCTCGCCACGTCTACGCCCGCGCCGCAGCCAACGGCAAGCGCGTCCAGGCCCAGGGCGGCGCT
>JANQGC010000196.1 GCA_028277515.1 Anaerolineae bacterium
AGATTTTGCCGGGTGCAGGTCATGCCCTGGCCGTCACACTGCCAATTCGGTCCGGCTACCGGTGGCAACGCCAATTGCCAGTCGCCGGGCAAACCGGTGAAAAGATGGTGGGCAGTGACGTCTTGCGCCGGATTGGGACCGAGGTTCTCAACATAGAGTTCAAACTCATAAACTTCGCCGGCTACCGGGGTATTCAGGGGAACAATGGTTGTTGTGGCATCCATGTCCGTGGTGGGCAGCGCGCAGAAGGTGGCCTCAAAGAAGACCTCGTTGCTGGGTTCCCAGGGCAGCGTTCCGGCAAAGCTGGTAACGGCCCGCGCATTAGCGACATTAGGACCAATTTGATCGCCGTCGCCGACAATTGAGGAATCCATATTAAATCCGATTAACACAGACGCGCTCTCGCCCACAGCTAAGCTGCCCAGGCCGCAGTTGACCCGATCCTGCCCATTTTGGGGAGTGCCTTCAACGCACATGGGGCTGCTGCCACCGTAGATCAATCCTTCCGGTAATAGATCGGTTAGCTGCACCTGTTCGGCATCGGTGGGACCGTCGTTCGTAACCTGGATTTCGTAGAGACCATAGCTGTTCAGACAGATTTCATCCTTGAGTACGCTCTTTTGAACGGTCAGATTGACATCACAAACGACGAAGAAGGGGTTGATGATGTCAAAATTATCGAGAACGAAAAATTCAGGATTATCGGAGCTGACAACAGCAGCATTGTTACCAAAGTCACGAATGTCGCTGCTGCATGCGGCCGGATCGCGGCTGATGTCGGCGCTCATGATTACCTTAATTTCCTCTCCCGGTTCCATAGCCCCCAACTGACATTGCACCCCGTCCGTGCCAGCGACGCAGGTGCGTGGCTGGAAGTTGGCATCAAGGGGCGGCAAGGGGAATACGGTGATACGGTAATTTTCTAAACGGGGCGGGAAGAAAAGCTGTTCACCCCGATCGCGCAAAATGACGTTTTCTGCCTGTCCCGGCCCGTCATTATTGACTGTAATTTCCCAGTCGAGCGTGTCGCCGGAGGTGAAGATTGGAGGGCCGCCGTTTAATAGTTCCTTCTCAACGCGGAGATCAACTTCAGGTAAGAAATCGCCCACCTCAACGCGAGCCACGGCCGAGGGGCCACCGGCGCCAAAGGAAACATCGTAGCCACTGTCGGGCAGCGTAGAAGTGCCGGCAATGACGATGCTGGGGTCTAACTCGACGCTGTTAATCACCTGCTGGCCTGGCAGGGCGGAATCAGCGACTTCACAGGCAGCCAGAATGTTGACCACGCCACCGGCATCGGTGCTGTTGCCGTGGCCGGGCACGTACAGCCCTTCATCACCAAGGAATGCGTTCGGGGTGAGGTATACAGGGTCGGAATCGGCAACTGCACCGGAGCAGACATCATCCAGGCGCAGGCCGGCAATATCGGACGGCCCTTGATTGCGCACGGAGATCTCGAACAAGGCGGTGCTGCCGGGCGTGACCTCGGCTTGCAGCGGCTCCTTAATGATCGATAAGCGAACTTCGGGTTCGATATCCAGATCAATCTCAATGGAGTTGTCCGGATAGAAGGGATCGCTGTTCAAGGAAGCGACAAAGGCATTATTCTCAGGCGTACCGTTGCCCATAAAATGGGCATCTGGCGGCGCACCGAAAGTTACGGTGATGATATTGGCGCGGCCCGGATTCAGCGGTTCGCGGCGCACACAGGTCATGCCGTTGCCGCTGGCGCAGTTCCACAGGTTGGCCGGCCGGGGATTAATTGGACCGCCAATGAATCCAGCCTCGAATTCGGGCGAGTCAACGATATAGGTGGTGATGTCATCGAAGTGGTCGCTGAGTACCAGGCCATGAGCAGCCCCGGGGCCATAATTTTCGATTAGGATTGCACACTCGAAGCCATCTTCATCACCGGGAACGACCGGTTCGCAGATTTTATCGACGAGCAAATCAGCTTCGGGCAGGGGATCGCCGACTCTGCCGCGAGCTGTTCCTAAATCGCGAATGTTGGTTGAAAACTCTTGAGAACCGATGGTGTTTTCGTCGATATTTGCTGTATTAATTACAGCCGTATTGCGGAAAGGATCACCAGGGAATGCACTAGGGTCAATTTGGCCAGTGACGATGAAGGTTCGGCCGCTGTTGGCTTGCAGATCGAAATTGGACATCGCCCCTGGAGCCGTAATGCCGGTGATTGCTCCCGAAAATGATGTGTCGTCAATCGCCAACTGCCGCACATCTGAGGGGCCATTGTTGTGCACAATGATTTCAAATAAGGCATCTCCGCCTGGAGCGACGCCGTTGTTGAGCAGTGTTTTTTGGATAGCCAGGCTGGCTTCAGGTGCGAACTCCGTGCTGGTGTCGAATTCTTCCTCGGCCAGGGGATTTAGAATAAGAACGCCATCCGTCTGGTAAACCCCGACATTGGCGACCAAACCGAATGATCCGGCTTCGTAATGGGCATCAGGGCTGATAAGGTATTTAACTTCAATTTCCACTTCCTCTTCGGCGTCAAGTCCGTCAGGTATAAAGAATGTAGTTCCGCCATCACCAATGACCATGTTGGGCGGATCAAGAGAGGATACAACCTCAACGACGCTGGAATCAGCGCCCCCTAAGTTGGCCTCGACCATTAACGGTCCAGGTATGGATTGAAAATCAGGATCTCCAAATGGGGGATCGAAAAAAGTTGTGTTTTCAATTGTGTAGGTACAATCAAAGTCATTATCACCGGGCACGGCCGTCTCCTCACAGTCGATGTCAATATCGGCCGTATAAATGGATTGAGCTTGTGTATTTCCAGAAATAACAACGATGGATAACAATAAAAGGGTTAACAGGACTAAAGATAATCGAATGGGATGTTGACGATGCAGTTGGTTTTGGCCGTTCATTGAATCTCCTTTGAACTCCTGATTGGGTGGGGACTTTGATCCCTAAGTTCTAACTGTAAAACGGGTTCTTTTCCTAATATGAAGTCGACACATAATGATCCAAGTTTTATATTAAAGGTTGTATCTTTCAATTCATCTTTCTTTAATGTTTAAAATTATAAATGGTTTTTGGGCTGGCGGCAGGGTATTTATCTTAAAAATTTGGAGGGGAGAGCAGTGAAAAATGACTAACCTATCTTGTGAAAAAGGAAAGCGTTTTTCTATGGGGCGGCTATGTTCAGAAGAGTCGTTATGACCGACGATAATAGGTACTGCGCCCTTTGCCCAGACGAACGATTAATCCGAGGTTGATCATTTTGTTGAAATCCCCCGTGCGCGTTGCTTTAGCCCGTTGGGTCAGTTGAGCATAATCTTTATCACGAATAAAACCAAACTGATCGATGTGATCAAGGATGAGTTGGTGGTATGATTCTAAATGTCTGTCCGGCGCTGCTGCGCTTTGTTCAATTTGTTTCTGCACGCGCAGCAATTCATCCAAAATCCCCTCGGCAAAATATTCTAGCCAGGATGTGAATTCCACCTTTGGCGCTAGCTCGTAATAGTCGCCAAATAAACCCACATTTTGAAAGTAGCGGGTCACGTCTCGGTTATAGTAATTCTCAAAACTGAAAATAAAACGGATATTGAGTCCTAGCCCGGCAAGTAAAAGCTCAGTTGCCAGTCTTGCTGTCCGGCCGTTCCCATCCATAAAAGGATGGATGACGGCCATTTGTTTGTGAAAAATGCCCGCCAGAATAATTGGATCATAAACAGTTTGTTTTTCCTGGATGAATGAAACCAAAGATGTCATTAAGTCCGGCACATCCTGATAGTTCGGGGGTAAATAGACAATATCATCGCTTCTGGGATCATATACAACGACTGCATCTTTACGCCATCGACCAAGTTGGTGGTCTGGTAATAAACCATTCATAATCCCCGCTTGAATTTGCTTTATTAGATCGATTGTCAATGGCTGTGGTTCCTGTTCCTGCAAATCGCTTAAGACCTGGTTGTAGTTCAAGACTTCGCGTTCGGACTGTCGGATATGGCCGGGGCGCTGCTTAAGCAGGCGTTTTACCTCTGTTAAGGGAAGAGGATTGCCTTCAATGCTCGTTGAAGCGTATGTAGAAATCGTCCGCGCTTCCTCCTGGAGCTGGCTAACGACCACATCCGGCAGCGATTTTTTTTCTAGCTCATGAACCAGGATAGTGATGCGTTTGATGGTCGATAATAATAATGGAGAAATTGTGTAGCGTGGCGAAAATTGTTCCATCGCCTAATTATAGCCTATTTTTAGCCGATTGCCGCAAAGTGACAGTCACTTAAAAGTATTTGTTAGAGGTAATGAATATAATAAAGTGACTATCACTAGTGTATGTCGCGACGATTGAGGGCGCTTCCCATTTTGATTTTTCCGATGTGCCGCTGCTGTCACCGCTAACGGCCATGCTGGGTCTTTCCGGTGAGTTGCCGGGAGCGTATATTGTCAATATGGTGAATCAAATGACACTCGCTTTCTTCAACCAGGAGTTGAAGCATGAGGGGGAAAACCGGGTGCTGGGAGCGATGATTTTTCCGGAAATGTCGCTGGTGGGCAACGGCCGTTAGGAGCGCATATAATGTTTAAAGATATTATATTGCCCTCTATATATTGTGTTGCCTAAAATTTGACAATTTTTTATAAAATGGTTTTGTCAATATTCAGGTGAAAAGTAGTCAAATTTCTTTGTAAATAAATTTTAGCAACAGTTGTAATATTGAGGGCTGGAGCAAGAAAATGAAATTAATTGTATTTGGCGCTACCGGTGGAACAGGGCGAGAAGTTGTAAAACAAGCCTTAGCTCAAGGGTATGACGTAACAGCATTTGTCCGTAACCCGGCAAAAATGTCGATAACAGATGACCATTTATCGCTTATTAAAGGAGATGTCATGGATCTGCCTGCTGTTATGAAGGCAGTCCAAGATCAAGATGCCGTCGTTTGTTCTTTGGGTACGCACAGTTTGGGCAAAACCAGTGTGCGCGCCGCGGGGACAGACCATATTATTAAAGGAATGCAAGAGCATGGTGTGCGGCGTTTAATCGTCGTGTCGGCGATGGGCACGGGTGATAGCTGGTCGTCGCTTTCGTCGACGGCCAAGATGATTTATCGTACGATGTTGCGTCACGCAAAAAAGGATCATGAAGCGCAGGAAAAGCTGGTGAAAGCGAGTGGTTTGGATTGGACTATTGTGCGGCCAAGTGGCCTGTCGGACGAGGCAGTAGCCGGCAGCTATGATGTTGGGGAAAATATCAAGGCAAAAACATCTCGTATTCCCCGTGCTGATGTGGCCCACTTTATTATAAAAGAATTAGAAGAAAGTGCCTATGTTGGCAGAGCGCCAACAATTACAAATTGATGTGAGTGCGAATTTGATTTCACGATTTCCAGATAAGATTGAGGAGAAAATATGGACCCGCGTGCCAGTATTATTATGGCCGCTGCATTATTGCTTTACACAATTGGCGTTTGGGCCGAACGGTTGCAAGGGCGGCTCAAGTGGTGGCATTTCGCCTTCTTTGTCCTGGGTTTAATTTGCGATACCTGGGGTACGGGCTTGATGTTCGATTTTGTCGGAGGCATGACCTATGATGTACATGGCATTACAGGGATGATCGCCATCATCCTCATGCTCATCCATGCTGCCTGGGCTTTGTTCGTCTTGCTCAGGAAAGATGAGCAGGCGCTGCAAAACTTTCATAATTTTAGTATTTTCGTCTGGTTGATCTGGCTCATACCTTATTTCAGCCCTATGTTTTTTGCTATAGCCGGTACAGCCTGAACCTCTAGAGCAAGCCACGCGATTGCCTATGAACCGGAGCCAGCAAAATCTGCTTAAAAAGGCTCAAGAAAAAAGAGGACATTTACAATGACGGCCGACCAATTATTGACAGAATTTCAAACATTTAACAAAGAATTAAAATCATTCGTCTTGCGCATGACTGCCAGCGTGCAAGACACGGAAGATATTGTGCAGGAAACCTATATCAAAGCGCATAACAATATTGACACGTTCCGGGGAGATTCCTCGTTCAAAACCTGGGTGTTCGCCATCGCCGCAAACCTGGCTCGCGATCTGCTGCGCGCTAAAAAACGATGGCCGGAGAATGTGACCGATATCTGCAAGGATGCCGCGCTGAGCAATGTGCAGTTTTTTGAGGAAGCGATGACCATTCGCCAGACCTCGCCTCAGGGCAAGTTTGAGATCAAGGAGCATATCGCCTTTTGCTTCACCTGTGTCTCGCGCTCATTGCCCCTGGAGCAGCAGCTTGTGCTCCTATTGAAGGAAGTGTATGGCTTTAAGAACAAGGAAATCGGCCGCATCACCGATCTGTCTGAGTCTATGGTCAAGTATTATCTGCATGTCGGCCGTAAAAAGATGATCGAAGTATTCGACCACCGCTGCTCGCTGATCAATAAAGAGGGTGTTTGCTACCAGTGCACAGAGCTAAACGGCATCTTCAATCCCAAACAGCAGGTTGAGGAAGAATTGGTGAAGATTAAAATGGTGCGCGATGCCGAAAATAAAGATAAGGAAGCGTTGTTTGATCTGAGGATGAAAATTCTGCAGGAACTGGATCCTTTTGAGTCGGGGGCGGCCGAACTGCAACTGCATCATCTGGAGCACAACCGGGAGGTCATGGAACGCTATTTAGAGGAGAAATAGCAAAATCCTATCCTTTTTGAACGCCTGATCGTCTAAACAAGAAAAAGGAGTTCAAAAATGGAAAATTCTCAGAAAATAAATCAGAATCGCCCCGATGGCAAAGCCCATACAATTAAGAAGACTTTCAGCCGCGAGACAGTCGTCAGTATCAACATTGCCGCTGACCGGGATATCGTTTGGAACCTGCTGACCAATGCCGCCGATTTCCCGCGATGGAACAGTACGGTTGTTTCGCTGCAAGGGGAAATCAAAGAAGGAGGGACGATACAGTTAAAATCGACCCTGGATCAGTCGCGCACTTTCAACTTGAAGGTGAAGGAGATCGTGCCCCAAAAGCGCATGGTCTGGGGTGACCGTATGGCCAGCCGAGTCTATACGCTGGAACCGCAAAAGGGGGGTGTACAGTTCAGTATGAGCGAAAAAATCGGCGGCCTGATGTTTCCCTTATTCGCCGGACAAATCCCACCCTTTGACGAGGCTTTTGAGCAATTCGCGGCCGATTTGAAGCGTGAAGCGGAGACTATCCAGAAAAGCAATTAATTCGTGAACCGAAGCCTGGCGAAAGTTTTTTATGGGACGCGGACAAGAACGGATGGCGCGGAGGAAAAATAATAAATCCGTTCTCGTCCGTTCTCGTCAGCGTCCAAATTTTTACAGACAAACCTAAATTTTATGGAGAATGAATCATGGAAAAAAGAACGAAAGATAACCCCTGGCAATTGCAAACGCCGCCGCAGACCTCATCATATGAAATGTGGGTGGAGGAAAAAGACGGACGTGAAATTATTGTCTGTAAAGTCGGTAAAACGATTTTGCATTATGATTATCGCTGCCTGGCCGATCTGCATGCCATGTTGAGAGCGCGTGGTGATTGGATGCCGCTGGGCAGCAAAGATGAAAAACAAGAAGCCAAAGAAGGGACGGTGGAATATTGGGCACGTTCCCCTGAAAATCCCATCGGTGGTTGGTACGGCTTGAAGAAGAATTATCGCGGCCGTTTTGCCAATTATATCCCGCCCTTGATGGAGGAATTAGGGCTGGCCGAAGTGGAGCATAACCGGCGCAACAATAGAATGAGAGCCATCTAGCAGGTTACCAACTATATTGTGATGATTTGAAGTCAATCATGCTGCCGTGGAAGTAAGGCACAATCGCTAATTCCGGCTCAGAAACCGCGTCCAACCGGCGGCGGTCATCCTCCGTTATTTCGACCGGCAAAGCCCCTAAATTATCTTCAAGCTGGTCCATCGTACGTGGACCAATGATGGCGCTGGTGATGCCCGGCTGTTGAATGAGCCAGGCCAGAGCCACCTGGCTGGGAGTGCAATTTTTCTCTTGTGCAAGTGCCTCAACAACATCCAATACATTATAAGCGCGGTCGCTGAAATGCTGTTTGCCACGCTTTTTAAAGGGACCCTGCAGATCCACTTCCAGGCGCGTCCCCTCCGGCACAGGCTCGCCCCGTTTGTACTTGCCGGTCAAGAATCCACGCGCCAGGGGAGACCAGGGAATGATGGCCATGCCATAGGTTTGAGCCAGGGGAATCAGCTCCCGCTCGATGCTACGATCAAGCAAATGGTAGGGTGGCTGTTCGCTGATAAAACGGTTGAGACCCAATTCCTTGGAAACCCATAATGATTCCATCACCCGCCAGGAAGGGAAGGTGCTGGTGCCGATGTAACGCACTTTGCCGGCGTGGATGAGATCATCCAGGGCGCGCAAGGTTTCGTCGATAGGCGTGTCCGCACGGGGGCGGTGGATCTGATACAGGTCAATGTAATCGGTCTGCAGCCGTTTCAGCGAAGCCTCACACTGTAGAATGATATGGCGGCGGTTGTTGCCTGCGGATAGGGGATCATCGTCATCCATTTGGCCGTGTACTTTAGTGGCCAGGACGATTCGGCCGCGACTCCCATTTTGCTTCAGTGCTTTACCAACGATTTCTTCGCTGGTTCCGCGTGAATAAACGTTGGCTGTGTCGATAAAGTTGATGCCTTGATCGATGGCGCGGTCGATGATGGTGATGGCCTCAGATTCGGCCGTTTTCCAGCCGAAATTCATGCAGCCTAAACATAGGGTGCTAACAGGGACGCCGGTGCGTCCCAGGGATCGATATTCCATTATTACTCCTTGATTGTATGTAAACCATATGTTTATTAGTATACTCAAATTTTTTATTAAGAGATAATGGTTCGTGACTTGAAGTCGTATATGCCATTATATATAATAGCGCATATGAAAAAGCCTGGGGCTGTAATTGACACAAATATTATCATCTCGGCATTGAGATCGAAACAAGGCGCATCAAATAAATTACTTTCTTTAATAGGAAGCGGTGCATTTGAAATCCATGTTTCTATCCCATTGGTTTTGGAGTATGAAGAAGTGTTAACGAGACAAAGAAAACAGTTAAGACTTCGCCACGAAGATATAGCTGATTTAATAGATTCTATTTGTACACTAGCAATACGGCATAACAAAGTCCATTTTAGTTGGCGACCATTTTTACCAGACATTGCGGATGAATTTATATTAGACTTAGCAATAGCAGGAAGGCGTCATTATATTGTCACTTATAATAATAAGGATTTTATTGGTGTTGAAAAATTTGGTATTCAGGTCATAGAACCGATAGATTTATTAAGAATTATTGGAGTGTTAGGATGAGTAATGTATTGAGCGTTCGTATACCCAGATCACTACACCAAGATGTCAAAGAACTGGCAGAAGCTGAAGGGGTTTCGATGAACCAATTCGTCATGTTGGCCATTGCAGAGAAAGTAGCTGCTTTACAAACAGTAGATTACCTCTCTCAACGTGCAGGGCGTGGAAACCGGGGAAAGCTCACCACCATTTTAGAAAAAGCGCCCGATGTCGAACCGGCTGATTACGATAAATTGGATTAATGAACCCGGTTTAGAAAGTAGAAAGCGAAAGGCCACCCCAGGAGGAGAAGGGATGGCCTTTCAAGGAGAAAAGGAGGAAGGAAATGAAGATATTAAATATTATTGGTAATAACTATGCTCCTTGTGCTACCGGTTTTTCTTCGTTCAGCGACGAATTGTTCGATCCGGCAAGCTGTTCACGGGTTCGCCAGTAGCCAATCGCCGTCAGCAAGGCGATAATCAATGCTGCTGCAACGGCGACGGCCGCCAGGGCTGGCTCTCTGGATTCCATTGCCGAAGCACGAATACCGAATAATGCCCAGACCAGGACCGCAGCATAGGATGCATTGCGGCGATTAATCAGCAGCAGTGCAGCAACAATAACTGCTGCGCCAATCATTAGCATCGCCCATACCGGTTCGGCAATGCCGAAGCCGTTCCAGCCCCAGAAATTAACCACACTAGAAATATTGGCGATAGTGGCTACGGTGATCCAGCCCAGATAAATGCTGAATGGGAACTGGTAGAATATCTTATCTTGCCAGGATAATGTTGGATCGCGACGGCCGATATTCAAGCGCAGGTAGATAGCAATTAAGGTAATTAATAATGTTACCATGAGACCGATGGATAATGCATAATAACCATAGTGCCAGGTGACAATCCAACCACTGTTGACGATGCTGCTAATCACAAAAAGCCATCCGATTTTGTACAAAAACGGCCGTTCACGTTCCACGGGTCGTGCCTGGTAAATAGCGAAAGCAATTAATGCTGTATAAATAACGCTCCATACAGCGAACGTGTATCCTGCCGGTGTGAAGTAAGAAGGCAGCAAGTCCGAGATTTCACCAGTTGAAATCCCATTCAACGGTATGGCTGAGGCGGCGATATTCATGACCAATACCAACACCAGGGTGAAGGTATTGGCAAACTGTAAGATGATTGGCTTGCTTGTTTTTGTCATCATACTGGCATTATAGCGGAAGAAATTTGATTTGTCAAGTAATTGCACAATATTTGTAAAGATATGTTATTTTGTCTAAGAATCCCGTTTGCAGCGGCTCATTTTTGTCCCGTGGCTTGTATCGCTAAATTCAGAAAAGGATGTCAATTGGATTATGAAAAAGGTGTAATAATATCGCTCCTGCTGCATTATAGTGATAGAGATTGATCAACAGGATAAGAAATCTTGATGGCAAAAGATGAACCCACCTTGATCGCCCGCGCGCAGCAAGATCCGCAGGCATTTGGCCCGCTTTATCAACGGTATGCGGACAAGATATATGCTTATGCCCAACGCGAAGTGCAAAATACGGCCCTGGCTCAAGACATTGTAGCCGGCACGTTTGAAAAAGCGTTGAAAAATTTGCCGCGATATCGTTGGCAGGGCACCAGTTTCGGGGCCTGGCTATACCGTATCGCCCGCAATGAAATCATGATGCATTATCGCAAGCGGCACTGGTTGTCACCCTTGTTTGATCGCATTCCATCCAGTGTGCGGATTGAACAACGCTTTATGGATCGTGAAGAACAGGATGAAGTGACTGCTGCCATGCGCATGCTTTCCGACAAAGACCAGGAGTTGCTGCGCTTGCGATATTATGAAGATTTGTCAAATGATGAGATTGCTGAGGTCTTGCAGAAATCGGCTAATGCGACGGCCGTCGCCATTCACCGCGCTCTAAAACGGTTGCGCGGCCACCTGGAAAAATCCACCCCGGAGGCAGTCAATCATGTCAAACCTTAATCAGGTAGAGAATTTCAGTTATTTAGAAGAACGTCTTCGTCGCAGCAAGCCGGTCACGGAACCGTTACCCCAGCAGGTAAAGAAGAATATATGGAACCAGACAGTAAACAAAATGATCCAGCCACGGCCGTCTCTGCTGCGACGCCTGGCTCCCCAGTTGGCGATGGCCGGATTGGTTGTCCTCCTGCTGTTGTTTCTGGCCGGTATCTTACCCACCGGCTCAGCCATTTCTGATTATATTTTGCGCGTTGGTCCCTTTAATATCACCACAGATCCCTCTGCGGCCGAACAAGCCATCAGTTCTCCACCGGCTGATGTGGTCACGCCCAATGTGCTCACGGCCGGATTAAGCGATGCTGCGGGAGTGGTCGAATTCCCAATTTTTTACCCCCGTTACTGGCCGGAGAATTATGCACCACAGGAGCCGCCATTAATCGATATGCTCGCTGATCCCCAGGGTGAAGTGTCAACGGTGGAATCCACCCTTTTCAGCCATGATCGGGAACATATTCTCCATTTTTCACAAACGATCTATGAGCCGGATGCTTCTGCTCGGCCTTTTGACCTGCCCATTGGTGATGGCCAGGCGGAACAAGTGATTATTGACCTTAACGATGGGCTTTGGCTGGAAAATTACGTGGCCGACGCAGGTTCAAACCAGGAATCCATATCCAGTAATACGCTCATCTGGCAGGATTCAATCGCTGACGAGCACACCTTCCTTTACCGGTTGAGTAGTGAGGAACGTTTGCCGCTGGAGGAAATGCAGCGGATCGCTGAATCGGCCGTCTCTGCCGATCACGGACCTTCCCGTATCCTTAACCTGGCGTTCGGTGACGCTCTTACCCTGCTGGGTTTTGAAGTGACCGGACCGCGTAGCGAACTACGCCTTTTTTGGCAGCTCGAACATGGTTTAGAAAATAGTTTGATGGCTTTTGTCCACTGGCGCGATCAAAGCGGGTTGCCTGTACAACAGGTAGATCTGCCCTTGCCGAGCGATGAATGGCAGCCCGGTCAAAATCAGGTGCAGGTGATTGATATAGGTGAACCTGACTTGCCGGCGGGGCAGTACACACTGCATTTGGGACTTTATGATGCGGACAGCGGCGAGAGGGTTGTCATTGATAATTACCCAGAGGGTCCAGTGCCTTTGACCGGTATTGAGATAAATGAGATTGAGGCCCTTCTTCCCTTATCTGATGCAGGCCGGGAGGCAATGATCATAGCTGCTATGGAAACCGTCGTCTCCTTCAACCAGGAAGGTGTAGAGATACCCGGCGAGGAGCCATTTTTTGAAATTTCTGCTGATCTGTGGGCGGATGACATCGCCGAGCTAAATCCGATACGCATTTATTGGCATAACAATAATTTGGCAATTGTCATTGTTGAGCAGGATGATGCCCAACGCGGTCTATATATTGGTGTACCTATCTCTTCCTATATGCTGAAAGCGGATGATTTTTCACGGTTAAGGTCAGTGGATCAGGGTCTTTGGGAGTTTGAGAGAACTCGCCAATGAATAAGGTAACTCAATCGTTTCTCATCTTCTCATGCTGGCTGCTCTCCATCACTGCAATTGGTTGCCGGCCGGGCCGCAATGCTGTTTTCCAACAGGATGTTGCAGGCCGTTGGGCCGTCCAAGATGGATCAACGCTCACTGTGCCGAATTCCTTCTTCTGGTTTTCAATGGATGTAATTGAGTTTCGGCCAGATGGTACGGTTTTGGGTTTGATGTTCTGGCCTCCTGATTCACGTGCGGAGCTGCGACTGAACAAAACGGCCGAATACCGCCTGCTTGAAGACGGCCGAATGGAAATCGTCGGTAGCTGTCGCCATGAAGATCCTTGCGGTGGCGTTTACGACCTGTCCCTAAGCGGTGAATCGCTGCGTCTTTTCAACGATTCTGATGAAATGCAGTTAAAGCGCAGCGGTCCGGCCACTCAAGGTACTGTTCCACGTGTCATTGGTCCTGTCCCGACACCATTAAGGTGAAGGGTTGGAGGATCATTCTTCAGCAAGTTGATAACTTTATCATTTAATTCGGAAACGATTTCGACAGCCTGCAGTTCCGCAGACAGATTTGACCATGCATGAATGAGATGAATGTTAACCAATTGATAACATGATCTTGACAATAAATTAATTAAGATCTGCTATAGTTATTAATGTGAGCGAACGACATTTGTAAGCTCACCGGATGATCCGGTAGAACACGCGAAATGCAGATTCTTGATCAACCCCCCGTCCGGCCGGACGATAAATAGAAAGGAGTGACGATTTTACCACTCTAATCAGAAAACGGAACCTCGGCCGCCCTCTCTGATAGTTGGGCAAAAACTTTTTCAAAGACGGACCATGCAATGTCATATGAAAAATGTTTTTGCCCCACATTGAAGTTGTGTTCGACGACTTGTTGATATTTTTTCCGGCTCAAGAGGAGCTCAATCACCTGGTCGACGGCCGATTTGATCTTATCTTTGCTGACGTATGCGAAGCCATAGGATTTATTGTTCTTTGTATCGCCCAGGCTGACCACATGCACACCCTTCGTTCTAATATCTGAGATAAAGACCGGGTATTCAAATAAAACAACCGGTTTCTTGACAAAAAAGGCTTCAAGCAACTGGTTGCCAAACCCTTCATACTGGCTCGGATAAGTGATCACATCGGCAAAAGGATAAGCATCCCAAAGGGCATGTACCCCCTCATGATGATCCGAATTGTTGGTCATATTGCGCAAAATGTGCATCTCGACCCCCATGCGGCTGGCATAGCGCAGCAGTTTTCGGAAATACTGCATATCGCGAAATTCCGCATAGCCGGAAAGCAGCAGCGTGGCCTTATTTTTAGAGGCATCAAACATCTTTCCGTTGTAGAACCTCTTGCCATGTAATTTGTCTCGCTGCTGGTTGAATTCCCGGACAAAGTCAATCGCCACTTCGATGTTTTTTCGCCGCACAATTCTGGTTGCCTGCAAAAAGAGAATGTCATCTAAATCAACATTGTTCTCCTCCAGGAGTTGGGCCATTTTGGGCGATTTACTGATAGGTGGTAAGTTGAAATCAAATGTATCGTTCAATACCTCCGCCCGAATTCCTCTACGTTTATAAAGCGCTTCCTGGGCGATATGGTTGATCACCAGGTAGGAAAACAGCGGATCTTCGATCAAGAAATAATCGTCAAGAACACGTTGAATAAAGGAGTTGGTTGGCCAATCGTACCGCGCTTCTTCCCAATAAAAATCGTGACAGATCACGACGGTGGGAATCCTTAATTCGCGCAGCACATCGCCCAGGGCGATCACCGCGGGCAGATTCTCGCCCACGGAAAAAATATTGGATATGACAATGAAATCCGGACGATAGGTTGCAAGATGCTCCGTGAGATCGGTTCTGATAGTTTCAACCTTTTCCCAAATATTTTTTTCTAATTTCGCATTAGATTGAAAAGTCTTCAATCCGCCAAACGCATCTTCATCAATGGTGAATATTTGCGGATTTAACTGCGACTCCAAATCCCTGACCACAAAATCAGCACCATAATTTTCAGGACCAGACAAAAGTTTAACTTCCGCGCCTCGCGCCTCAAATATCTCTTTCCAGGCCGCCATTTCCAAAGAGACGCCATCTGTTTTGCCCACGCGATAGTGGATTAATAGAATATTTTTACCGTTTACGAATGTGTTTTCCATACACTATTACTCGTTCTCGTATCGCCAGGATTCGCAACGATCCAGTGGCTGCTTACGATGAATAAGTTAAGTTATTTAATCTGAGGTTCGATTTTGTGGATGGGCGAGCAAATCTATCGTACTCGTTCTTATTGATGTTAACCTGTTTTTTGTAGATGGCAATAGTATCAAACCTTACTTACTGTGTTCAGCAGTTCGATCATGGGTAAAACATAGGCGAGGCGTTTACGCGTTTCGTTGACATCAGATTCTCTAACTGATTTCAGTTCTTGCGCACCCATACGGGAGAATAGAGGGTCTTCCCAGGCCAACCAGTTGACTTCTTGCGTCGATACCTCATCAATAAGCGGTACGAGCAACTCCGCGAAAAAAGTCAGATCGCGGCGCTTCACATGAGGCAAAAGGGCGCGTAACCGCTCAGCCTTTATGGCCAGGTGGCACCAGGCAAATTCTAGCGAAACGCTAAATAACAACCTGGATACCTGCATCACCATTTGCTCTAGCAAACGATAGTTCTTAGGATGGCTTTGCCAGGCAGCCGGCGAACGCTGGAATAGTAAGGGTGTAGTTTCTGATTTCAGATCTTGTATATCGGCCGAAAACTCAACACGGTATTTATCCTGCAAAGCAAAGATCAAACGATCAACAAAACAGAGATGCATAATTTGCCCAGGGAAACAGCGTTCGGCAGCATAGGTATAAAGCATGAAAAAATCCTCACCTACAGCAAGTTCTTGCTGATGTTTGAGGACCTGGAACAGCGGGTCCGCCTCCAGCGCTGCAATTTCATCAGGGTTCAGTTGATTGGTAACTGGCGTAACGGAGACAAATACGGCCGAAAATAAATCTCGTAAATAGATATGGATTGGCTGCAAGTGCGGGATCAGCTTCCCTGCCGGATCGTGTAAATTAAAAACAGCGACTGGTTTCAAAGAAATGAGACATTCATTATCCCGGAAACTCAAAGTTCCGGGATAATGCCTTATACATGTTGGTCAACAAGGATTGGATTACCATCCGGATCGGCGATGACAAAACTGGCCGGGCCGCTTGTGCCTTCTTCTGCTTCGCTCAAGAAAGTGATACCTTTTTCCTTTAATTCGCGCTGCAAGTCGCGCACATCAGTGAACGATTCCTGTGTTTTGGCGTCCTGGTCCCAGCCGGGATTAAAAGTCAGGATATTATCCTCGAACATGCCCTGGAAAAGCCCTATGACTACATCGCGGTTTTTCATGATCAACCAGTTGTGTTCCGCTTCTCCGCCGAACACTTCAAAGCCCAATTTTTCATAAAAATCCTTGGACGCCTGTAAATCCTTCACCGCTAAACTGACTGAAAATGCACCTAAATTCATAATATCTCCTTTTTATTTTTGTAGCGTCATTTGCCAAAATTACACGCTAATGCATGCTCCCCCAATATTTAGAAGGATTATAGCAGAAAAAGAACAAAAGTTCTACAATCATTTTTTGGATGTTGTTGATATGAAGAGGTGGCATTATGGTTCGATGATCATCTTTCATAAGCTGCCGCGCCACTTTTCAATGAAACACGGCCGTGCTAATAAAAAAAGCCAGGCTTCTAAAAGAAACCCGGCTCCGGAAATTTTCTGAAAAAGGGATGGTCAAGCTACGGTTGCTTGCCTTTTACTCCGTGCCCCGATGAGGAGGAGTAATCCGAGCAAAAACAGGCCGGCCAAGGCCCAGGGCCACAGATTATTTATCGTCGCTGCCCCTATTCCTGTCAAAGTGACGGCCGTTGGCGCCCAATCACAAAATGGCTCGGTTGAGTTCGCATCGGTTCCGTCCGGGCAGGTTACATTGTTAAAGTTGGCCCCGGTTGTAATCGGGGTTCCTTGGGCGCCGGTCAAATCGACACCATTCAAATTTGCATTGGTAAAATTAGTGCCGTCCAGAATCGCGTTGACAAGAATCGCTCCATTCAAATTTGCGCCAGTCATATCAATGCCGGTTAAGTCTACGCCTGTTTTATCGCAACCACTCCAATTCACACCAATGCCGGCAGGGTCGCCACACGCTGCGTTTGCCATAGGCACGACCATGATCATCAGCGCCAACAGTGCAATTGCCACCATTATCCATTGCTTACGTAACATTATTCATCTCCTTTATCAAGATGCAGCGATTAGAAAACGTAATCCTGAATCTAAATTGCCAAATCCCCCCATTAGTAACCCTATGGTACTGGATGTTTGCAGATTTTGGGTGAAAGAACCATAAATTTTTACGACATGCGAAATGCGTCGCAGCCAGTATTGCCCAGTCATTCCAGGGCAGTCAATTTGTCAGTTGCTTTGCTGAGGCGGTTCATCACTGGGTATTCTTGTTGATGACGTTAGGATTTTCCCGATCTTCATGCCACATTCCCGGATTGCTAAGGATATAGTCTCGAATACGTCCCAGCGATTGTTCATTGCGCACAATATGTTCGTAATAATTGCGCTGCCACACGCGGCGATTGTATGTTTGCCATCCTTTTTGTTTTACGCCATCGGTATAACGTTTTGTGGTTAATGTTTTAAACCTGTGCACCACATCGGGTAATGACATCCGTGACGTAGGGGCAACCCCCCGTGGTTGCCCCGATTGTGGTTGCCCCGATTGTGGTTGCCCCGATTGTGGTTGCCCAATGTCAGGACCAGTGCGGGTATGAGAATCGGGGCGGGTACGGGAATCGGGGCGGGTACGGGGACCCGCCCCTACGGGGTCAAACAATACAACGATCCCGTGCATATGATTGGGCATGATAATGGACGCGTCGACATCAACGCCGGGATAATATTCAGGAATTTCATCCCATACCGTTTTCACCATGCGGCCGGCATCATTCAACTGCATAATGCCATCTATCACCTTTCCAAACAGGCAGGCCCGGTCCTGGCAAACGATGGTTACAAAATAAGCCCCGGCCTGGGTGTAATCGTAGTCCTTCAGGCGAATGGAACGGCGATGGTGGCGATTGGGATCATAGGTCATTTTGTATCGTTTTCCGTAGGGGCAGACCCCCGTGTCTGTCCCTAATATCAATATTGTACATTATTTCATGATTGGTAGGGGCCACCCCCCGTGGTGGCCCAGGACCAGGGGGCAGGTACGGGGACCAGGGGGCAGGTACGGGGACCAGGGGGCAGGTACGGGGACCAGGGGGCAG
>JANQGC010000257.1 GCA_028277515.1 Anaerolineae bacterium
GTCTCGCGCAGACGTAAAAAAAACCGGCGTAGATGTGCCTGGGGATCAAATACATAATTGTAGTCGCAGATGATGCAATCTGCCAATTCTGACAATTCCAATGAAAATTCAAAAGGACAAATCTGAAATCGGCGTGCCACCTGTTCGATAAATTCCCGCTTCCATTGATCGGTATCGTAGGCGTGGGCCAAGGCCTCATCGATGCGATCATAAAAGCCCCGGGCATATTCGCAAGCATCCGGGGTACATTCAGCCTCGGCCTTGAAACAAATTTTCTCTTTGGCGGTCAGGGTCACGACCTTTAGCCGTAAATCCTGAGCATACAATATATCAAAAGCTTCCTCGGCAACCTGTTTACCGGTCGACCGCGCCGTTAGATAGAACATGCGATCATACTTGCCCCGGGCCAGTGTCTTTAATGCCGGCAGAATCGCCGCCATGGTCTTGCCGATACCGGTCGGTGCTTGCACCAACAATTGGGCCCTGTCCATAATGGCCTGGTAGGCCTCCTCCATCATCTGCGATTGCCCGCGTCGAATGTCTGCAAAGGGAAATTGAAGCGCCCCTATCGACTGGTCCCGCATTGCCTGGAACTGCTGAATCGTTTGCATGCGATCCACCAGGCGCGTGACCAGCTGCATAAAAAATCCTTCCAGGTTCTGGAGTGTAAACGATCTTCTAATCTCATAGGTTTGGCGTGTATGCAGCTGGGCGTAGGTCAGACAGGTATCGACGGTTTCAAGCTGATAATCCTTGGCAACCATGTAGGCATATATCTTTAATTGGGCCCAATGATGGGGATTCTCGCCAATTTCATCTGGGCCGGGTTTACGGGTGGTGGTCTTGATTTCTTCCAGTTCAATGCGGCCCTCTTTCCGGCTGATACCGTCTATGCGACCGGATAGATGGATCGTCCAGGCACCCATTTGCATGCAATGCGAAATCGTGACTTCGGACTCATAGCCTTGAGGCCGTGATTGTTGGATCGTTTGGTGTAGGGAAATGGCAGCTGTTGCGCGATCGGGAACAAAGAAACCGCTCTCCAGATCTCCGGCTCGCATAAATCGTTCCACCAAATTTCGAACAGATATGTGGATGGTTTGAGGGCGCATGAATAGGAACCAACAATTTATGGATTAAGAATATGTTTGTATCAATGTTTAAACTGAACAACCCTCGTCTATAAGACGAGGGGTTCAAGAGGGGTCGATTTGAAATCGACTGTTATCGATCATGGGTTCTCCCTCTTGCTCTTCAATATACTGCTGAATCATTTCATCAGTTATATTGCCGGAGCTGACTGCCAGATAGCCTCTGGCCCAAAAGTGGCGACCCCAAAATTTCTTTCGCAAATGTGGAAACTCCGACAGCAAGATCCGCGAGCTTATCCCTTTTAACCATTGCATGATCTTGCTGATGTTTTGTGTCGGGCGATATGAAATGAACATATGAACGTGGTCTATGGCTACTTTGCCGGAAATAATATTAAGTTCATGCTCTATGGCTATTTGTCGTAATATGTCACGCGCTCTAATTGCTACTTCACCGTTTAATACCTTTTTGCGGTACTTCGGTATCCATACCAGGTGTACTTTTAGATCTGTTTTTGTGTGTGCTCCAAGTGTATAACGTCGCATAGCGACATAATATAACCTTTTCTTCGCCTAAAGGCGAGGGGTTTCAACCATCCCTGAGCGGGACACTAAATTCCTGAAGAACCTAAATTTGAAACAATCTATTCGTCGGCAGGAAACGCATAAAATTATAGATGTCCCCATTATAGTCTGTAATTAATTTCACAATTACATATCATTTGTGAATCGAATTACATAATCCATGGGTTTCATTGTACCCATTACTTCCCCAACCAACTGTTATTTATATTAAATATTTTTATATCCATCCTGGCTTGAATTTTGCTCTCTCCTTTAGAAGCCGAGGAAAGCACTCAACAGTTCCATAAAATATTTCACAATTCAAAACTAAACATTCAAAACTCAAAATTGAACTTAAGAAAGGGAGGTAAACATGAAAAAGTTAATGATTTTATGTAGTGCGTTTTTGTTGGTTGCTGGATTCACACTACCAGCAATGGCTACTCCAGTTTACTTCGATGTTGCTGATGCACCTGATTCAAAAGCAGAATTTACATTCTACCAAGAAGGTGTTGAGATTGGGCCATTTGATACTTTCTGGGGATCTGTTGGACCTTGGACTTTTGGAGATGGTTCTACTCTAACCGCCTCACTCGATGAGAATCTTGATAGTCAACAGTTCACATTGGAAGATAATGATTCCTTTTCATTTGACTTCATTGATTTCACAACGACTGGTTCAGGAATTGGTTTTTTCGAAATCGATGCGACATTGGCATTTGATGTACCAGATATTGAGAGCAACTTTGAAGGTGGCGGCGGCTGGGGAAGTGTCAATTGGGACATTTTTAGTTGGAGTGGCACCGTAAGTGGTGGCGTCTTAAATTGGGATGATCCTGTAACGTACCTAACGTTAGATACAGGAAACCAAATTATGATTGAATTGGAGCAAGGATGGACAATTCAACTTGGTAATGCTACATCATTACAAGCTACTGTTACTAATTTAGGTGGAGCAGCCCCTG
>JANQGC010000285.1 GCA_028277515.1 Anaerolineae bacterium
CTGGTTTTGTTGTTGCAAACTTTCCAGTATGCCTTATGAACCTGTTTCTGCAAATTTTGCCGTTTTTAATGTTCAACCACGCTTTACTGTGGTGTTACCGCTTCAAGACTGCGGCGAGTTAAAAGGTAAATTTTGCGGAGAATAGGCAATTTTTAACTTGTGAAAATATACCGAGTGCCGAGTGATTCTTCTATCAATTACTCGAAATCAATTTCATCCAAGATTGTCTATTCTTATTCAATTTTATCAATATTTCCCTATCGTATGAGCTTATTGCTTTAAATTCATGTCTCGGTATAATTAGAAAATCATTAGTGTTTTTTGCTGATTGATAAACATTGTTCTGGTCGAATTTCGGGAGGATTTACGTGCCGGAGATATTTGCACATAGTGTAATTTTTTCATATCTCTTAATATTGGGGGATAGATTTTGGAGCTTTGTAAAAAACTTAAACAAAATCATTTCCATCCTGCTGGTCCCCACAAAAATTTACTTCACCAAAGAAATCACCGTCTATCATATTGTCTTTTGTAAGCATTCCTTATTGTTAAATGGAGGGAAATGATACATGGCTGATTCAGTTCAACCCACTGAAATTATGACGGTTCGCGAAATTTCTGAATACTTGAAATTAGCTCCCTCAACCATCTATCGCTTGACACAATCCGGCGAAATTCCAGCTCGTAAAGTTGGGGGAACTTGGAGGTTTTCCCGGAATCAGATTGATCGTTGGCTTGAAAACCCCACCAAAATTGCAATTTCCGAGTTAAGCTCGAATTACGAGTCGGGGAATTAAATGAGGACCCATCGAAATAAAGGACTGTGATGTTGAAAAATAAAGTTGCTCTGTCCATTTTATTTATACTTGTATTGGTTACGATTCTGAACTTTTTGCCGGTTCAAGCTCAAGGTTCAATTGACGAGTTGATCATTACAGATATTGATACTGCCGGGTTCCCACAAGTTAATCTTCAGTTTAGAGCTTTGGATATCTTGAATCGACCGGTACCTGGCGTTGTGCGCGATACTTTCACAGTTACTGAAGATGGGAGCCAGATGCCTATCGACAGTGTTACGGAGACCGAAGAAGGAGTTTGGATTCATTTTGTCATTGACGCCGGAGCTGGTATGACTGATGAGCGCTGGGATCGGGCTGAAGAGGGGTTGCTCAATTTTTTAAATGATACGCCTTGGATGCGTGATGGTCTTGATCATGTTGCGATTTCTGTCGTAGATTGGGCTGGTCTTCGCCCGCTCACTGATTTTACCAGCGATAGCGATAGTTTGATCGGCGTGGTAGAAGGATTTTCTCCACCTGGTGGAGCTTCGTTCTCTGATCCTTTGCCTGAAATAAGCAACATTTTGGATGAATTTGATTTACTTGAAGGGGCTGAGGGGCAAGCCAAGTTCGTTTATTTAATCTCTTCGGGACTTGAACGGGGAGGTGAAGATCGTGTTTCTCAGCTAGTCCGAAAATCGCAGGAACTTGAAATACCCGTTTACACAACCCTAGTACGAAGCGACCAACGCATTCCTTGCCCAGCTCCATTCGTTGATGAATCCGGAAATACTATCGTTCCTGGTTGTGATGAAAATCTTAGAGATGTTGGCGAACAAACGGGCGGTCAATATGTCCACTTTCAAAACAGCAATAGTCTTAATGACGGCTTCAGGGAAATAACTGACCATCGACTTCAATATAATCTTTCTTATCGCTCTAATATTGGAAATTCTGGAACACGGCAAGTGGAATTGATAGCAAACGCGGGAGAGAATGCTAATCAGACAGACATCGTTTCATATGATATTGAAGTGAATCCGCCGCGTGTCCTCATTGAAAGCCCACGAGATGGACAGTTGATCACACGAAAGGCAGCAGAATATATTGAAGACCGGGGAGCAATACCTCCAACAACCCAGTCCGTGGCAGCCAATGTATTGTTTCCAGATAATCCGCGACGCATGCTACGCGCCACACTTTTTGTGGACGGAGCGGTGAAGGATGAGATTAATAATCCACAACAAGATGTAGAATTTTCTTGGAATTTACGTGATATCACTGAATTGGGTATCACTGACCATGCATTGATTGTTGAGGTTGAGGATGAACTTGGCCTTATTTCACAAAGCCCGTCTACTACAGCGCGAGTAGAGGTTTTCGTTCCACCTCAACCTACTCCGGAAGTACAAATTGAAACAATTATCGCAACTGTTTTGCCTCCAACACCAACGCCTATTCCTTGCTTGTTGCCTGATTCGCTGTGCGATCCTGTTGAGAGGCCAGTACGGCAAAATCCGCTTGCTGTCACAAGTCTGATCGTTGCCCTGGCATCTTTAACATTTGCTGGGGTTGTATGGTTCAATCGTGACAAAGCGCCTGTACGAGCAGCCATCGAAGGGGTAACCTCGGCCGTCACGCGCATCACTAAACGCATCCAACGCTCCGAACCACGAGGTTATTTGGAAGTGATCGCCGGCGATGTCAATATTGGAAAAGTTCTAGAAATATACGGCGATACACCAATCGGCCGTTCCCGTCAAAATGCCGAATTGCTCTTCCAGCAAGATGATGAAAACTCTCCATTGAGCCGCTGGCACTGCACGATAATCGACGAGGAAGATCACTTCATGATCAAAGATGAAGATAGTGCTAACGGTACCTACTTAAATGGCGTTCGTTTGCAGCCGCTCGTGGCTGAAGAGTTGGTGGATGGCGATGAAATTGAACTGGCCAGAGTGGAACGTGGAGGTGTGCGTTTGCAATTCCGCATCGCCCAGGTTGATGAAACAGGTCTGGATGGAGACCTACGCGAAACCCGCCGCACTCGGAAATCGAGTGACAATAATGACGATGATTTACGAACCCATGGAGATAGATTTTGAAAGGCGTAGAACTCTATCACGAACATTACCGCATTGAGAATGAAATCTCAAAAGGGGGTTTCGCTACCATTTATAAAGCGGAAGAAAAGGGACGTCACCAACCGGTCGCCATTAAACTTGGCAAGGTGCACAAAGATCCGGCGTATGCTATGTCTATCACCGCTGAGGCCAAAATCATTCACCGCTTAAATCATCGCAATATCGTCGAGATCTTTCCGATCCCGCGCCATAAAAAAGCGGATATCTATTATGCTCGAGCCATGAGATTGGATGGCCGCCCTTACTTTTTTGTGATGGAATATTTAGCTGGCGGAACATTGTCTGACTATCTGGATCAGGTGGGATCCCTGCCGCCGGACGAAACGGCCGCTATTGGCTTAGAAATCGGTCGTGCTCTCGATCATATGCATCGCTCTGGCTACGCCCACAACGATTTGAAAATGGAAAATATCGTTTTCCGATCGCCGGTTGAGGTGGGGCAGCCCTATTCCCCAGTGCTCATTGACTTTGGTATTGCAACGCGCATCCAACCGCCTGGTGCCCTCTCGGTTTATATTGCGCCACCGGAGCAACTCAAGCAGCTGAAAATGATTGATCCCCCGGAACTGGAGCAAGAAATTGACCGTACGAAGGTGGATGTCTGGGGTCTTGGTGTTGTTCTCTACCGCATGTTAGGAGGTAAGCTGCCCTTTACTGGACGCAGTGAGAAACGCATCACTGATCTTATCATTAATTCCCGACCAACTGCATTATACGAGCTTTCCGAGTTTGCCTCCCCAGAATGGGATGAACTGATCGTCGACGGGTGTTTAGCAAAAGATCCCAGCCACCGCTTGTCTATGCTGGAACTCGGCAAGGCTCTCAAACCATTTGCTGCTGGGGCCGTCGCTTCCAAGAAAGCCCAGCCCCAGAAAAAAAGCAGCTGGTGGCAACGGTTAGGATTCTGAAGATAAAGGATAGTTATTCTATGGCGAACAATAATAATAGCCAATCTCCTGAACAAATAACTTTTGGCAGCCAACAAGATCAAGGTCGTCGTAAGAAGATGGAAGATCGTCTTCGCGTTGACAACATCAATACTGCCGGAGGCCTCAACCTCACGGTGGCCATGGTGGCTGATGGCATTGGCGGTAATGTATTCGGCGAACGGGCTGCCGAACTAGCCATTGAAGTGACCTTTCAAGAAATCATGCAGTCAGACCTGGCTGACCCCAAGCGGCTGCCCATTCTCCTGCAGGGGGCCTTGCTCAAAGCCAATGATGCGGTGTTTGAAGAAGCCCGCCGGGACCGAACGAAACGTGGTATGGGCTCAACAGCAACCATTGCCGTAATTCATCAAGATCACCTTTATATGGCTAACGTTGGCGACAGCCGGGCTTATCTGATCCGAGATGGCGAAGCGATCCAGCTTACCCGAGACCATACCTGGGGCTTGGAAATGCTTGACCAAGGCTTGATAACGCCCGACCAGCTCGTCAAACATCCAAAGTCCGGCGAATTGGCACGCTCTATTGGCTATGATGCGGATCTGGAGGTTGACCTTGGCATTTATCTGAATGGCGAGGGTGGGGAAGAAGAAGCTTTAGAAAACCAGGGCATGCTGTTGCAGGTCAACGACCGCTTACTCTTGTGTTCAGATGGCTTAATAAAAGAGCGGCATGACGGCCAGGGACATTACGTCGAACCGCAGGAGATCTACCATGTGCTTACCCACCGCGCCCCACAGGCGGCCGCAGAAGACCTGGTGTCAAAAGCCATAAAACGGGATGCAGATGACAATGTGAGCACGATTGTTTTGGAAATGCCCGGCAGCAAACGCAGTTTTTATTTGCCTCCTGCTGTTTTGTATGGCGTTGGGGCATTATTGGCCGTTTTAATTCTCATCGCTGCTGCTTTCTTACTGCTTCCAACTTTCCAAAATGATCCCATTCCTGAGGCTAATGAAACAAATGGGCAAACGTTTGCTGCAACTTCTCCCACTGAACCGTCTCCCACAAGCTCTGCCCTGGCGGGAATTGGTGAGGCCAGCCCAACGCCGGAAACAACGATTTTGGTTGTTGCTGCTCAGGGAAATGCGGCCTGGGATGTGGATCAAGAAGTAATCGCCCCACAAAATGGCCAGCGCTTGCCGGTTTTTGGCGAAGGGGTTGATCCGATTTTTCGCAGCGGTAATGAACCGGCGCAGTTGACCCTTTATGATGGTTCACAGCTCTGGTTGGATGGCAATACTGAAATAATTGTTATCCCTCCTTCAGAAAATGGCGGTGGGACCTCCATTACTTTGTCATCAGGCAAACTGGTGCTGCAGTCCAGCGGACCCGTTCGGATCAGCAACCCATTGGGGGCCTGGGCCGCTGTTGATCAGCCAGGAAGCCTGATGGGGGTGTATCAAGAGCCCACAGAGATTGGGTTTGAAGCGCACTGTTTACAAGGTGGCCAATGCATCGTGCATGGTGACTTGGGACAAGAAACGAATATAAGTCCAGGCTGGATGAGCCGGGTCGGCAGCAATGGTCAGCCTGGCGAACCTGAGCCACTCGACGTGAACTTGTTCCATTTCAGCTCTATTGTACCGGAAGCAACAGCAACACTCCAGGCTACGGAGACACCCATGCCAACAATGACACCCACCCCACCGCCAACGCGTCTGCCACCAACCCCGACGCCTACCCCAATACCTGATAAGGATGGAGATGGCATACTGGATGGGGCAGATCAGTGTCCCAATACGCCTGGTGTTCAAGAATATGGTGGCTGTCCAGAACCAACGCCAGAACCGCCCCGACCGGAAAAAAATGAAGAAAAGGAAAAGGAAACTAAGCCAAAACCAACAACACCGCCAGATAGGTGATAATCCGGATAAGCAAAAATTTTATTCCTAAAGTTTACTAACAAGGATTTTTTCGTTTCAAGGATTAAATTATGGTTACCAAAAAAACTTTTATTTTTATCTCTCTAGCATTTTTACTCTTGATAGGGGAACTCACTTTCTCAACAAATGTGTCTTCCCTCACAGCCTTGCATTCGGAAGATATTATTGATGAGAGTTACCCTAACATTCAAGAAACTATTAAAAAAGATTTTCATCAGGAAGCAGGTAAGCGTTATCAATTAAATAAACTTACTAATCCAAGTAGAAATAATTTTAACCTTGGTCCTCTTGGTATAAGTGCGATTATTGATAACCTAATTGAGACATTTTCAACAGATCAGATAATGGATACAGAAAATTTATCTGATGCTTTCACTCCTTTGAAAACTACAGAGGAAAACAATTTCGAAGTTGAAGAAACTATATTAGGTTTCTCAAGGAATGTTTACGCTGCAAGAAAAATACCAGGCCCCACCATAAATTACCTGATAGATCTATCTTTCTACACTTCACAAGCTCTTGATAAAGATATTAGTTTTCATCTATTTAGTGCAGAAGACCTTGGCGAAAACATTGATTGCGACCCTATTGACGATAGGGTAGATATCACAACCGAAGATATGTTGCCCTTAATAAAACCGATATTACTTGAATGCAATGCTGAAGTTTACAATGGATCAACTTTCAAATTAATGATCGATGATCCTAAGCCAAAGGGAGTAAAAATTTCTGCGGAGGATAATGAAGCAACTGTGAAAATTGGAGGACTCCAAAATATCCCCTTTATCTCTAATGGTGATGGTTGGGTAAGTACCGTCAATCTGCAAAATCAGCGACCAGAATCTGCAGATTTCAATCGATTTTATTCGGTCGCTCAATGTGGTGATTGGACGTTTGCTGGCGCAAATAATGGACTATTCTTTCTTGAAAAAGATGATGACACTTGGGAACAAGTGCCCAGACTACCAATCGACAAAATCGTCAACGGTCTCGTCTTCACAAAGGAGGATTGCACCCAGTTATATGCGACGTCATTTGGTGGAGGTCTTTACGTTGGTGATTTTATTAACGATAGCTGGACGTGGGACCCTGTTGGAGGATTAACTGAGGATGAGGAAGGTACTGCTTGGACTTTGGCATATATTGACGAAAAATTATTCTTCGGAAGCGATGAAGGTATCAAATTCTCTGAACTACCCGAGGAAATTGGAGAATGGACAAATACAAACATAACTGACATAGTTTTAGGATTATCCGTTGGCACAGATGATCATTTATATAGTGCTGTTTGGGAAAAAGGAGTATATCAAACAGACCCAACGACAAATGCCAGTAATTGGACTCAACTACCATCTTTATCAGGAGGAAAAGAAAACAATCGTGTTTATTCGGCTAGCCGAAATGATTTAGGCACTGCAGTAGGAACACAGGAACAGATCAATTACTTTGATGCCGATGAACAAACCTGGAAGACGGCGTCACCTTCCGAAACTAAGAATCGCACATATGCAATTTTTGCGACAGAGCATGCCCTCTATGCTGGCCAGCTTTCAAAAGCAATTTGGCAGAGCTTAGATGGAGGAAAAACCTGGAAAAAAATGCCCGATTTGCTCAGTTATGATGCTGGAAATAATGGCGAAGAATTCCAGGTGCGTGGCTTCCATGTGGGACAGGACGGATATCTATATGCCGCAACCAGCAGTGGGATCTGGCGCTGGACAGGGACACCATAAAAATGAATCTCTGTTTGCGCTAAAGAAAAATATCCGGTATGCAAAAGACTCATTTAAAAGTGATATTTTTGTAAATAATTAACGAAAAAATCTAACAGACAAAAATATGCGGTAATGAATAAACCTGAATCCATAGGGCGGTATGAACTAATCGAGGAAATTGGCCATGGTGGCATGGCTGTGGTCTACCTGGCTCGGGATAACAGGCTTCAGCGCGATGTAGCTCTCAAACTGCTGGCCGCTCACCTGGAACGTAAAGAAGCGGTGATGGACCGCTTCGCTCAAGAGGCGCGTATCATCGCCGGTCTGGATCATCCGCACATTGTCACAATTTTTGACTTCGGCACTTATGAAGAACGGCCTTACCTGGTGATGCGCTATCTGCGTGGAGGCACATTTGGCGAGCATTGGGCAGGGAAGCCGGTCGTCATGACTGACCTGTGGCCTATTGCCATGCAGATCGCTGCTGCTTTGGATGATGCCCACAATCACGGGATCGTTCATCGGGACATCAAGCCTTCCAATCTGCTCTTTGACAACTACGGGCGAGTTTATGTTGCTGACTTTGGCGTGGCTAAGATCGCCGGCAACACGACTCGTATCACGAAGCGGCAGCGTATTCTGGGTACGCCTACCTATATGAGTCCGGAACAATGTGCTGAACAAGAAGAGGTGAGCCCTCAAAGTGATCAATACAGCCTGGCGGTAGTGTTGTTTGAAGCATTATCCGGACAGCCACCATTCCAAGGGGATACATTAGCCTTGATGTACCAACATACGCATGAGCCTCCACCTCTGGTTCACGATTTGAATGAAGGTCTTCCTAAAGCCTTGAGCGATGTGCTGGTTCGGGCGTTGTCAAAAGATCCACAGCGTCGCTATCCAAATGTCACCAGCTTCGTAACAGCTTTACAGGAATCATCCAAAACGGCCATCAAGCCCCAGGTCAAAGGACCCAGACCTATCGCTCTTTCTGATGGGACGACTTACGTCGAACCGGAGAGCCCAAATTTTGAGGCGGGCAGGGAGGCTATGGCTAAAGGAAACTGGCGAATGGCTATCGCTTGTTTCAACCGTGTGGGACCAAGCGATCCTTACTATGGACGATCGATCAGCCAAAAACGGGAAGCCCGAAAGCAGCTAATGTCTGCTAAGCCCCTACCGAGTAACCCCCCACCATCCTGGGAAGAAAGATCATCCGAAAAGCCAAATAATAAGATATCCAAACCTGGCAAAGATAATATATCCAGAAATTCACTTGATCATCCGTCGTTAACAGCCCACCAAACATGGGCTAACCAGATTGGTCGAATTCTGAGGCGAACTGGGGTTATTATTGCTGCTATTTTGGGTATTATCATCATCGCTATATTTTTAATTGTTCTCATTGAAGGGCCTAATGATGATCCAGGGCCAGAAGAATCTGAAGATAATTCTGCTGTTGAACCTGTTGAACCTGGTGTTAACCAGGAGGGCGATGAATCAGCGGTATCTTCCGCAGTTCCTGACGATTTGATCGCCGATACCAACCCTACCCTCGATAGTGAATTCAGTATCACTGTTCTTGATGCTGCTGAGGGCGCCACATGGTTCGTGGGAGGGCAAGAACAAATGGTGCAATCAAAAGGCCAAATACCTCTACCATCGCCAGGTACGAGTCTTCTCACTATTAACACCGGCCAAGGCAAGATGGCAATCGAAACATCAACTGGTGAACATCTATATCTTGGACCTGAAACTGAAATAACTATTGAGTCGCTGAGCGGAAGTTATGAAGCTGAGGAATCTAAATTTGTGATTCTTGAGGGACGTTTGGTTGTGGAAGGAGCTGGCTACCCCCTATCGATTGCCAATCCTTTTGGCTCGCAAATTGAGGCAGAGGGTAGTCTTCTAGGTGTTATGATTGAGGAGTCAAGCCAAAACTTCCATGCCCATTGTTTACAGGCGACGCAATGTATGGTTAACGGTGAAGCAGGAGGTTCTTTAAGGCTCCTAACGGGTCAAGCTTGTGAAATCGATGGGAGTGGGATCGCAGAGCGTATCATCCCAGTGCGAGTTGAACTGTTCACCGATTTAACGGCTGCGGTGCCTACAGCGACAGCGATACCCCAGCCTACCTCTACAGCAACTCCCTCACCCACAGCAACCTTTATGGCACCACCAGTTCTTCCAACAAGCACGAATACGACAACGCCAACGCCAGAGATTACCGCGACTCCGAACTCCGATATTGATCAAGACGGAACTCTCGATCACCTGGATCAATGCCCTGGCCAGTTCGGGCCGGGAGATCGGAATGGTTGCCCTAGGGATAAGGATAATGGTTCTGATGAAGATGATTTTTCGCGCGGATTCAGCATAAATTCGTGATTGCAAATCTAGATCGGCTATTTGGATGGTTAATCCATAATTTAACGAAAATGAAATGAAAAAGATTGGAAGATACGAGATCCTTGAGGAATATGGCATTGGCGGTATGGGTATTGTGTACCATGCCTTTGATCCTTCCTTAGAACGCGAAGTCGCTCTTAAGCTACTGGCCAACCATTTGCGAGGGGATGAATCTTTCAACCATCGTTTCGAACGTGAAGCGCGCATTGTTGCCAAACTACGGCACCAGTATATTGTTCCAGTTTATGATGTGGGCATTCATGACCAACGTCCTTTTCTGGTCATGGCTTTTTTAGGCGGTGGAACATTACGTGATAAATTAAAAAATGGAATATTGACACTTGAATCATTGGGGCCGGCTTTAGAACAAGTCGCCAGCGGCTTGGACCATGCCCATAATAAAAAAGTTATTCACCGCGATGTTAAACCCACTAATATTCTCTTTGATGGACAGGGCAACGCTTATATTTCCGATTTCGGTATCGCAAAAAGTGATGACGCCACCACACAATTGACAGGCACCAACATCCTAGGGACACCCGTTTATATGAGTCCCGAACAGTTCAGAGGAAGTGACCTGACCGGAAAGAGTGACCAATATAGCCTAGCGATAGTGGCCTTCGAATCGCTCACTGGAGCCGTTCCATTTGAGGGGGAAACTTTACAGGTCATGTATAAACATGTACATGAGCCACCACCTAACATCCACGAGTTAAATGGTGCTTTGCCAGAAAAGATAAGTCTTGTGTTAGGCCGAGCACTCGCCAAGGATTCCAAAGACCGCTTTGAAGACACGGTTGCTTTTGCTCGGGCAGTGAACAAAGCTTCTCAAGATGGAGCTGATAAGACCCTGCCGGTTAGTTTGAAAGAAGAACCTAAAACACCACATGAAGAAGGTTCAATCGTGGTAGTCCCTACATCTGGGGAATACTTTTCGAGCAATCCAAGTGAGTATCAAGGAAAGCGAAATCCACCTGCTTCGGACAATAAAGAGAAGCAGGGAATGGCAAAAAATGTTCCCCCTTCAGCAGCCACACGAATGAAGAGAAAAGGGTTTAGGAGATCAGAATCAAGTCAGCAATCAAAACCATCTAAAAAACCAGGCGTATCCAGTCGTATTACCAAAGGAGCTGGTGGGGACCGCGGTAATAATAAAGGGCCGGCGCGGTGGGTTTTTCCGATAATTGCAATCTTGATAATTGGCTTTTTTCTTATTGCCCTTCGTTTCCAATCGAGGGAAAATAATGAATTAGTTGCCTTGGTAGGGACGCCCTCTACGACCCCAACGGTGACCATGACTGCAACCCTTACTGAAACTCCCACTCAAACGATAATCCCAACAGAATTGCCTGATCACGAAATTGTCGTTCGATCGGGAGGGGAAAGTGGCGAATGGCAGTCAGGTGAGCTTCTAGGGAATATTGAATCAGGGATTAATTTACCTGTTCGCCAGAGCATCCCTCTTTATTTATCTTCCGGAGAAGAACTGCTGAGTTTAGCGTTACCGGGCAATCGTGAGCTTTTTCTCCAACCTGGAAGTGAGTTAGAAATCGAAGGTCAAGAAGAAGCTGAGAACGGTAGTGATTTGCTCATCGAGCTTATCGCTGGCAGGCTTTTATTGGTTAGTGGAGAGCCGATCCAACTGTCCAATCCCTTTGGTGCCACTGTTAATTTGGAGGCTGGCATGGTGGGTATAAGTAATAGTCGGGATGAAATTCGTTTCGAGGTAGATTGTCTTGAAGGTCCCTGTGAGGTGCATGGCGACTTAGGGGGATTCGAAATTTTATTTTCTGGCGAAACAGCAACAGTTGGAGGAAGTGGTAAACCTATCCTATCAGGGGCCGCGCGGTTTGAGATTTTTACCGGCATGAGCGAGGTGGTTCCCACCCCAACTCTTACACAGACGCCAACTAATACGCCAAGGCCAACTGCCACTCCGACAAATACACCCAGCGCGACGCCGACGGTGACCCCCCGGCCATTTATTCCTTCTGCAACGCCAACCCCGGTCATTGATAGTGATGGAGATGGCATTCCAGATAATGCGGATCAATGCCCGACGGAACCAGGACCTAGTGAAAATGGTGGTTGCCCATCGGCGAGCAGTGGTGGCGGAGGTGGTAATAGTGGCGGAGGCGGCGGCAATGACAACGGTGGTAATGACGATGGTGGTGGTAACAATGAGCCTCCAACTAAGGTTCCACCTACAGCAGAGAAGTAATGAATAGGTCTGTATACAAGGAAAAAGAAACTGATTTAACCAACAATGGTTTGGCGAAAGACCATGCGTGGACCGTCTTCGCCAAATTGAATCAAGCTTCCATCGCGAATACGTACAGTTTCCCCGCTGCGGAGCATGTATCCATCAACCAGCGTACCATTCGTACTGTTTTCATCCTTGATCCAATAGGCATTTCCCCGCTGAATCAAATTGGCATGCCGGCGAGAGACTATGTCTTTATCGGGCAAAGAGCTCAGGTTAATACTTACCTCGGAAGAACGACCGATCAGCGCTGTTCTACCTCGAATACGAAAAGTTTGGCCTGTTTGAATACACTGCAAATAGACTCCGGAACCGCCAACCCTATCCTCGGGCATTTTTTCTTCTTCGTGGGCTTTGGTCAAGATCAATTCCAGGATATCCCCATCGACAATATTTGCCTGGCCAATTGTTTCAGCTGGGCGAATCATAATACCGCTTGTCTGGCTGCGAGCACTCAACATGCTATCCTCATTCTGCAGTTCCAAACCAGCCCAGTCAAGAGTTTCAACCAGGATAGGAGCTAACATGAACAAGGGAACGTTAGTAGGTAATTGCACATCAATTTTTTGATCTTTAAAAAGGAGGGTAACAACAACAGAATCCATAATTTAAAAATATATATGCTTTCACTTTACCAAGTGTCAGTCTAGGGTTTTTTCGAATTAAGACAAATTGTAACATAAAAAAGGAGCATGAAATATGGCAACACTTCATTTTGACACCGATGCAGGTCGCAGTACATCCACACAAATCCGCAATGCTTGTAACGATTTAAATCAACAAATGAACACGCTTTCTCAGCGGGTTAACAGCATGGTTGGCAGCGAGTGGATTGGTAATTCGGCCAACCAATTTCAAGGTGAGTATCAAAATTGGTCGCAGCAGCTTCAGAATTGCATCCAACAATTGGAAGGGCTTCAGCAGCGCTTAGATCGCGAAATTGCGGATTGGGAACAAGCCGCACAAACGCTCAATTAATAATAACCTTAGACTAAGACCCTAATGACACAAGGTGATTCTTTTTGAAGGTCACAGGTGGTTGGCCCTCGAAACTGGGTCAGCCACCATCGACCTGACTTAGTAATAATTTGAAGAATTTCAAGACCAGTTTGCTAAATTTTTAGGACAAATCAACGCATATGAAAGGAAGAGCAGCTACGACGAAAACAGGGGGTTCAAAATATGTTGTTCGTCAACGAGCACGCAGGCGAGAACCTCTCCCAGAAAAGGAGATAAAAATCCGGCGGCCCAAACCAATTCCAGAACCTCCGGGTAAACCAAATTGGCTGACCATGTTGCCCATGGTCATTATGGCATTGACGACGGGCGGCCTCTCATTTTTCCTCTTTAGAGGTATTGGCAGTCCAACTATGCGAGTCTTAGCAACGGCTCTTCCCATGCTGCTGATGGCTTCAACAATGGTAGGCGTGCAGCAATATATGCACCGTCGCACTTTGAAAGAACACAGCATTAAAGTTCAACAAATCAACGACGCTTACAATGCCCACTTAGAAAGTATTCGAGAAGAGTTGGACAAATTTACGACTATCCAATATCGCATATTGAATAGAGAAAGCCCACCCTTTAGGGAATTAGAACAAAGGGTAATTCAGAAGAAAACTACTCTTTGGGAAAGACAGTTAACCGATGATGATTTCCTTTCTTTGCGAGTAGGTACCGCCGCATTGCCTCCCTGTGTTGAAGTGAAGGTGCCGGATGAAGATGATGATCCTCGTTTAGAAAAGGCTAAGAAAATCGTAGCTGAATATTCTCTAGTACCAGACCTGCCACTCACAGTTAACATTAACAAGCTTGGCTCAGTCGGCATTCGTGGGCGTCGTAGCGAGGCCCTTTACACAGCGTTTATGATGGTTGCCAACATTGTTGTTCACCAAAGCCCGGATGAAGTGCAATTGTATATTTTTAGCCATCGACAAAACGCTGCTGACCTATGGGGATGGGCTCGCTGGTTGCCTCATACTAATGCCCTCAGAGGAGGTATTGATAACCAATCCAGGCTCTCCTTCAAGCCGGAGACTGATGAACCGATCATGTTGGAACTCTCGCAAGAGTTGCGGCAGCGCTCGGATCGGGGACTAAACTTAGACAGTAACTATGGTCAACCACAGCCACACATCGTCGCTATTTTTGACCAAGTACCTGAACTCCAGGGGCATAAAGCGTTGAGTATGCTTTTAACCCACGATCCATATCAGGATGGCAATTCTTTGCATGCCAGCGCTATTTTTGTGGATCATCCGGTACCACCCACAGTAAGTGCTATGGTAAATGTCCAAGAAGATAGGCTCGATTACCGTGAGACTTGGGCTGCCGATGCCAACCAGATCAGCCATACAGGACAGGCTGAAATGGTTGTCGCACGCAAGATGGAAGTGCTATCCCGCCGGTTAGCGCCTATGCATACGGAAAAGGGGCTCAGTGCAGGTAAGGGATCATTGCCGAACAGTGTCCGTCTGGTGGAGATTCTAGGTGCGACCAATCCCAATCATATCCAGCTTAAACATCTCTATGCCCCGGATTATGATCCCCGCAAAGTGATGAAATTTCCGGTAGGCTTAGACACTGATTTAAAACCCTTGAATATTATTTTACGTGAAACTGGACAAGGTGGTCATGGGACGCATGCGATGTTAGCTGGCATGACAGGGACAGGGAAGAGCGTTTTGTTGCAGGCTATGGTCCTGAGTATGGCTCTTACCAACCCGCCTGCCCATCTTAATTTTGTCCTTGCTGACTTTAAAGGTGGTGCCTCAGAACTTGCAAAACTTAAAAATCTTCCTCATGCGGTTGGATTTGTCACTGATTTAAATGAAGCATTAGTAGAAAGATTTCGAATCGCACTTGAAGCGGAAGTTCGGCGACGAAAAGTCCTTTTTGATACGGCTAAAGAAACGCTAGGCGCACCCGTAGCTAATATTCGTACCTACAACAAACTTTGTGCAGACAAGCCTTTACCCCACCTGGTTGTTTTGCTCGATGAATTTGCCCATGGTTTAAATATTAATCCGAACCTGCGCTCAGCGATGGATACCATAGCGGCCCAAGGACGAGCATTAGGCGTTCACCTGATATTGAGCACCCAACGCGCAGCCGATTTTGACAACAAGATTAGACCCAATATTGATGTCAGGATGAGCCTACGAGTGGCTAGTCGTGAAGATAGCAAGACCATGTTCAATCGCGAGGAAGCTTATTCCCAATTAACACGTCCTGGACAAGCCTACCTTCAGGTTGGTGATAATGAAATATTTGAGATGTTCCAAGCGGCGCGTGCGGATATTCCATTTTTGCCAGATGGAACGAAGAACATTCTTCTTCTCGACGAATTCGCCATCTATAAGGTTGCTTCGGATGGACGGCGTCAATTATTGTACAAGCATGATGTGCAAGAACCATCCACAAATGGTAAAGAAGATACATCTACATATTCCGAAGCCGAAGTTTTAGTAGAGCGTATCCAGGATTATTGCGCTGATCATTATCCTCCTTCACGGATTATTTGTTTGCCTCCACTGCCGGCACCAGAAGATTTTCCACTCCTGCCGCTGCTCGATGATTTGCCTTTATTTGTACGCTGGCAAGATGAAATATGGACTGAAAGCAAAAATGCACAAAAACGGCTTCAGGTGCCGCTTGGTATGCTAGATTTACCGGCGAAACAAGCCCAAAATCCATTCATCGTCAATCTGAATGAGCGAGACGGCAATTATGCTGTTCTTGGTCCCGGTGGTGCTGGAAAGTCGGTATTTTTACGTAGCCTAATTCTAGGGCTAGCTGCCAGTCATACACCTGATGATCTCCATATCTATGTGCTTGGACGTGGACCCGCTTTAACTGTATTCGAAGATTTACCACACTGCGGCGGCATTATTCAGGCCAGTGAAACGGAACGTATCACACGTTTGTTGGATTTCATCGATAAAACAATAAAAGCTCGACGACAAAAAATGGCAGAAACCAAGGTTTCCCATATGGACGCTTTAAGGGCAGCGCGCCCTGATGATTTGTTACCAGCTATTGTTGTCATCTTCGAGGACTTCACCGGATTTAAAGCTGACCATGACCAGAAAGTTATGGAAATGCAGCGTATAGCAGGTGATGTGAAGGCTGCAGATATCCATTTGGTTATTGCCAGCACCTCAATCAATGCCATCCATACCAGAATCCAAGATAATTTACGAAACCGTGTTGCTCTTGGCTTGGAATCTTCCATTGCTTATATTGATGCGCTAGGTAAAAGGGCTCCGGTGTTAGCAGAGATAAATGGCCGTGGTTATACTGTGATTGATCAAGAAATCCTGGAATGCCAGATTGCCGCACCGGCACGTTCGAAAGGCATACTGCCTAATTCTCAGACTGCTACCGAAGAGTTAACAGAAATCATCGATGCCATGCACAAGGCATGGAAAGGACGCAACCCACAAGTTATCGAGGAACTGCCAGTCCAAATAACGCTTGAACAATTATGGTTTCGTTGTCCACCAGCTTCGATGCTTATCGACCCCGTTTCAGCAGCCGTGGGTTTGGATTATGATGATTTGGCTCCAGTTACCATCGATTTTGGTCGTTTGGAGCCGGTGGCAATCGTATCTGGACCACCGCAGAGTGGAAAGACGGAATGTTTAGCAACGATCATCTTAAGCACGGCACGTCAGCTCTCACCTGAGCAGATTGAAATCATCGTGCTGGCTCCCAAACGGAACCGTTTGCGATACCTGCATAAATTGCCGCATGTCCAATATGCGCAAACAACTGGCCAATGCCAGGAAGTTTTGAATTCTTTGATTGAATCTTTAGAAGATCGTGTTAGGAGATACCGCGATAGTCAAGCGGAGCTTGCCATAAGCGGTGCTTCGCAAGTCCAACAATTGCCCAAACGCATCTTGCTAATCATTGATGATTTTCAACGGTTGATGCGTGATGAAGCGCTACCTTCGCTTGTAGAACGATGTTATGCTGCCGGGCAGGAGATAGGGATTAATATCATCATCGCCGATACCGGCAATAACCTTATCCAGACAAAAAATCAATTCTTCAATATTCAATTTATCCAAAACGGCTTTAAAATGAATTGTGGTATTGCTCTTTCCACGGATCCTAATGATCTGACTCCTATGGGGTTGCAGTTCAAACTAAAACAGGCTTTGTTAAAACTTCACGAGCCAAAAATTGGACGGGGTCGCGCCTTCCTGTCCTATCAAGGTCGGGAATCGGTTGTTCAATTTGCCATGGTTGCTGATAGGAATAATAAGGAAAGCGAATACCTATCCAACTTGGAGACTATCACAAACGAAATATATATAGCCAAATCTAAAGAAGATCCGGTTTCAGAAAATATTAAGACGATTGAACACAGCTCTTTCGATGATTTAAGTAACGATTCCACCTTGTTGGATCGCCTACCAACTAAAACTTTGGCAGAGACTGATAAAACAGTAGATGCTGGAGATTTGGTTGATCCATCTCCTGGAACTTGATCGGGATATATAAGAATATGAAATAGGAATTCGTTATGGCAGTTTTGCATATGGAAACTGAAAGGGTTCATGCTTCAGGAGGCCGAATTCAGCGATTTTCTGATGGAGTAGCAGAGGCAGCAAATCAACTTCAACGATCTCTGTATCGATTACATAGTAGTTGGAGTGGATCATCTGCCGATCGCTTTGCCAGTGACATGAGATATGTTTTGCGCCGGATGCAGCAGGTGGCTGATGAGGGGAACCAACTTAGCCGCCGAGTTTCGGCCGAGGTTGACGAGTGGAAACAGGTTGATAATATCTGGAAATATGAAAATCCTCCCCAAAACAGAAGATTCTATACTCTGCCCACCTCGCCCTCGAAGTTAGACCCATAGGTAGCAATGATGTATCTAATTAGTTTTAATATGGTTAAGTTTGGAGTGATTTAGGCTTTAGATAGTCGAGCGGCTATTTCAAATTTAGTGCTTTTTTTGTTTAGTGGTAGGAGGTAGTGGAGAATGAATCCCAGATGGAGTAAGCACACCAGGATTTTTGTATTAACGTTCTTCATTGTACTATTAGCATTTTTGTCCAACACTGTCCATGCTGGAGCCATTGAATATATCCTAAACAACCCTGCTGGCTATGAATTTAGTCCTCAAAGTGTAGAAGCGAGTTGGGAAGATGTTGGTGAAAATTCCTCGAGCGGTGGGGGTATAAGTAATAACAATAATGATTCTGATTTACCAAGTATGACTTTTGCACCAGATGGCTCTTTGTTTATCGCTTGGGAAGATTACAGCGGAGGAGATGGAGAAATCTATGTCAGGCGTTGGAACGGGAATTCATGGAACCAAGTAGGTTCGAATTCAGCCCAATCTGGTGGCATCAGTAATAACAGTGGAACTTCCCGCCGGCCTAGTCTTGATATTACTCCCGGTGGTACCCCATATATCGCTTGGGACGATAATTCCAATGGCGATTATGAAATCTATGTGAAAACCTGGAATGGTAGCAGTTGGACCGAGGTCGGCTCGATTTCAGCATCAGGGGGAGGAATCAGCAACAATTCTGGTGATTCAATGAGTCCCAAATTAGTTGTTGACAATAATGGTATTCCTTACGTATGTTGGATAGATGATTCATCGGGCAATTGGGAAATATATATCCGCCGTTGGAATAATAGTTATTGGGAAGAAGTGGGATCAAACTCTGCTTCCGGTGGCGGAATCAGTAATAATTCAGGTGTATCCCGTTCCTGCACTCTTGCTATAGGATCTAATAATAGACCTGTTGTTGCTTGGCGTGATAATACATCTGGTGATTATGAAATATATGCTAGACAGTGGAATGGCAGCAGTTGGTCACTTATTGGAAATAGTTCAGCCAGTGGAGGTGGCATAAGCAACAATTCGGGAATATCTGGGAATCCCAGAATGATTAATGGTGATGGTAATATGTTATACCTAGGTTGGCATGATAGCTCTCCAGGGAATTATGAAATTTATTTGAGGCGTTGGAATGGAAGCAGTTGGGTTGAAGTTGGAAATTCTGCAAGAGGGGGGGGGATAAGTTCAAATTCTTCAAAATCTACAGCTACATCACCTGCATATTCGGCAAATGGTAATCTTTATGTAGCATGGCACGATGAACCATCAAGTGGTGATGTTGAGATTTTTGTGCGGCGCTGGAATGGAAGCAGTTGGGTTGAAGTAGGGAACAATTCAGCCAGTGGTGGCGGGATTAGTAACAACAGCGGTGATTCTACAAAACCTCATTTAATCTTTTCACCATCGGGCATACCTTATATTGCATGGAGCGATGGCAGCGCTGGCGACACCGAGATTTATGTTAAGCGTTGGTCTGAAGGTGTTAATTGTTACAATTTGAATCTAACCCACACTGGAAATGGTAGCGATCCTATGGCTTTTCCATCTAAATCACTTGATTGTAATAACGGACAATACGTTTCCGGGGAAAACATTGATTTAGAAGCCTATCCGAGTAACGGTTGGTATGTTTCAAGTTGGACTGGAACAAGTAATGACAACAGTAATTCTTTATTCAACACGGTGACGATGCCGTCTAGCGACCATACAGTTGTCGCAAATTATGAGGAAGAGCAGCAATATTACTCCTTGACGGTTAATGTTAACGGTAATGGATCTGTTGTAATCAATCCTGATCAGACCAGTTATGTTCAAGGAACAACTGTAGAGCTTACTGCTCAACCTGGTGGAGGATGGGCTTTTTCAGGTTGGAGTGGGGATTTAAATGGTAATACGAATCCCACCTTGTTATCGATGAATGGTGATAAATCCGTCACCGCAAATTTCGAGCAGACTGCCGATACCACGGCGCCAGCGATTATCGATGATTTGGAGGCTGTTCCCGGTGATAGTGTCGGTAGCATTAAGCTCAGCTGGACAGCCCCAGGAGATGATGGGACATCAGGAAGGGCGAGTCGTTATGTAGTCAGGCGCTCAAATTCGCGGATAATTAGTAGTAATTGGGGATCTGCTACTGATATTAGCGGCGAACCGCAACCAGATAATTCTGGTAGCCGTCAAACCATGACAGTCAAAGGTCTGGCAGAAGGAAGACGTTACTACTTTGCCATCAGGGCAGAAGACGAGGCGGGTAATATGGGGGGCATCTCTAACAGTCCTGATGCGACAACCCCAACTATTCATAAAATTCATTTACCAAATCTCTTAGCCTCATTCACCAATTATTGGGATGGAAATCGGGAGCGAGAGCCAAACGACAAATATAATTTAGCCAATGGTGTTCTGCGATCAGGAATCACATATTTTGGTTCATTTTCAGACGCCAATGATATAGATGACTACTATCATTTCACTAGCAACAATTCAGGTCTTGTGGAAATAACCTTGAAAAATATTCCTTATGGTCAAGATTATGATCTCGTATTGCGAAATGAATTTTTAAGCGCCGTCGGGTTTTCCGGAAATCATGAAAATAGTGATGAACTAATTTCTGTCAATTTATCATCAGGACTTTATTACATTCAAGTAAACAATGATATTAAGAAAGCTCACACAGACAGCTATTCCCTGAAAGTAATTTATCCATGAAAATACTGAATAAAAACCAAATTTAAAGGTGAATTGTTATTTTATATTTTACTTCCTTGACTAAATTATGGGGGCAAGATAATGGCACTGACTTATTATAAGCCAGAACTGGAGACAGTAACGAGATTGCTGACTGATACGATGAGAAGCTATAGCAACTATGGACGCCGGAAAGATTGAGGATAATTCACAAGAAGTCTAGACTATCATGATGAATAAGTAGGGAGAAAATCGGTTACTATGGCCATTCTTCATATGGAAACGGGGCTTGTGCGCAGCACAGGGCAGCAGCTTAAACAAACTACAAATGCCTTAACGGATCAGGTGCAATTGTTGTATCAATTTGCTAATAGTCTTGCTAGCAGCTGGCAGGGGGCCAGCCGTGACGAATTTCTCGACGAAATGAACCTACTACTCCGTAACTTTAATTCTCTTGCTGAAGAAGGTAATAATTTGTGTTTACGTTTGCAGACTGAAGTAGATGAGTGGAAAGCTGTTGATCGTCGTTTTGGAGATCAGGTTGCTGGAGCCCCAGTTACTATAGTCCCAACTACCCCTGCTGTATCTGAAGTTGGTCAGGCTAGCACTTTAATAGTACAAGATTTCGATGGTCTTATGAATTATGAACCCCAATATTCTGACCAGTTCGGCGATACACTAGAGGAATTGTACGAATATCTTCGGGATAGTTTGAATGGAGAAGTGGGAGAAACCGATCTCATTCAAAAGATGGCTGCAGAAACAGGGCTCACAGTAGATGAGGCGCGCCAGCAATTTGATGAAATTTTGCGGCTGATCCAGGAGAGAACACCTGATGGCGAGAGCCCAAGGCTAAATACACTCAACTTCTTGCATGATGATCATTGGGGTAGTCGCCGCCAGATTTTATGTGGCAAAGTAGTTGGTGACAACTTAGGCGTGCACCCAGCATTTGCCATATTAGTCAATCCCGAAGGGGGTTTAATTGGACCAGGAGATTCTGGAATCACGTCAATTCTTGATCCCAACCTAAAAGGTCTATTTGACGAGAATGCCTGGGATTACCATGGTGCTGCCCACGATGCTTATGGCTATCTGATTAATAATCACCAAATAGGTCCTGGTTATGAATATATCGATAGCCCATTGAATTACCTTGATGGTTTGGATACGAATAATCCCCTTTCTGGTCAAATTTCTGGCTACCTTTTTTGGGCGCGCAAAGTTGGTATTCCTGAGACGTTAATCGAAACATATATAAAGAGTCAAATAGGAGGAGGATTAGGGACCATCAGAATCATAATATGAAATAAATTTACAATATTCAAAATAGGAAACGTTTAGATTTAATTTTCCAGCATCTTGTTGGTATTGCTCTTGACCATATATTGATACTAATGTCGAGACAGGAGGAATAAATCATATGGCATTATTGCATATGGAAACAGAACGAGTTCATGATTCCGCTCAGGAAATGAAACGAGTGGCAGATGAGATAAGTGAAGCCGCAAGCAACCTGCAGCGTTCATTGAATAGATTACATGCCAGTTGGAGCGGATCATCGGCCAGTCGATTTGAAAACGATCTTAACTATACCTTGCGCACTCTCAGAAATGCTTCTGACAATGGTATGCATTTGAGTCGTCGCGTTCATTCTGAGGTGCAAGAGTGGGAACGCATTGACAATGACGGAGCAGCCCGAATTTCTGCTGATTCTTCATTTCATTTACGCTTTGCAGACCGCTTGGATTCAATTGGTGACTATACATGGATATTTGAAGGTGGCCTGGGATTTATTGGTCTGGGTGGGCTTCGATTCATTGAAGGTTCAACCTACGCTAATCAGGTCATCATAGAAGGCAGTCAAAGGGCTAAAGACTTGGCAGGTGTAAGCTCGCACCTCACGCATGTTAAAACTGGGAATTTACCAGGTCATATTGCGGCTGGTGCCGGTAAATTGACTCCCATAGATTTGATTGGACCTGGACTCAGGACAGGGGCACAATGGATCCGTGATGTAGATGAGTATTCCGATGATCCATTGAGGATGGTATCGGCTATGCAAATAGATGCAGCCGCAATTGTTGTTCCTACTATTGCGGGTGCAGCGGTTGGTGGAGCAGTCGGCGCCAAAGTAGGCGGCGTAGTGGGTGGCGCGATCGGAGCCGCTTTTGGAGGAATTGGAGCTGTTCCTGGCGCTGCCGCAGGAGCCGTAATTGGCGGAATCGTGGGCAAAATCGCTGGCAGTTGGATCGCCGATGAAGCTGCGGTAAAACCATTCATGAAAAGTGATTTTCGTAAAGATCTTATTGATCATGAAACCAATCGTAAAAGACGTAACTTGGATAAACTGAAAATTGCGGCTGATAATATATTTGTCAGGCCAAGGCCTGGTCCTGACTTTAGCTTCTCTTGGTAAAGATTTCATGCCGGATAACCAATATCACAGATGGAAGTTGAGGCTGGTTGTAAAACTTTTTTAGAATTTAATTTTTGACAGGAGACCTATTAAATGACAAACAATTTTCAGAGCAGTATACGCTTAAGTTTGGAAGAATTATCTGTTGTAATTGGCCTAATTGGCTTTCCCGAGGTTGCTAAAGGATTACTATATGGTCAGCTGGGTGAAATAAGTGAAGATGAAGAAAAAGGACGTTTATATGCTGCGAACCATACCTTGCTCGCCAAAGATATACTCAAAACTCAAGGGAGTCAAACTAGGCTAAGCGAAATAATTGTCCGTCTGGTTTCGCCATTGATTAGCAATGAATATTCAATTCGTGGCAGTTTAGGTGGGGCTGGACGGGCCGAAGAGGTGCTCACCTACTACGTACGCGGTGAAAAGCTTGTCGAACATCGACTAATACTAGGTGTCGTTAATGAATTAACATATATAAAATCGAGCGAGGGTATCGCCGAAGGTTACAGTCATTTTTTTGATATCGAGAAATGTGAATTATTTGATTGTGCTTCGTTCTCCATAAGCTCCAGTCAGTTAGAGGAGGCAAAATCAAAGGCCGCTACCGCAGAAGATAATGCTCATTCCTTTTTGATTAAGGCGGGTGTGCCGGATAAGGCTGGTCAATTATTGGCCGAGGATTTACATCAACCCGACTATAGAGGGTCAGTAATCCGTGTAAGTTCTGTAGAAAATCAGGCTTTGAACTCCGATGAAGGCTATTTACTTCTGAAAGGTATGAGCGGTCGGGCATGGCTGATGGATATTCAGATAGACAATGACAAACCTATTCTAAACATCGAACCCGCTTCTCAGAATGCGATATCCGTAGCGACCCAAGCGTTGCTGCATAAATAAGAATTATCTAAGCAAATAACAGAAAATAAGAAAGTAACAACGAATGCTAAAAACAGTAACCAACATGACATTTATCTTAGTAATAGTGACGTCTGGCACGTGGCGAACAGTGAGTCGTTTCTAAAATGTGGTGACCAGGAAAAGTCAACACCAGGTTAAGCAATATGATGTATGGCCTCGAATGCAAAAGGCGAACGATAGCCCAAGGCCGAATGCAATCGTTGCCTATTGTAAAACACTTCAATGTACTCAAAGATCGCACGCCTTGCTTCTTCATGGGTGCGAAAATGATTAAGATGGACCAATTCGTTCTTCAGCCGCGAGTAGAAACTCTCCATCGGCGCGTTGTCGTAGGTGTTGCCGCTGCGGCTCATACTCTGCTTAATTTCTGCCTCGCCGAGCAACTTTTTGTAATCCTGACTCGCATACTGTTTACCTCGGTCAGAATGATGAATAAGTCCAGGTTGCGGTTGCCGGCGACCCAAGGCCATTTGCAAAGCTTTGCACGTCAGGATGTCCGTTTGGTGTCGTTCCATCGCCCAACCAACGATGAAACGGGAAAAGAGATCCTCAACAGTAGCCAGATACAACCACCCTTGGCCGGTCTTGATATAAGTGATATCGGCCACCCATTTTTCGTTGACCCGCGTCGTGGAGAAATCTTGGGCCAGCA
>JANQGC010000315.1 GCA_028277515.1 Anaerolineae bacterium
TTTGTCTGCATCTATCCCATTGACGACCCAATCGACGATGGCGGGCCGGAGATTTGCCGCGACGGCAATGACGATATTTATGGCAATGGTACCATCGTACCCGACAAAGAATGTGGCGACCATGAGGATTTCATCTCCAACCGCATCATCAGTGCCACTTCTCCGGATTACAGCACGGCCACGCCTATACAGCTTTTGCAACCTGACGGCACATTCGCCGTAGACAATATCGTCAACCCGCTCGTTCAAGACAACGACACCGCCGGTGTCATCCTGACCGAATCCTTCTCCGTCTCCGACCTTGATGAAGACGGCACCCCGGTCGATAAAGCCTGTTACTGGATCAACCTGAGCAGCCAACCCACTGCGCCGGTCACCGTCAATGTCAATTCATCAACAGTCAACTTCACACCCGGCCAGGTCGTTCTTGACGCATCAAATTGGGACATCCTGGACGTCCAGGAGAAGGGCAACCAGGTTTGCCTCAGCCCAATAGACAACAACACCATTGAGCCGGACGGCAATTTCTGCGCCCAGAAAAACGACGACATCTTCGGCCTGGGTTCGGATGCCGGGCAGGTTTGCGGTGATTACCTGGGTACGGTCGAACACACGACCAGCAGCGGCGATGGCAAATATGACGGAAACACAAACATCATGACCAATGGACCCGACCTGGACGCCAATCCCAGCAACATTGACGTCCTCATTCGGAATGATGATGTGGCGGCATTGAATCTGGCGCCAGGAACCTTGAGCCTGCTCGAAGGGACATCTGGCAGCTTTGAAGTCTCGCTCAGCGCCCAACCCGGCGCGCCGGTCAAAGTAAGCGACGGCAGCCAGGAAGCCACGTTCACCAGCGGCAACTGGGACCAACCGCAGAGCTTTGATGTCTCCGTGTCCCAGGACAACATCGCCAATGGAACCCGCCAGGAAGCCATCGATCTGAGCGCATCCAGCGCAGATAGCAACTTCCAGGGCGTCAGCGACCAGGTGCAGGTGACGGTCGTTGATGATGACAGCGCCGGTGTGCTGCTCTCCAATGCGGAAGTGCAGGTGACGGAGGACGGCGATTCCGGCGAATATGCCGTTCGCCTGACCAGCCAGCCGGTCAGCGCGGTAACGATCAACCTCAATCCGGATGGGCAAACGGCCGTCACACCATCCACCCTGACCTTCAGCCCGTCCAATTGGGATGAGGAACAAACGGTGACCGTCAATGCGGTTGATGACTTTGTGGCTGAGCCGGCTAACCAGTCCGGCGTGATCAGTCATGAAGTAAACAGTGGCGACGGTGGCTATGACGGCGTCCCGGTCAGCCCTGTTGTGGCTCGCATTGCTGATAACGACACGGCGGGGATTAAAACGCGCCTGATTGGCACGCTCGGCGTCTCCGAAAATGGTGGAGAAGCGATCTACGAACTGCTTTTGAACAGCCAGCCTACCAGCCAGGTGGAAGTGCAGCTTCTGGGCGGCGAGCAGGTGGTCACCAGTCCGGCCAGCATGATCTTTACGCCGGAAAACTGGAACGAGGTACAAACTGTAACTGTTCAAGCCGTCGATGATAATGTCGATGAAAACTTTACTGAGGGCACCTTCGTCGGCCACAGCGTCATCTCCGATGATGAGATGTACCGCAGTGTGGCAAAAGATGACCTGCTGGTCCTCATTGAAGACAATGATGAAGCCGGGCTTCTGTTGAACACGCCGATTATTGAGTTAGAAGGGGACGAAAGTGGGACTTACAGTTTGCGCCTATCTTCCCAGCCGGTGAGTGATGTGGCGGTTTATATGGAAGCAGACATCGGAGTGATCCTGGATGCCCCGGCATGTGACGATGAAGGCAACCAATGCCTGATCTTCACCCCTGACAACTGGGATAACCCGCAACAGGTGGCGGTCACTATGGCCGGAAGTTCGGTAGAAACGGCCGTCATCAAGCATAATGTCATCAGCAGTGATATTCTATACCAGGCTCTATCATCGGCTGCGGTTGATGTGCGCCGCGTCCGGAATCAGCAGATTTTCCTGCCCATCGTCAGCAATCGAAAATAAGATTCCTTTGTAGGGCGATTTTTGACAAATCGCCCTACACATCTTCCCTCTTTCTCGGCCGTCCTCTTTTTACATTTCCACGCCGTTCTTTCACCACAGGCAAAGCCGGAATCTCCGGCAGCCTCAGCTCGTTCATCATACCTGAGCGGATAATCTTGATAAGTTCCCGGTTAAGATGCTCATCCAATTGAGGGACATTAAAAGCTGCCAGCCCTTTCCGCACCTCGGCCGTCGCTCGTTTCATTAAATCCGGCCTACCTTCCCGCTCCCATTTATCCCGCCCGGCGCGGTCAATCACCTTGTTGGGCAGATGAAGCTGCGCCGGCCAATGCTGCAACGTATGCTCGGCCGCCAGCAAATGACCATCAGCAATCAATTCCCGCGCCAGGTCAATTGCCCGCGCCCCATCCGCCGGCCGCAAATCGCGCACAAAATGCAGCGCCTGGCCGCACAACTCATTATCCAGCACCAGCTTGGCGAGGCTGAACACCAGCACGTAATCCAACATCCCCGGCCCGGACACGGAATTTATGCCCGCCAGCGCCGCCAACAGGCCGGTGCTGAATGATTCAGCACCGGCCTGGGCGTCCAATGCTTTGCTGTCACTCAGGGCCATATACGCCTGCGTGGGCAGCCCTAAATATTTGCCCACGGCCGCATAAACCATATTCAAACGCTGCGCTTCTATGGCCGCCATCGGCGATGTGGCCTCACCCATATGGAACGCGGCCGGCGCGCCGCCAAAGAGAACCGGATTACCCGGCCGCAGCAGTTGGGTCATCGTGATTCCTGCCAGCACATCGGCCGTATGAAAAACAGCAGCCTCCAAAACAGTCACCGGGGCGATCAACCCCATCAATGTCACCGGCGTAAACTCCATTGGGATGCCCCACGCGGCGCAGTCCAATAAATTCTGGCAGGAGTCTTCACTGTAGCGAAAATTGCCCGTGGCCGTGATCGTGAAAATGGAAAACGGTCGCAGCCGCAAATCCGCCCAGTCGCGGCGAAAAAGGGTCATCATCTCGGCCATGCGCGGCACGCCATGCGCCGTGAATGCACCGGTAACCACCGGCTTTGGCGATTGGCTCATGCATAAATACAATCGCCAGGCATCGGCCACCTCCAGCGGCACATCTCCCGTGGAAAAGGCTGTGGCCAGGTAAGCGATATGGGGCAGACCGTGAGCAAGGCGCACATAATCAACAAAATCGGCCGTTATCGCCTCCCTTGTCACCCCCGTTTGAGCGTCCAACACCCGCAGCGCGCTCGATCCGGGCACGAAATGCACCTTGTCCCCGCCTATTTCCGTGTGAACACCGCCATCCCGATTAAATAAAGAGAACGATGTCGGCGCAGCGGCAATCGCTTTTTCAACCATTGGCCGGGGAAAACGGACACGGCCGTCTGCCCCCACCACCAATCCTGCCTCCAGAACCCGCTGCCGCAGCGCCGCCCCCTGAATCTCAAATCCCATCTTCTCCAAAATCTCCAGCGCCTGGTCCAATATCGAATCGATCTGCCCTTTATCCACTACCCTGATTTCCGGTCTCATATTCTCAACCTTTTTGGTACGGGCGGGGCCGGCGGGCCGGGATCTTGCAGGATAATCAATATGTTATCTCCCGCCGGCCTCACACCGCAACAATAGGGCAAGGTGGCGCGTAATGAACCACAATCGGTTCCCCACAAATCTGCACCGCGCCGCCCTGCCCCTACAATTTATAAAAACTTCACCCACTCATCCTCGCGAAACGAAAGCACAAAACCAATCGTCTTGTAAAACTCCTGGTCCGATAGCACCCAGGCTGTCTGCGATCCCAGCGGAATCGTGCGCCGCAATCCTTCCAAAACGACCGCTTTGCCCAATCCCATACGCCGATAATCCGGGTCGGTGGCCACAGGCTCCACATAGGTCAACCGGTTTTGCTCTTCAAACCAAATGCCACAATAAGAAACATAATCTCCATTCGGTGCAACTACGACCATTGTCAGATCATGCCGAAAGTTTGGCGCTTGCTGCATAAACCGTCGCCCCTTAATCCCTTGCTTTGGCGGCGGGCCGGAATGATTAAAACCGCGCCACAAAACCTGGTGCACCTTTTCTAAATCATTTTCATCCGCCAGGCTTTGCAACCGAAAACCGTCAGGCAGATGGACACTTGGAACCCCCTCTGAAAGATCGTAGCGGCAGTATACCTCAGAGTATGCCTCATCTTGCACATACCCTCGCTCGACAGCCAGCCTTCGCAAAACCGTGTCAGCCTCGTTAATATAAATTACCAGCCGCTCCTTCCCCGTAAGTTTATCCACACTGCCAAATGTCTGCTCCGCATAATCAATCAGCGTTGGCTTAAGTTGATCAAATCCAGGCGGGACCTGCATATATACAATCCCCTCATCCGACTCAAAATGCACAACCCCAACGATCTGTCTATCCATTTCGGCGATGCCAAATTTCGACCGGTCCAGTTCCATAATGAGCGGATGGAAATTCATATACTCCCAGCGTGGCCGAATCCATATTCGCCAGTTGGTTCCCGGTTGGTAATGGTCAACCAAAAATTGCCCAACCCGTTCAAAATCTTGATCGTGATCATAGGATCTCAACTTTAATGTCACTCCATTTCCTTCCAACTACAAATTGCCTAATCAACCATATCCAATTAAACTTCTTAAAACAAAAAACAGAGATCAAACCTATGGAACAAAACAATAACCGTCTAACTGAACTCTTTGCCGCCCTCATTGATGAAGACCTTGAAGAAGATTATGAAATTGTCACTCTGCGTCCTAATGAATTATTATTCAAGCAGGGAGACCCGGCCGACAGTCTCTATGTCCTCAAAGCGGGCACGCTCTGTGTGCGCATCACAAACGACGATGGCAGCGAATCGGAAATCGCGCGCATTATGCCTGGAGCCGTTGTCGGCGAAATGGGCTTGCTCAGCGGCCGCAAACGGTCAGCCACCGTTTATGCCATCAACGATGCCGGCCTGCTGCGCATCAAGGAAGAACAATTCCAACAGATCGTCGAGCAAGATCAGTCAGCACTGGACCAGGTGAGTGAAACGGCTGCGCCCCGCTGGCAGCGCCAGCAAATATTCAGCACCCTGCGCACACTGCTCGGTGACATCGATCCTGTCGCCCTGGACGCCTTACAAGCACAGCTATCCTGGCACTATTTCGCCAATGGGGAGATCATCTTCAAGCAAGGCGACCCATCGGACGGCATGTATTTCGTGGTCAACGGCCGTCTACGCGCCACCCTGGCCCGTGCCGACGGCAGTAAAAAAGATTTGGGTAAAATCAATCCCGGCCAACCTGTCGGTGAAATGGGTGTCTTGTCTGACGCCCCTCGTTCGGCCACTGTTCATGCCATCAGCGAAACAAACCTGGTCAAGCTCAGCAGCCAAAAATTCAAGCAATTGACCCGCCAATATCCGCAACTTATGATCTGCATCGCCCGTGTCATCGCCGACCGGCAGCGCCACCTGCTGCAAGAAGACCAGACAAAACAGCAAGAATCAATGACCATCGCTGTCATTCCCGGCAATATCAATATCGACTCGGCCGTCTTCGCCCGCGCCCTGGCTGAATCCTTTGCAGCTTTTGGATCATCCATCGCCATCACCAGCTTTGATTTTGACCAAAAATATGGCGAACCACTGGCTTCCCAAACGGAAGTGAAAGACGCTGGCAACCTGGCCATCATCCCCTGGATGCATGAACTGGATCATTCCAGGCAGTACGTCATTTATGCCGCCGATCCCTTCGCCTCTCCCTGGACCCAGCGCTGCATCAACCATGCCGAGCGGGTGCTCATTCTGGCTCACTTGAGCGACGATCCGCAGCCGGGCGAAGCTGAAAAGCTGCTGGATGATCTGGATGTGCCCCCACACAAGGACCTGATCTTCCTTGGTCCTCTGCCGGAAACCGATCTTGATCTGGGACCCTGGCTGGAGAGCAGGACTATCAGCGCCCATCATTTCCTTCTGCTCAGCAACAAAGAGCACCTGAACAAGCTCGCCCGCCAACTATTGGCATAACGATCCCGTAAGGGCGGGACAGGCGGGTCATGATTCGTAGGAAACCCATAATGTTCTATCCCGCCTGTCTCGCCCCCTGCTATCAACCATACATACCCCATTAGGGCGAGATGGCGCGTATCTAAAGTCTTAAGGTCTCCTAACAATCATACTGCGCCATCTGCACCTACGCCATCACGGTAAGGGCGGGACAGGCGGGTCATGATTCGTAGGAAACCAATAATGTTCTATCCCACCTGCCTCGCCCCCGCTATCAGCCATACAAACTCCATCAGGGCGAGATGGCGCGTATCTAAAGCCCTTAAGATCCCTTGAAAATCATACCGCGCCATCCCGCTCCTACGCCATCACGGTAAGGGCGGGACAGGCGGGCCATGATTTGTAGGAAACCCATAATGTTCTATCCCGCCTGCCTCGCCCCCTGCTATCAGCCATACAAACCCCATCAGGGCGAGATGGCGCGTATCTAAAGTCTTAAGGTCCCTTGAAATCATACCGCGCCATCCCGCCCCTACCCGATTTGTAGCGGTAAAATCCTAGCACCGCCATTTTGAGACGCCACTATTCACCCACCATCCTTGACGGTTCCTTGAAAGTAAGGAAAATAGATTTTCCTACAAAGCGATAGAAGCCTGATTTTTAATTCAGATAATAGGCAACCGGCGGCCCCTACCGGATAGTCATTCGGAAATTGAAAACCGGGATTCTAAAATCATAAACTGTATTTGAATTAAGATAAAGCGATAACTAATCCAATGCCAAAAATCCTACACATCCTGGAGCGCCTTAGCGGCGGCGGCACGGCCAGGGCTATGCTCTCTTTGGTGAAATATCAGAACAGGTTGAATCTACCCTACCAGCATGATGTCGTCACTTTAGAAAAAGGGCACTACCCTTTCACACACATTCAGGCCAAGAAATTGGGCATGAATCATGCTGATTCTCCTGACGTTCAAACCCTCACCCGTCTAATCTCCCAGGCTGACATCGTCCACCTGCACTTTTATAACAGCCCTGCTCAATATCAATTTTTACGCACCGCTTGGCCTGCTCACCGGCGCATCATCTGGTACGCGGTTTCCGGAGAGTATGCCCCGCAGTGCCTGGCGCCGCAGTTGGTGCAATCGGCCGATAAATTCGTGTCCATGTCGCCATTGGCCTTAGAACTGCCGCAAGTTCAAGGGGTAAAGAACCAGATTGAGTACATCCCCCTGGCGGTCGATTTTGAACGCCTCGGCTCAGTGAATCGACGGTCTCAAGACCAATTCACGATCGGCTATATTGGCACCGTCAACTTTGGAAAACTGCATCCTGATTTTGCCCAAATGTGTGCAGATGTTGATATTCCCAACAGCCGCTTTGTCGTTTGCGGTGGCGACAATATGGTACTGAAAGATCAACTCAGAGCTTCCGGCATCCTCAATCGGTTTTCATTCAAAGGCTTTGTTGAGAATGTGGGGCAGGAACTGGCCACCTTTGACGTCTTTGGCTACCCTTTAACATTACAAACATTCGCTGCGGGTGAAACTTCTCTGCAAGAGGCAATGGCCGCCGCAGTTCCCCCGGTTGTTTTCCCCTATGGTGGCATCCGGTTCATTGTGGAAAACGGCCGAACCGGCATCGTTGTGCAAACCCCACAAGAATATAGCGAGGCGATTACCGGTCTTTACCACCAACCCAAGGAACGCCTGCGCCTGGGTCAAAACGCTCAGGCCCATATCCAGGCCAACTTCAACCCCCTGGAAACCGCCAAAGCGTTTGATCGGCAGTACCAACAGTTGATGGAGCAGCCCCAACGGCTACACGACTGGCCAGGTGTATCGGAAAACGAAGATCCCTCTGCCTATTTTGCCGAAGTTGTTTATCCTTGCGCACCCTGCTTCGCTCAAAGCCTGGAAGGTCCCAATCAAACAGCCGAACAGCAGATCATTCATTCATATTTCCTGTTGTCCTCCGGCGAAGGCGGCCTTTTTCAATACCGTAATTTCTACCCGGATGCGCCACTCCTGCGCTTCTGGTGCGGCCTGGCCCTGCTCGGCTTAAACAAAGCAGATCTCGCCCGGAAAGAATTCCAGGCCGCCTTGACCCTGGGCATCAATCCCGCCTACTGCGCGCCATATCACCAATCGTAACGCCGTTCGTAACGCCATCATCCCTGATGGCCGGGGCCATTCTCGTAACATAAATTGCCTCATTTGTAAAAAAGCGATTTAGGCAAATCGCTCTACAATCCTACTCGCTACTCGCCACTCAAATAGAAATTTAGGCAATACCCAAAGGGCACTATGTTTGCTTTACTATCTCTCTCGCCACTGCAAGCACTTCCTCAATATCCTCCTGCGACACATCCAAATGCGTCACCGCCCGCAGCGCATCCCCGACGCGGCTGAGCTGCACCCCCCGGTCGCCCATGGCTGCCTGAAATTCCAGCGCCGTCATCCCTGCCCCGGACACATCAAAATAAAGAATATTGGTGTCCACGCGGCTGATAACCCGCACCCCAGGCAGATCCGCCAATCCCCTCGCTAACATTTGCGCGTGCCGGTGGTCATCCGCCAGCCGCCGCACATGATGATCCAGGGCATACAAACAACCGGCGGCCATGATCCCCGCCTGGCGCATCGCCCCGCCAAACACATGTTTAAAACGTCGCGCTCGTTCGATGAACGTCGCCGACCCGGCCAACACCGCGCCCATCGGCGCGCCTAACCCCTTCGTAAAATCGATCCACACTGAATCACAAGGGGCAGCAATATCGGCCGCATCCACCCCACAAGCAATCACGGCATTCATCAACCGGGCGCCATCCATATGGATCGCCAGTCCCAACTCCTGCGCCGTGTCACAAACAGCCTCAAGCTCATCCAGCGTCCACACCGTCCCTCCGCCAAAATTATGCGTCTGCTCCAGGCAGAGTAAACTTGCCGGCGGCGTATAGACCATGTCCATCGGCATCGCCCGGCGCACATCCTCCGCCGTAAACTGCCCATGCTTGCTGTCAATCGTCTCCAGAACCACCCCGGAAACAACGGCCGCACCGCCCGACTCCATACGCAGCACATGGGACCGCCGCTCCAAAATCACCGTCTGTCCCGGCTCCGTCAGCGCCTTCACCGCCACCAGGTTGCACATCGTTCCCGTCGGCAAAAACAGCGCCGCCTCTTTGCCCAGCAGCCCAGCCACCCGCTCCAACAGCCGGTTCACCGTCGGGTCCGTCCCATGCTGCTCATCCCCCACTTCGGCCGCCGCCATCGCCTCGCGCATCCCCAATGTCGGCCGTGTCGCCGTATCACTAAACAAATCAATCATTAGTCAACACCAATCTCAATCTCTATCCCAATTGACCTTGACCTCATCCAAAAACACCCTAAACCGCAAAACCGCCTCTTTGCGCATGGACACCAGGCCAGCCTTCTCCTCATCGGTCATCTCCGCAAATGTCTTTTTCTTACCCAAGGGAATAAACAACGGATCCCAGCCATAGCCATTCTCACCCCGTGGACGCCTGGCAATGGTTCCTTCAATCGTCCCTGAAAACGTGACAAAATCTCGCCCATCATAATATCCCAGGCAAGTTTCGGCCGTCGCGCCCCGATCGGCAAAGCCATCCAACATACGACAGATGCCTTCATTGCCAACCGTATCGAGAAACCAACGAATCAACGCTCCCGGCAGACCATTCCAGGCATGAAACGCCAGGCTCGTATCCTCAACAAGAACGGGTCGGCCGACCTGTTGATAAGCCGCGCGCGTCTTTTGTTCGATCAAATCCTGCACTTTGAGGGCTTGAATTTCAGGTATATCCAGGTTGATATGTTGTACGGGATAACCAAGCAGCGATTGAATCACCCGTGCCTTATTGGCATTGCTCGTAACCAAAAGAATTTTCAATTCCTAGTTCCCAGTTTTCAGTTTTCAGTTCCCAGTTTTCACCCTTCCGGCCAGGGATCGGTATCCGAAATCTTGCAATACAAATAACGGCCGATCACCAACGCCGATCCCAACAGTGGAACGATGATCAACGCCGTCAGCACACCGGCCATAGCCAACGCACCGACCACAGCTACAAAAACGACGGCCGGATGTAGCCTGAGTTGCACACCCAGAATACGCGGCCGGAGATACACATTTTCCAGCAGTTGGATCGCCGAATAGACCACTACGACCAGGATCATAAACCAGACATTGGGTATAGGCAGAAAAGTAGAACCGGCGACAAAGGCCACAATCGCGGCGATGACCGTTACAATGAGCGGGCCAATGGAAAGAATAATATCCAGCACACCGGCCAAAACGCCAAAGGCAAAAGCACCCGGCAAACCAATCGCGGCCGAGGATAATCCGGTCAGCAGTCCCACAATAAACATCAAGCGCAGCTGTCCGCGCGAATAGAAATTCCAAACCCGCCGCACCTCACGATACAACCGCTCGGCGTCCTCTTTATAATCCGGTGGGACCAGGGCCAACAGCCAAATCCGCAAACGATTCCAATCCAGCAGCAGGTAATAGGTGGTCACCAGCACGACCAGAATCCAGACCAAATTTTGCGATGTGGCAGCAATCATATTAATTAAAATGTCCGGCCGGGTGAAATCCTGGGTGATTTGCGGCCAGCTTGCCAACAGCACATCCAGTGGGATTTCAATATTAAAAATGATCAGCGGGGCTGCCAGCAGCGATTCCACCTGGATGGTTATCGTTTGCAGTTGGTCCGCCAGGTTGGCCAATTGGGCGGGGATGAGTGGCGCGATTAATGCGCCGGCCACCACAAGGACGGCCAAAAACAGCAGGTAAACCAGCAGCACGACCCAACGGCGGCTAATACGGCTGTTGCGGTTAACCCAAATCACCAGCGGGTTGATCACATAAGCCAGCAGAGCAGCAATCGCCAGTGGGCCGATCAGATCCCTGGCCGAAATGACAAACCAAAGCAGCCCGCCCAAGACGAGAATCAAGACAAAGTATCGTGTTGTTTTACTCCAACTCTTGCTCGTTTCCATAAATGATTATGCTCTGATGGGTTAGTAATAACGGCTTATGTAAGTGAAATTATCAATTCGGTAATAGGATTTATCCACAGATTATGCCGATGAAGCAGATTTTTCAATAGCGTAACCGCGACATCCATTTCGCGCCGACGAATGCCGACGAAAATTGGAATTTTCGGTTACGGTGTAGGGTTAA
>JANQGC010000049.1 GCA_028277515.1 Anaerolineae bacterium
CATGTCGAACTTTCCATCAAAAAGTATTGGCGGCTCAAAATTCCTCGTGGATGCCGCTGCAGTGGCATGCTCGGGGGGAGTAACTACAAACAAGGGAAATCCTAGTATTTCAGCGATATCCTATACTGGAGCCGATATACAAACCGCACTATCAACAGAGGCTGCGGATATTTCAGACCCGGGCGCCAATAGCGCTTGGTTGGACCTGATAACTCTTTCTCAGGGTGGCCGTGTATTTATTTTTGCGGATGACCTGGGGGGGGTGCTTAAAATCAGAGTCGATGAAAATGAAAATGTGGGAAATGCATTGCGTTTACAAATGATACGGGATGATCACATTTTCATTGATCTTACTGCCGTGGGCGATGGGGTATCTGGAGCACATGGACAGGTGGCAAACCTACATCAGGTTGGTTATACCTATGCTGCTCAGACAAACAGCGCTGGCGCTATAATCTTCGGTCGCTATACCGGTAATAAGTACGCATTTACACAATCGTTTAAAATTCGAGTGGCGCGCAAGGGTACTTTCGCTGATTCTGAAAGTTATATTAGCCTTGGTGCCGTCTCTTATGATTTTGGCGAATAAAAGGAGGGCACATGGAAATAAACGAGATCGTTGAGGACGGAAATAGCTTTGTAGTGCTAAGCGAAAACGGAATTGAAATCGCCAAACATATTAAACCTGATATCGTGGCCGAGGTTGATCCCCGGCCCTGGCTGCATCTGGAAGCCGATAAAACCGAAATGGCGGCGGACGATACCGAGATCATCACCATCACTGGCACGTTACGGGAAACGGCGGATTCCGCCTCGCAGATCCAGACGCACATCACGGTCCGGGAATACGGCCGGATTGACGGCTACGGCGCGATCCCTATTGACATCACCAATGGCGAGTTCCAGGTCAAACTGACCGTGCCGCCGGACAAGTCCGGACGCCTGACACTCAAACAGGAAGACTCGCCGCATTACCACCTGGCCAATTCGATCGTGGTTTGGGCGTTGCTGGCGACAGTGCCATGATTGAAGTCGTGCTCAGAGTCGATCCCAGCGGACGTGGGTATATTGTATTGCGTCCCGGCAGCTCCACTGAAATGCTGCTGGCGTGGCTCGCAATCAACGATATCGCGAATTACCTGGCCGGGGGCGCCGACATTAAAGACTTGATCCGAATCGGTAAAATAAATTCATCACTCAAATCGAGGGCACGTTTATGGCAAATATTAATTTGGCTGGTCAAAAGGCCATTCAAGAAGCGTTACTTCCGCAACTATATCAAGCACAGGCCGAGATCGAAAAACGACTCCCGGCCTGGCAAAAATTGCCAGACGAAAGAAAAAAGCAATGGATCGATTCGGGGAAAGACCCGGTGATGGAAAGTGCATTTCTGACCTATAAATATCTGCATGGTGTTTTCAAAGGATTGTTATGAAAAATTTTGCTTTTACAACTGGCAAAGCCCTTCCTTCAGTGAACAGCGGCCATGTTTTTGAGGGGTACAATTTCTGTCAATTAAAGCCTCGCACCCGGATATTCGGGGGAATTTCCGGGCTGGTATTCATAAAATGCAATCTTTTAAACTGCGAGGTGCCACCGGACGCGGTGATGGAAGATTGTCTGCATGTCCATAAATCGTTTTGCTCTAATTTACACTCCGAATTTGTTGATTATGGTCTGCCCCAATGTCCGGATAATTGTTCCCATGTGGTTGATACGGATGAGA
>JANQGC010000069.1 GCA_028277515.1 Anaerolineae bacterium
AAATTACATTTAGGCAGCCCTTTATACTGCTCTGTAGCATCCGCGGGGATAAATAATGATCCATTCATACCGCTTCTAGTTCCAAGAAATTTCCCCGGAGATTCTAAGTTTTCCGGGGAAATGACGATTATCTAATTCACCAGTGAATTACTCACCAAAAACATAACCTGTTTCGATTGATCCATCTTCCAGACTGGCGTCAATCTCAGCCATCTTATCCTTAACTTCCTGCGGAATCTGGTCATCAAAGTCGTGGAATGGAGCCATACCGGTCGCACCGACGAAAAGCCCGCCGGGAAAATTTCCTTCATACGACAGTTTAGTTAGATCGAATACGCCAGGGACAATCAGCTTCATGGCGCTAGATACCAGGCAAGGATGCGCTTCAGGAAGGGTCAGCCACTGGTCTAAATCAACACCGATGCAGTAAGCGCCATCTACACTCGCAACCTCTTGTAAGGCCCCATTACTGGTCTTGCCGCCGGCACCAAAGAGAACATCTGCCCCTTGATCAACGGCTTGTCTGGCTGTGGTGGCGCCCCATTCAGGGTCGGCAAAGGCTACTTCCAAACCACCTGGGTGGTAAGAGGAAATGATATTGAGGTCCGGGTTAATGTACCTGGCTCCATTTTCAAAGCCCTCTTTATAGGCGACAACGGCCGGTATCACATCGGTGCCAAATACACCAGCGATGGTTCCACTTTCGGTGAGCATGGCCGCCAGCGCGCCGGCACGGAATCCGCCCTTATCTTCCGGGAAGACCAATCCTGTATAGTTAGGGGGCGCATTCTCCGACGGGAATTGGTCAATGCCGATGAAGTCGATATCCGGGTAAGCAACGGCCGCTTCTTCCGTAGCCTGGCCAAGAGCGAATCCGGTTGTAACAACTACATCATAGTTATCTTGAGCAAAAAGCTCGATATTATTGGCGTAATCCTTGGCATCCTGCGTTTCAACATACTGAATAGCAGCGCCTAATTCCTGCTCCGCCATTTCCGCCCCGTTCCAGGCGGCCTGGTTAAAAGATTTGTCATCTATTTCGCCTACATCGGTTACTACACCAACACAAAACAGCTCATCTGATGAGCAGTCTGCGTCCTCTGCAGGCGGTTCTTCTTGAGGTGTTTCTTCCCCCGGTTGTTCGGCCACGGGTTCTGCGCCACTGCTGCAGGCCACCACCAATACGGCTAAAATGATTAAGATTGATGGGAAGAGTATATGTGTTTTTTTCATGTCATCTCCTTTAAGGGTTGTTTGATTTCTCTAAAAACGCAGGGGATCGTTTTCGTAACGGACGATGCCTTCCAAGGCAATTTGGATCGCGTGTTCCCAGGCCTGGACCAGGCGGGTATTTTCCCCTTCATATTCCACATCAGCATTGACCAGGTTGCCGGAAACGCCGCAAACCATGCCCGCTTTGAGATTCCGTTTGTGGGCAATGGTGAAGATAGCGGCGGCCTCCATCTCTAAATTTAACAAGCCTAAATCAGATAACTGCTGGATCAGTTCCGGGGTCTCGCCATAGAAAGCGTCATCGGTGGAATTGAGTCCGACATGCAGGCGAAAGCCTTTTTCATCACGCAGGTCCGTCGCTGCTTGCAAAAGTGAATGGGTTAGCATATGGTCGGCCACAGCAGGAAACCCATCCGGCACATAAAAGCGGGTCGTCCCTTCATTGCGCATGGAGGCTGTATTGATGATGATGTCCCCCGTATGAATTTCAGGTTGCAGGGCGCCCGTGCTGCCCACACGGATGAAATTTTTTACCCCCACATTGGCCAGCTCCTCAACGGCGATCGCTGCCGAAGGGCAGCCAATACCGGTTGACGTCGCACTGACAGTGATGCCTTTGTATTCACCAGTCCAGGTACGATATTCACGGTGAAAGACAATCTCTCGGGCGTTGTCGAGGAACCTGGCGATGCGCAGCACACGATCCGGGTCACCGGGCAGTAAAACATATTCCCCGACATCCCCCGGCTCCACTCGGAGATGATATTGCCTTTTGCCCAATGTAAGAGCAGCCTTGTCCAGATTTTGTGACACCATAAACCTCCTTCATATTTTTAATAATAGATACTATTTATAATGATGTAAACGTTTAGGTAAACGTTTACATGGGTTGTATTCTAGCGGGAACTATGGGTGGTGTCAAGATTCCAGAGAAGATCGGGTGCGGTTACAAATTGTGTAAAACCGGAGGGTTCGACTGGGTCGGCCGTCCAATAGTAGGGGTAGGCCGGCGCGGCATGATGTTGACCGTACCCATGACCTGCCCACCGCGCCGGCTTACCCTTAACAACCAAGCGGTGTCGAGTCGGGCGAGACAGGCGGGATGGATAGTTCAGGGTTTCCGGTAAGGCTTTGCCCCGCCTGTCCCGCCACTACGACAATGATCGAGGCATTGGAGAGGTCGAATTTCATGTCAACTCAAATCATACACAAAAAGTAAACACACCCGAGAAGATCGGTGGGGCTATGCTAGGAGGGTGATGGAACTGGAGCAGTGGATTGGCGAATAACCAGGCGTGGCTCAATGATCACTTCCCGTTTCGATTCCGCGGGAATGCCTGTTTTAACCCGGTCAATGAGTATATCAACAGCCTGGCGGCACACGATAGGGATCCTTTTGTCAACGGTGGTTATTGAGGGATACAATTCAGCCCCAAGGCTAACATTATCAAAACCAATCAAGGAAATATCATCCGGCACTTTTAAGCCGGCCTCTAGGGCAGCAATGAGCGCACCAATGGCCATCTCATCAATCGCCGCGAATACGGCCGTCGGCCGGTTGGGCATTTTAATCAACTGCCGCATAGCCTCTTTGCCTCTGCTCATCGAATAACCCCCCTCAATCAGATAATCATCAGACAGGGGGACACCGGCTTCTAGCAAGGCCTGGCGAAAGCCTTCTACACGCCTGTGCAAGGGAATATTGCTCATATCGGTATAGATACAAGCGATCCGACGGTGGCCCAGGGAGAGCAAATGGCCGGCGGCCAACTGCCCACCTTGCCACTCATTAAGCAGGACACAATCGCTCTTGGTGCCCTCCAGATCCCAATCCATCAAAACGATGGGAATGCCCTGGCGCAGCAAGCGCACCTGCTCGGCATCACTCTGGCCGATATTACAGAAAATGATGCCGTCAACCTGCTTGGTTATGAGATCGTCAATATACGCTTTTTCTTTTTCAATATCACGCCGGCTATTGCAATAGATGACGCTGTAGCCATAATCGGCGGCGGCCTTGGCCACTTGCGAGCCTATCGCTGCGAAATATAGGTTATCATCTCCGGGGGCGATAAAACCAATGATGCGCGTGTCCCCACCTCGTAAGCTCCGAGCGATTTGATTGGGAACATAATCCAACTCTTGCATTGCCTGCAATACACGCTGAGTAAGCTCGTCACTGACGTAGCGTGTATCATTTACTACAGAAGAAACCGTGGCGATGGAAACGCCGGCCTTATCGGCGACTTCGCGCATAGTAGCCATGATGGTGCTTATTCCTTAATTTGGTAGACATTATACAAAGGCCGGGGCACATTGGCCATCGTGTAGTGCCGGGGGTTATTATCCGGTTTGGTGAAGAATGAGCTGCCGTTGACATAGGTGATGTGGCACTCCTGGCAGATGACGCCGTGCAGATGAATCTTACGATCAATGTAAGATGAGACAGCGGCCGCTCCGGCCATGATGATCAAAGAGAAAAATAAGAAGATAGGTAGGCCGAAGAGGGCGAGAACGGCCGTAACCAGGGTTGCTACCAGGGCCACATTTCTGACTTGATTAGCACGTTCTTTTTGCTGCAGAAGCTCCTGATAATTGACCGGTTCCAGCCAATCGGTGAGCGAAAATGAACCGCAGTTATCGCAGTACATATAATGAATGACGCGTTTCTCAGGAAATATCGGTTCATCATTATCGCCGGTTGTGATGGTATCAGTTACAGAGGCCATCCATCAATTATAACGCTTAAGATGGGTTGCCCACGAATTTTTATGCAGCTTAAAGACAGGTCAGGGTCCTGGATAGGGATCGAGCCGCGCAACGAAATCTTGCTGCCCACTACTGGGTGGGAGGATGAGTGTGCGCTCGGCCGGTTCGAAAATATAGCCTGCTCGCTCAGGCCTGATTGTGTAGGTGCCCGGTGTAAGATCACGAATGCCATACAGTCCCCTTGCACCGCTTGTTGTCTGAGCCACACCGACCAGGTTTATGGTTACATTTGGCACACCATTGCCGGCCTGGTCGATAATTCGGCCGCTGATGCCCAGGGGGGCATCGTTAAACACGGTTGGCAGGAAAAAGAGATTTTCTGAACTTGGAGTGGGGGTGGCTGTAGGTACGGCCGTTGCAGTTGCTGTAGCGGTAGGGGTTGCCGTGACCGTTCCTGTCGCTGTTGCGCTTGCTGTCATGGTAGGGATTACTGTCGGACTACTTGTTTCTGTAGGTGATGGTGTTGGGCTAGGAGAAGATGTTGCTGTCGGTGTGAATGAAGGCGTTGCTGTCGCTGTTGGTATTTGAGTTTGTGTAGCGGTAGCTGTAAAGGTTGGGGAGACGGTATTGGTTGCCGTAGACGTTGGACTTGCTGACGCAGTAGGCGTTGCTGTTGCTGTTGGCTGCTGTGTTTCTGTTGCCGTGGGTGATGGTGTTGCTGTCGTACCGGTGTACAAACTATCGACAATGCCATTAAGAACGTTGCTGTCTATTCGTATGGAGGTTCCGCCCCAGCTTTCAAAATGATCCCCGGCATACTGGCGAATGCGCTGCTGGTCCGGCCATAGAGCATTATCCAGGCAAAGTAAATTCCAGACTGATGCATTGCTGTTATAGAAACTATAAGCCCAATAGGCGGCCCAGATGGCATCCGGCGGGTTATCAATCGTTGCGAAGTCGCTAAAAAAAGAACCGCAGGTTGCCCCATATAGACCGGCCGTGCTGCCATTATCCCGCAAGCCTTTTGACCAGCCGGAGACAAACGATTGGGCTGCATTGCGGCAGGTGGATGATGAGGATAAATTAAAAGCCTCTAAATCATAATAAATGACTGCTCCAGAACCGTCCGGTGCGGCGAGATCCAGCTCTACTGCTTTGGCCAATGCCGCTTCTGCCTCATCTAAGCCCTGTTGGTAAGCGGTAGTCGTATTATTGCTAATTTTCCTACCCCCACAACTGCTGGAACAGCTTGATTGTGGCCCGACCCAGGTCGGGATAAATTTCCAGCCCTGATCTTCAATTTGGACTAGATTTTCAGGAGTCAGACCGCTGTTAGAACAGAAGCGGCAGGAACCGCCGATATATAGATTAACGGCTTCGTATGGACTGCCGGCCATCCAATTCTCCAGTTGATTGACGGTGGGGATCTCACAGGTATCAAATCCCTGGCCAACAAATGGAGAGGTGCCGGCCTCTGCCGCCGGAACAGATGGTTTCTCCCACTCCTTTTCAATAGACTCGACGGGCAGCTCCTGGGGGGCCGCCATTAATGTCCAACTCAAGCCGCCATCGGCCGTCTTATACAATTGGATGATTTGCTCACAATCCTCCTTTTGGCGACAGTGACCATCCAGGCGCAGTCCCCAGCCAATGGCCGCAGTGGCCATTGAATAGGCTTGAAAATGGGGCGCTTGCACAATTTGTGAGCCAAGTGCCTGTCCTTGAAGGGTATCTGTTGCCCATTCCTTGCCTGGGACGGTGATCAGGGTTTTTGTTTGGATCTGAACAACAGGCACAGCCTGGCCAAATTCCAGATCAAAGCGCTTCTGGTCCACGTGTTGCCAATTTTGGCCTAAATCAAAGGATTGGTACCTGCGCAGCAGCGTTTGTTCCCCTTCTGAAATAAGCGCGGAAAGGATCAGACGGCCGTCGTCTGACAACGACGGCAGTGTGAATTGGTGGCGGTCATTTTCTTCCAGGTTGGACAATTGCAACTGCTGCCAGGATGATCCGCCATCGGCCGTCTGGTAAAGGCGATCATCAAGGGGTCCGGCCAACATCCAGCCCAGCACTGGCGATATAAAATGTACGGGATTGCCGGAAACAGCCTGCCGCTTGACCCAGGTTTTACCGCCATCGGCCGTGCTGAATAAAAGCCCCGAATTGAAATTGCTGCTGGATTGCAGTTTAACAACCAGCCAGCCATGCGTATTATTCAAGAAAAAGAGATGGGCATCAGATGGGAGGTTTATTCCAGCACTATCTTCAAGAAGCTGTGCCGGCCATGTCCACGTTTTTCCACCGTCAGTAGTATGGGCGATTGAGATGGAAGGCTTACCCTCTGTACTGAGCGTGCCGGCTGCTAACCAGCCTTCATTCTCGTTTATAAAATGAGTCGAAAGAATTTGCCGCAGTCCGAGATTTGCTGGTGTTCGGTTTTCCCAGGCAGTGCCGCCATCGGCCGTCCAAAACAGCCGGCCATTCATTAACAGCCAACCGCTCTCAGCAGAGATAGGCTTAAAATCCTGCGGAACTGCCTGCAACTTTTGTGATGGCGGCACCGTATCCTGGGCCGGTAAATTTTGCACAGCTAATATGGATAGCAACAGGGCAATCGATAACAATATCAGAGGTTTCTTTCCATATGAGTGAAGAATCCTGGTTTTTGATAGTAAGTCGAACAAAACTGTTACCTTTTTCTGGCCTCTAACTCGTTGTTATGTGAGTTTCTACTATCTGCTGCTAATGACATTGTAGCGCGAGCTTTCCAGCTTGCAGCTGAAACAACCTGGAAAGGTTGTTCTACAGCAACGCGAGCTTTCCGGCTTGTGGCTGAAACAACCTGAAAAGGTTGTTCTACAGCAGCGCAAAGTGCCTGTGGTTTTTGTGAGAAGTCATTCGCTCATAGAACATCGCTCGTGATATGAAATTTCTTGAAATGAGATTGAAGAAAGTGCCGTTAATAGTAACGAGCAGTTAATATTTCAAATCAGCTGGTGCAAGAATCTATGTGAATCGCGTTGCTTGGATAACAGCCGGGATGCGAGGTAAGCTAAATTGATGGCTTATTGATTGATGACGATTATGAAATACTTGGGTTTAAATGACCGGTTGTTTGGATGAAGAATACGGATGCGATCAATCCACCTATTGTGAAGGGTTGATCGCTGAATTGCAAGTGAAAATTCCGTTGATTTTCATCTATGGGAGATACCATTCATTTATTCGCGCAGGCCGTGGCTCCCGATTGCCTGCTGCCATAAACAATAAAACGCAAAGAGGCCGGCACTTTTCAAAGCTGACGGCCATCCAGGTTTTACGCAAGCCAGTTTGGCCGTTGAGGCAACTCCGGATTTATATCACAATATCGCTCGGTCATAGCAGTAGGTTTGCCCGGCCGCCGGCTTGAAAAAATGGCGATTAAATGTTGCCTTCTCATAAACCCAGCTTGCCAGGATTCATGATACCCGCCGGATCGAGAGCTGTCTTGATTTTCTGCAACACCTGAAAGCTGCTGCCTAACCCTGCGGGGATGTAAGGTAAACGGGCTAACCCGGAGCCGTGATGGTGGGAAATGGCGGCACCGTTCTTCAAGCAAATGCGCATTGCTACATCCCATATCTCCAAAAGATTTGCCTCGGCCGTTGCGTCATCACTATCTTTGCCGAGCAGAATGATGTACAGGGATGTTCCTTGTGGATACACGTGTGAAAAATGGCCTAAAACCTCGTCGGCATAGGATGCTAAAGCATCCTTCAATTCGTAGTAAGTGTCTAATATACCATCCCAAAAGTGGGCTATTTCAATCGTTTCTGCCAAACCGCCAGGTTCAGCCAGTAAATTTTCGACCGTGGAAAAGTCAAAACGACGAGCCATCCAGGCTTCTACAGGGTCGGAACCTATTTGCATCCCACCCTCCGAAGCACATAAATCCATTGCGGCCTTGTACTCAGCCAGGGCAACAGCTTCAACACCTTCAAAACCAAGGAACATAACACATTTAGCAAAAGTGGTATCTTGCATGGCGTGGCGTGCTTCGGCATGGTCATAAAATCGCACTAAAAAGGGTCGAAGCCCCAGCCGCATCATTTGCCGCATGACGCTTACCCCGGCAGGAACATTTTCAAAAGTTATGGCTTCTAAAATCCGGTAATCTACGATTGGGAAAATCTTGAGGGTCACATCGGTGATAATGCTCGTCGTACCTTCTGCGCCCAGAAAAACGTGGCGCAAGTCTGGACCGACAGCCGCCCGTGGTGCGTTCATCGTCTCCACAATTTCGCCGGTCGGAAGCACAACGGTAAAAGCGACTACCAGATCTTCAATGCCGCCATAGCGAGAAGAGAACTGGCCCATAGCCCTGGTTGCTATCCAACCTCCGGCCGTCGATCGATCCAATGATTGCGGAGAATGATTCAGGGTATAGCCCCGGTTATTCAAATCTTTTTCTAGCTCGTAACCAATTTTGCCTGCCTGTACTTTGACAATTAATGATGTTTCATCCAGGGCAATCACACGGTTCATGTGCATGGTATCGAGCATGATCCCGCCTTTTAAGGCCAGCGGCTGTCCGGTTACACTGGAGCCTGCGCCCCAAGGGGTGACGGGCACGTTGTTAGCATTCGCCCATTGTAAGATTTTGCTCACTTGTTCAGCGGTGTGAGCCTGGACGACAACATCGGGAACGAACGGCCGTTTGCCTTGATTCTTCCATTTGACGCTCACCGGCCAGGCATCATAACTGTAAGCCGCAATCGTCTCCTGGTCAGTCAACACAGCAGCTGGACCCAGGTTAGATTTTAGATCTTCAAGCCAGCTTAAATCTTCGGCCATCTTTCCATTGCTAGCGGCCTCGGCGATATATTCTTTAAGGCTGCCGGGCATTTTATTCATGGTCGTCTCCTTGTTCGATTCCTTCCGGAAATAGCATGATTTTTAGGTGAGTCAGTTTGCGGGCGCCTATTTGAGCAAAAATGTCAGGCGTCTCAGCCAGCGAACGCCGGTGAGAGATCATGGGTTCCATGTCCAATCTGCCATCCAACAAAGCCTCTACTGTGTCAGTCCATTCATGTCCGGGAAATGGAGCCGAATAAGACATATGAGATCCAATGATACTCAATTCACGACGCATCAAATTTTCAATAAAGGATAGGGGCAATGACTTATCCAGCGGCTGGTTGCCGGCAAGTATCACTCTGCCGCGCGGGCGTGTAACGGGGATGGTTTGCTCCAATGTTTGTGGAACGCCGGCCGCTTCCAGCGTAATGGCTACGCCGTTACCGACCAATTTGCGTACTTCGGCACCGATGTCGGTATGAAGGGGATTCAAGGCCACATGGGAACCCAGTTCGCGCGCTATGGCCAGATTCTCGTCAGAAATATCAACTGAGATGATGAGATCAGCCCCCAAAATACGAAGCCATTGCACAACCATTAAACCAATCGAACCGGCACCGAAGACAAGGGCTGTTTCACCCGCCTGAAACCCACCAAGGGACAGCATATGCCGGGCCACTGTTGAGGGTTCGATCAGAGCGACATGCTCAAAGGGCAGAGCGTCCGATACGATGAAAGCGTTGCGGTGCGGTAATACCAGGTAATCGGCAAAGCCGCCGGCCTCGCGCGAACCGATGAAGGAATAGTTTGGGCAGGCTGAGTAAAGCCCTCGGCGGCACTGCGTACATTGAAAACAAGGTACGAGGGGAATGACTGAGGCGTGCCGACCAATCAGATCGTCGCTGACGCCATCGCCAACGCTGTCAATGATTCCGGCGCATTCATGACCTAAAATTAAAGGATATAAGCGATGGCCGGACACATACCGTTTTATATCCGATCCGCAAATTGATACGGACTGAACGCGCAAGCGTACATCGCCCGGTTTTGGCACAGGTGCCGGCACTTCCTGGTAGGTGACAAGCCCCTGATTTTCTAAGATAGCTGCCTTCATGGGATAATTCTCCGAATTCGGTCCAATTCGACAAAGTCATCCATTAATTTCCTGGAGACGCTGCGATACACCTGGAACAATTCTTGATAAATGGTATGGTTTTGTAAAGATGGTTCGAAGGTTCGTCGATTGGGTAAGAGTGTATTAATACAATCACCGATGTCGCCTGTCAGACCAACAGCATGGGCGGTTAAGGCGAAAAGCCCAAGACCGTGTCCACCCTCAACACCATCGGCGCGCTGGGCGACAACGAACGGCCGTCCGTATATGTCAGCTTTAATCTGACACCAGACGGCGCTTTTCGTGGCTCCGCCGGAACCTAAAAATTCATTGATGACGACGCCATGTTTCTCGGCAATTAGCAGATTGTCATAAACGGCAAATGCGCAGCCTTCCATGATCGCGCGCAGCATGTCGGCGCGGCTGTTCTCATAAGAAAGACCAAAGAAAACACCGCGAGCAACACTGCTCCATAGCGGTGACCGTTCTCCGGCCATATAGGGTAGGAAGATTAGACCATTGGCCCCCGGTTTGGCCTGGCCGGCTTGCAAACTTAAAAGTGCAAAAGGGTTTTCTTGGAGGATTTTGGCTGCGGCCGTTTCCGTGTGTCCCAAATGATTGAGAAACCAGCCGAGCGAGCCGCCACCGACAGTGCCGGCCGCCAACAAATATCGCCCTGGGAGTACGTAGGGGGAGAAGATTAATCGTGGCTCGACAACAACCTTATCCAGGTTGATACCTACACCGCCTGCCTGACCTCCCTGTTCGTTGGTTTGTCCTAATCGCGTGACACCGGCGCCCAAGGCTCCGGCTGCCGCATCCAGGCAGCCGGCAATAACGGGGATGCCGGGCTGCAAGCCAATTTCCTGTGCGGTCCGGGCGCTTACAGTTCCCACCACCTCTGTCGTTGAACACAATCGTGGCAGTTTTTGCAGCGGCACGCCTATTCTGTCGGCCGCTTCGGCATCCCAACATTTGTTTCTGATGTCAAAGAAGTGATATCCGTAGGCTTGTGTGTAATCACAAGTGAACTCACCGGTGAATCGAGCCACAATAAATCCGACGGTATCAAGGAACTTATAAGTTGCCTCAAATATGCCCGGTTGATGTTTTTGTAACCAGATCAGTTTCGGGGTGATGTAATTGGGTTTGATAGGGTTGGCTGCCAGGTGGACAAGTTGGTCCGCGGTTGGGAGATTGTTTAACCAGGTTGATTCCTCTTCAGCTCGCTGGTCCAGCCAGATCATCGCGGGCGTTAAGGGCTTCGCATCCCGGTCCGTTGGGATGCAGGTCCAACCCATACCGTCAATTCCAATTCCGGCGATATGGCCGGGATGGATGCCTGCCCGTGTGGTAACCTGGCGAACGGTGCTGACGACGGCCTGCCACCATACTTCAGCGTCAATTTCAACCCAGTGGGGACGGGGGCGATGAAGTCTGTATGTAGATGAGGCCTCAGCCAGTGCCTGGCCTTGTTGATCCCAAACGGCCGTTTTTACACTGGAGGTACCGATATCAACCGTTAAAATAACGCTATGGGCCATGATCGATCAATCTGGTTGGAGGCATAAAATTCTTGCAAACTGACAATTAGCTCTAGTAATCCGGTTCGTAATAGCGGCTTTAGCCGGTTGACTGCTAAAGCGATCACTACAAACTTTCCAGCAAACCTTGTTGGCCAGACGACTACTTATTTGAATCATGTACCCGATCAATGATTCCCTGAAGGACGGCTGCCGGATCATCAAATTGAAAAATATTCCGACCAAAGACGACTCCTGCGCCGCCACCGGCGATGACGTCTTCTACGAGTGAGAAAACTTCATCCACTGTTGAGAGGCGCGAACCACCAGCCACCAAAATCGGCACCGGGCACTGCGATGTAACTTCGCGAAACGTTTCGACCTGGCCGGAATATTTCGTCTTAATGAAATCAGCTCCAAGCTCTGCAGCCACCCGGGTGTGGAACTTGAGAAGTTCGAGATCGGGGTTGCCATCCGGT
>JANQGC010000075.1 GCA_028277515.1 Anaerolineae bacterium
CAGATCCAGCTTTTCACTAATCAGCTCACGTTCAGCCTCACGGCCGACCATCGGCGGCAGATCCGCTGCCGGTCGCTGCGACCGATCATCCCTGGAAACCAGTCGTTGGCTGATCAGACAAGATAACGGAACCGGCTCCTTCTTTCCTTTAACTCTCACTGCCGGCAGTGTGCCCCAATTGAAGGAAAGACCCGTCGCTTCCCGCAGCTCATCACTGGCCAGGATCTGCCCCGGCTCGGCAGCGATCATCAGCCTGGCAGCCAGGTTGACCGTATCTCCCAAAGCGACATAGGTCCGGCGTGTGCTGCTGCCGGACGATCCGGTGCGCAGCGGGCCAATCGTCAAGCCAATCTGCATATCGTCGATAAATGGCAGTTCGGCGGCGATTTCATTTAAGCGCAGGGCGGCGGCAGCAGCCCGCGTCGGATCATCTTCATGAACAATCGGCGCGCCAAAAGCGATATAAAGATAACTGCCCTTATCGCCAATCGTAATTTGCAGCAAATTGCCGTCATAGCGGGCTAGTATATGTTGCACCTCGCGGATAAATGTATCCAATCTGAGCGGGGCGTCGGGATCGTGGTCGTAATCAATGCCGCTGAAACGGATAAAGATAGCCACGACGGGACGAATCTCGGCCAAAAATTCGCCCAGTCCCCTGGTCAAGCGGCGGTATACGGGTGGCAGCACCCAGGACGCCTTTTCTTCCTCAGATAACGCCTCCGGATCAAATTCAGGCCAGGGGTCCGGCGGAACATGCAGTTCGGGCACACCCTGGGGATCGATCACGGCGAAACGCTCGGCCGGCTCTCCCGCTAATCGCCACTCCTTAACAGGTAAAGAAGGCTCTTGAAAGGCATGTATTGTATGCTCATCAACCACCAGGTCTCCTCGTTCCGCCATGTGCTCGGCCGCAGCCATGCGCTCCAGGGTTTCGCCGGTCATCGCCTCCAGAAAAAAAATGTCCGGATCGCCGACAACAAACCGGCGCACCGGACCGGTGACGATGGCGATTTTTAATCCCAGCGATACGACCCGCCCCGAAGGCGTGCGCACCTCCTGGAACTGTTTCATCACGTTAAGCATGGCCAGACCGGCGGCCGTGGCCATTCGGCCGTCATCCTCATCAATCCAGCAGGTGATGGCGTCGCCGGAAAAACTGATCACGCTGCCCCGGTAACGGTAAAGCTCGGCGATCAACGCATCATAGACATCATTCACCTGGCGGGCTAATTCTTCCGGTCCGCGGCGACGGCCGAGTTCGTTGACCAGTGACTCAGCCAGCGGGGTAAAACCGGATATATCGGCGAAAAGTGCCGCGCCAGATGACCGTTCAGGCAGTTGCCGGCCACGCGCCATCGCCTGGCGCCGGTCCATGGCCATATAGGGGGATATTAAATCTGTTGGCATATGGGAAGGATTGTACCGGCGGCCGTTTTGATTAACAACCAACCGCCGGCTTATAAGATTTTCAGTCATCCACCCCGTAACTGAAAATTCCAATTTTCGCCCCTTTGCGCGAAAGGGATTTCGCCGTTACTGTAAGCAGTTGTCCGCTCCGTAACCGCGATTTCCAATCGCGCGGAGGCATACGCTTGTGGCGCGAAATAGATTTCGCGGTTACTACTGCTGGACGGCCGTCGTTCCGTTAATGACGACATCCTTCAAGAGATTGATCTCCTGGCCATAAAGCGCGCCGTTAAACGTCACTTTTTTGTTCAGGATAATCTTCGCTTCGGGAGCAATGATGAAGGCTGTCACATCGCTGGAATTGTCAAATGTGACTCTATCACCAGCCACCTGCATCTCGAATAATGCTGGGCTGCCCCCTTCGACCCGCACTTCCACCTCGAAACCGCCCGTAACCTCGCCGGTCACATCTACGTGAATGGCTCCCGATCCGGCATTCAAATCGGCGATAATCGTCGATTGTGGATCAAGATCGATGTGCGTGAAGCTGTAATGGCCTGGCACCAGGGTCAGTTCAGCGCCGCGCCGCACACGTAATGCATCATAATCTCCGGGTTGCAAGGTCATCGACTCTCTTCTAGGAACGGTCACATCATCATCACCGGCCGATAAATTCAAGGTAATGGGCGAAATCGCCGGGAACGATGGCGGCGATGCGTTGTCATCCACCGTGCCTTTCACCGTGGCTGAAGGGGCGACGTAGACGCCACTAACACCTAACACATCCCCTTCAACAATGCTGTTAAACCAGATCGTCGCGAAATCACCGGCATGTACATTGCCCTTGATGACACCCTGGTTCCACACCATAACATCTTCAAAGGCAGCAACGGTTCCCTCAACTTCAGCCTTGATGGAAACGGAAATGTCGCCCCCACGGCTATGTCCATCTCCGTCAACCTGGGACTGTAAGCCGATGGTCAGCTTATCCTCAGATGCGATGGAGCAGTTGTTGATTTCCACCTGCTGGTACAGCTTCAGCGCGCCTTCCGCATAAACACAATAATAATTGAAGGCTTGATCGGGATCACCATTCACTGTAACCTGGGTTGATCCGGTCACTTGCGCGTCGCCGTCATCAACCAGCACATTGACCGTGTAGTTGCCCGGCGAATTGAACGTGCATGCCGCGCTGTTTGCGGACCCCGGACCGATTTCATAATCATTGTTATCATCACAATCGAAGCTGTAGGAGAGATCATCGGCCGGATCGCTGGCATCGACCGTGATGGTAGCCTGCTGTCCGGAATCGATTGGACCATCGTTATTGACCGCATGGATAGTGGGAGCCACGTTCAAGACAGTAACCTGCGCCGTGTCCGTCGCACAATCCAGCGGATCGCAGACCTGCACGCCAACCGGCAGCGGGCCGGAGGGTCCACTGAGACCGGCAGCGGAGAAGGTCACCTGCTGCCCTATTTCCGTGTAGTTGCTGTTGTTGTCCAGGTCCCAGGCATATTCCAGTTCCTGGCCGGTGTTAATGTCACTGCCTGTCGCATCAAGCAAAGTTGTGCCACCTTCACCGACATTGTACGGTCCGTTGGCATCGACCGTCGGCGGCGTGTTGCTGATCAGCGTCAACCCGATTGCCTCGCTGGGCAAATAACGCGGATTACTGAGATCCACCGTCCCGCCCGGAAGCTGAACCTCCTGGCCATAGTAAGCGTTCACCGTGTACTCGCCGGGGGGCAGCGGTACGGTGCGCAGAACGGCATTGCCAAACAGATCGGTGATGACGCTCTCTGAATAAAACTCACCGGTTGATTCAATCGTAATGATGACCGATTTCTCACGCAGCGGCCGCCCCGTCTCATCCGTCAAGGAAAGCGACAGATCGGCGCGCCCATCCGCGGCAAAGGTCGGCGTCGTTGTTATTAGCTCTAAAATCGTTCCAATCGGCAGAATCGTAAACGGTGTACTTACCGAGGAAGGTAGATAGCCAGGAGCGCCATTAAAAGTGACACGTAAGATATCTTCTTGCGGCAAACCGATGATCGTAATAGTCGTGGTAGCCACGCCCTGACTATCAGTCTTAACTCTAACTCGCTGGCTGGTCAGACCAAACTCAAGGATTTGATCGGCCAGGGGTTGGCCGTTGGATTTTAATTCGGCCGTGAACGTCACAAACGTGCCATATTTACCGCTCTCGGCCTGAACGGCCGCCTGGCTAATATCGGTCAAGCTCACATTCGTTTCCACCGGCTCTTCTCCATCCGGATCTTCGGCCGGATTGCCGGGATCGATATTGGGGATGTAATAAGCACCCTTATTCGTGGCGATAGAGGTCAGGCCAACCCCGTTGACTGCCTGCACCATATAGCGCACATCCCCGGCATCCGTGCCATTTAAGGGCAGGGTTCCGCGCCAGATGCGCGAATCATTTTCATCTTGCTCAAGCTCCAGGGATTGCCAGGAGCCGTAGAAAGGACCGCTCAGCGCCGTATACGTGACGCGCACTTCCTGGATACCGGCTGACGGGTCGCCGGTGACGGTCGCCTCAAATATGACATCCGTGCCCACTTCTTCGGCATAGACCAGAGAGATGATCGGGGGTGAAGCGAGGGCCGGGATATTGGTGATGCCCTCGGAGACGTTTTCATAGGAACTGGTATTGCCGCTGTAATAGAAACGGAAGCTCATATTGTCAAACACCCGCATCGTCCCTGTGACCGTTTGGCTGTCATCGGACAGGAACTGCATGGGCATCAAGTGCAAATTCGTTTCCCCTTCATCCATGCCCCGGATCAGATAGTCCAGGTAGTTAATTTCCCAGGGGATAACCGGGAAATGGACGGGCGCATAGAACGGTGTGTGGATGCCCCGGATCTCAGTCGTCGCCGCGCCGGTCAGGGGAATACGATTGGTGTACTCGGTGTAATCGCCACCCAGAAAGCTAATCCCGCGCAGAAGCGTATCGGCAATATTGCTTGGCGCTTCCACATTAAAGCGGGCCAGGGGCAGAATGGGTTCGCCAGGATTAATGACCTTACCGTTTTGCCCTTCAAAGTAGGTGGTGATGACCGGATCAGCATTAATCACACTTTCCAATGTCTTGGTGAACTCGGTTGTCGGTGTACTTATATTCTTGTCTGCATAATACAAGCCCAGCGTATCGCCCGGATCGGTGGTGAATGCGTTGACATCACCATTGGCCACAATAGAGGCATTGGCCGTGGGATTAATGCGCTGTCCCGGCATGTCGATGGAGAGCATGGGTAGGCCGAAAATGGCCGCTTCCAACAGCACTTTCTCATGGATCGGCCGCATATTGGCCGTTTCCGTCAGGTATCTTTGTTTGGCGGCAACAACAGCATCCCCCGTGGCCACGGCCCCTGTGCCGGTACGTAGTTCCTTGGAAAATTCGACATAAAGCCTTTCGCTGTATTCAACGAAATCAGTGTCGCCATATTGGTAACCCGTTCCGGCCAAGAGCCAGGCTCCCTTGCGGGCGAAGGCTTGCGCCCAATCCGGTTCGATGGAAACGCCGGGAACCGCATGTTCATTGACCAGGTTGTAGCCGGAGTGACAGCCATTGCTGAAGATGATCGTGTTGGTCATATCCAATTGGGAGAGGCTCGCTTCTTCAGCAAAAATGCGGGTCTGATAATCGGCGGCCAGGGCGCTGAATGAACTGAAGTGCCCGGTCAGGAAGACCACGTCATATCGCTGCGGATTTTGCAACCATTGCTGGCGCAGATCATCGGCCGTCCACGATGCGGGATCGGCCGGTGCCAGGTCGGCCGGGGTGATCAAATCGTTAACCGTTCCCCCTGTTCCCAGACCCAACTGCAATTCGTCTGATACCGCTTCCGAGGCGTCAACCAGGAAATCATAACCGGCCACGAAGCCGCTGCTGGGGGACGGAACCTGCCCATTGTCGTCCAGGTAAGCCTGGATGACGGTTGTTATTTCGGCAGGGGTTTCAACCAGACGGCCGACAGGATTTTTAGGAAGCGGAATGGTTGCATTTTTGCGCCTGACAATGACATCCGCGCCATATTCATCCTGTCCCAGGATATAACCCAACCGCAGACTGGCTTCGGAAGCGCTCAACGGGTCAACCGGTGGTACATAATTATCTTCATTGGCCAGCAGACCGCGGTCGGGATAGCGGAAGAAGGGAATATCATCATCATTGCCGATGAGCGTAATATATTGGATCGTTGGGTATTCTTCTTCGTGTTGCTCAATGATCTTTTTAATCGTCTGCGCGACTACATTTTTAGCATAAACACAGGGCCGATTTTGGTCAGCTTGCGTATTGGCGGCCGCGACACCTGCGTCATTAGCCAGGTCAATCACCAGGCCATTCACGCTTGGGTGGGCAGCCAGGGAATTTAATGCCGCTTGCATCGCCGAGAAATCCGGGTCGCTGCTGTTCATGCGCGAGGAGTCATACAAGATCAGGGTGTTGACTGTGCCGGCACCCACCGGAGGGGTGATCGTCGGTTGGAATGAAGAGGTAATTCCATCACAAACCCCACCAAAAACCGTGGCTTCCAGCAGGAACGGGTTATTGGGATCGTAGACCCCGTTGCGGCCGGTCACTTGCAAATAAAAATCGCCGCTTTCGTTCCAACTGTTGGCTTCTACCCGCTCATCGGCCGTGCCGTCAAAGGCGCTGATCGCCAGCGCACTCTGCGCCAGGGCACTGGCATAATAACGCTGGTCCTGGGTAAACATTTCCGGCGTAAACATCTCCGGCGTGAACATTTCCGGCGTGAACATCTCCGGCGTGAACATCTCCGGCGTGAACATTTCCGGCGTAAACATCTCCGGCGTGAACATTTCCGGCGTGAACATCTCAGGTGTGAACATCTCCGGCGTGAACATCTCCGGCGTGAACATCTCCGGCGTGAACATTTCCGGCGTGAACATTTCCGGCGTGAACATCTCCGGTGTGAACATTTCCGGCGTGAACATCTCCGGCGTGAACATTTCCGGCGTGAACATTTCCGGGGCGAATTCGGCACTGAGCAAGGCCAGATCTTCTACCGTATCCGGATCACCGAGGCTGTCATACGTTTGCTGAATATCACGGAACAGCAGCAGATCGTAGTTGGCCGGCAAATTACTCAATTCGCCAACGATTGTGCTGCCCGGACTCACCGGGAAGCGGAACCAGCGTGATTGTCCAGGTGAAGTAAGATACTGTTCCACTGATCCACTGAAAACTGTATCTGTCGTAGCCAGTTCAGCTTCCGGGGCTAATGGTATTCTTACCTGCTGCACACCGGAAAATCCTGTCGGTTCAAGTTGAATGGGATAAGCATTCACCCAGGTATCGTTGTTGGGATTGATGGTGATACAACGGCTGAATTCTGAGGAACCCTCAGATGGCTCACCCTCACCACCTTCAAAAGTTTGGGCCAGGGCGGTAATCGCCACCCCGTTCTCAATAGCAAAACTGGTTTCTAATTGAGATAAATCGTATTCGGCGATGAAGGATTTCCCGCCGTTGCTATCCAAGAAATCATAATAGAAACCAATGAATTGTTGCCCTTCCCCATAAAATGAATCATCACAGCTTTGGTTGGCGTAAAATTCTATCTCTACCTCAAAATTGGGCTTGGAAAAAATATAGCCTTGAATTTGCAGGGTGTTATCATTGTCAATGAGGGTCGCTTTTTGCAGAATCGGGTAATTTTGTTTGCCGTTCGGCCCATCGTCCACATCTGTAAAATCGTTCTCGTCGACGCCATCCCCACCGAGATCAATGCCCAATCCACCATTACCATAAATACTGTTCTGGCTGAAAACATTGCCATCACCACCACTGACGGTGATCCCGGTCAGGCCATTATCCCTGATTTCGTTGTAAACGATATAATTGTCATCTCCATTAATCACAATGCCGGAACCCGGATTGTCATAAATTTTGACATTATCAATGGTTTGATAGTAAGAGTTGTCAATAAAAATGGCCTGCTCCGTGAACCCGGTCAGGCTGATTCCCTCAACATCGGAACCACTGCTGCCGGGAGCAAAGGTAAGACCGCTTAGAATAGACTCACCGCCATCAATAATGACAGACTCGGCCGGATCCAGAATATCAACATAATCGTCAATGACCGGCAGGGGGGTAGAAAGAGAAATCGTATACGGCGCCCCCCCAGCAATATCAAAGTAGATCCGATCCGTTCCTTGATTGCTGGATGCATTCGCGGCTGCGATGGCCTCGCGCAACGAACAATGTAAAGTTGAACAAACCTGATCATCCAGATCATCGGTGGTGTTTACATAAAAATCCGGTCCTTCCTGGACTGCTTCCGGTTGAAATTCATAAGCGCCGGCGTCACAGAGTAATGTATCATCATCCGGCCGATCTTCACCACGCTGATCTTCATCAAAACTTATCCCGCATCCATCCACTTCCACAGAAATAAAATCCAGGGCCGGGCTGTTGGATGGTAGGGCATGCGTGGGTGTTGCTCCTCCGTTGTCGGACGCCGTCAAATCAAGAATATCTGAATTAACAGTGGAAGAGCCGCCATCACTGGTCAAAACCAAATCGCTCCCGTCAGGTGTATAGCCATCAATGGCCTCAGCGGTGGTCAAACCACTGTGGCCAATAATATTGCTGCCCTTTTCGGATACCGTCGCTTCCCCTAACGTATCAACATAGATTTCAGCCCCACTGGTTGATGTATTGTCGGAGACGAGGCTGCCATAAATCACCAAATCCCCGTCATTGGTGATACCACCGCCGGTAGTATCCGACGAATTTTGGGTGACTGTAGAATAATAGAGTTGTAGTTCACCCGATCCTGTCACGAGGATACCGCCACCTTCCGACCCTTCGCCTGAGCTGATGTTTCCGCTGATCGTGCTGTTCTCTATGTTGGCATACCCCCACAAGAAAATCCCTGCCCCATCGTATGATTCATTGCCGATAAACGCGCTGCGATAGATGTTCAATCCTGTATTTTGATCGCTGTATAGACCGCCGGCTTCTTCAGAAGATATATTATCTTTAATCAATGAATCGGAAATTGTTAATGTACTAAATACCGCTGGATTATAAATGGCGCCACCGCTTTCATCGGCCTCATTTCCAATCAACTGCACCTGGTCCAGATCAACAATGCCTGTAGAGTAAATGGCAATCGCCCCGCCATTCCCACCGATGTTTTGATTGTTAATCATCTTTACATTTGTGAGGGTTAAATCACTGTTCGTTTGCTCGGTACCAACCGTGATTGGCGCTGCGCTGCTGTCGACGGTTCCAGTAATGGTCACATTTTCTATTGTCAGGGTGATATCGCTGATGTTGGTGGGATCAATAGCAAACACGCCGTCTTCATCATAGGTGGTCGTGATAGTGGTGGTATCGACGTTCGCGCCTAAAATTTCCAACGAATCATTAATATCAAGGTCACCGGAAGCGGCAAAATCTTCTTCTCCGGTGGCAATCGTTAGCGTGTAATCACCAGCAGGTAAAATAATATTGTCAGTAAGGCCGCCACTGCCGCCGCAATCAGTGTCATAAATGGTGGGGTTATTGGAATTGGTAACGATGATCGCCTCACGCAGGGAGCATTCACCATCTTCGCTATTTAAAATATCGTCTGTCGTCGTCACGGTAAAATCGGCCGCGGTGGCGACCCGTGGCGCAAATACGACAGACAACAAAAAAATCATCAAAAAGGTAAAAACGACGCGATGTTGCGCAGACATGAAAAGCTCCTACGATCAATAAATAATTTATCCAAAATTTCAATTAACGGAGGACCATCACACTGGTGATATCAATTGAAGTGGCGCTTTTGCAGCATGATAGAGAATATTCAATTGCGTATTATATCACATAATATGGAAACACAATGATCCACATTTTATTTTTTAACATTGCGATAACAAGCTGTTAACATCCGTTTAATCGGCCAATTGTAGAATATATTGTTGGAAAGTGGTAAATTATAAAGACATTTTATAATTTATTAGATTTGTCAATTTTTTCTGTGGGATTTCCAGAGATACTAGAACATAAAAATTGACAAATCTTTCTATAAATGATAGTCAATATCCGTGTAGAGGAGAATCGAGTGCTTGATTTAACCAGATTATTCGGCCGTGATAAAAATGCCCAGGAATACGCTGAAGGGTCGGTCATATTTGAGGAAGGCGATATCAACCGTGACATGTTTGTGGTCATCGAAGGACAGGTTGATATCGTGACCGATGGCAATATTTTAGAAACCGTCAATCCCGGGGGCATGTTCGGTGAAATGGCCTTGATCGACGCCTCACCACGCAGTGCCGGAGCCGTGGCCCGTTGTGATTGTAAATTAGTCCCTGTTGACCAGCAGCGTTTCCAGTTTTTGATCCAGCAAACTCCGTTCTTTGCTCTACATGTGATGCGGATTCTTGCCGAACGCCTGCGCCGGGTGACAATCGCGCTTGAAGAGAAAAGCGGCAAGGAATAAGTATCTTTAGAGACCCGGTTTTTGAAAAACCTGGTTTCATTTATCCAATATATGGCTCAACAAAAAAAGAAGAAATCTCGCTATAAAAACAGCGCCGCAGCCAAACGATGCCCGCGCTGCGGCAGCTACCCCTGCCGTTGTCCCGAACCCACCAGCCCTCTCCCACAAGAACAAACCGCCCGCATTCGCCGCGAAAAGAAAGGACGCGGCGGCAAAGAAGTGACGGTGATCATGGACTTGCAGTTGACAGATGCCGATATGAAAAAACTGGCCAAACAGCTCAAAAAGAAATGCGGCTCCGGCGGATCAATCAAAGACGGTCATATCGAGATCCAGGGTGACAACCGCCAAAAAGTAGCCGCAGAGCTGCAAAAACTGGGCTATCAAACCAAATTCAGTGGCGGATGAAATATTGCGTAGAGGATCACCGATAAAAACAAAAAACTCCATGCCCCTCTGTGCCATTCTCGGTGCTGCTCTGTGAAAGGAAAAAATTGCACAGAGAGCAGGGAGGTGAGGCACAAAGAACCACAGAGATATTAACATAGAAATCTTTGTGAAGCTCTGTGCCATTCTCAGTGTCGCTCTGTGCAATAATTAAATCTATGATTACCTACAGGAGACTTAGCACGGTTGATGCACCTCAATATCGGGCAATTCGCTTGGAGGCTTTAAAGGCTCATCCGGATAAATTCGGTTCTGATTATGAACAGCAGCGCCGGCTACCCAAGCTGAAATTTGAGCAGATCCTGGAAGATGCTGGTCAAGACAGCTTCATGATCGGTGCATTTGCTGAGGATGAATTAATTGGCATCTGCGGCTTCCTCGACTTTTTCCCTGGCAATCCTTACAATCTGGAAAAGACCGGCGTGGTCATTCAGATGTATGTACGTGCCGAATACAGCGGCCGAAAAATCGGCTTGACCTTGATCAACAAGACAATTGAAGAAGCCTTTAAGCTGCCGCAAATCGATCAGATTTACCTGGAGGTCGTCGAGGGCAACATAAGCGCCATTCGCATTTATCAGCAAGCCGGCTTTCAATTATTCCAGCCGCCCCAACCCATCAACAATAACACCCGGTGCATGATCGTAAAGCAAACAGCGGGATCTTTGGGCATTATCTAATTTGCTTATTGAGTGACGAGTTTGCGAGTGGCGAGTGAGCGTAATCATTCTCGATTGCGGCAGAAACAAACAGGAATATTTATTTTACACTTCCTGCCCCGAATATTCAGCGATTCCGGTCGGCGCATTATCCACCAGTTTATGTTGAGCCATGGCCCCTACCAGGCAAATCACCCGTTGGCCCTCTTGCGGTTTAAGCTGGTTGGCCCATGTGGAAACCAGTAATCGATCATCATCGGTAGCCACAAACAATACCAGGGCAAAGCGACCCTCTTCTTCATAAGTCGCAAGCCGTTCCAGGGCATTATTCTCGATCAATACGACCTGGTTCCCTTCATAATATCCTTTTTCCAACCTGGAGAATGTCATATCTCCATTGAAGAGGATATGCCCGCTGAGTTGATCACTCAACGGTTGGTGCGATCCTTTTTGTGTAGGGGCCACCTGGTAGGTGTGATCATCACCAACCCATTCGCTGAAGCGCAATGAAGCGAGCGCATTTAATTCATCATTATCGGTCATGGCCAGAATGCGGCCGATGCTGCCCGTCGGTAAATCATCAAGAATTCCGTCCGATGTGATACTTTCATGATAGCCATGCAATCCCATGTTCCGGGCATTGGCAATATGACGGCCGTTCGTATCTACCATCCACACATCAAAACCGGCCTCCTGAATGGCCGCCCCCATTTGCCGCGCCCAGTGATGGGCGCCAACGATCAATGTCCCCTGTGGATGCTTCTGCACGATATCCAGGGCGTTGGCTAGCGGTTTGGCAATGATAGAATAAATAATGACCGTTCCCACTACGATCGCAAACGTAACATTAATCAGTTGTTCCGCACCTTCAAAACCAAATTCACCTAACTCAATGGCAAATAGGGAAGCGACCGCTACGGCGACGATACCTCTAGGGGCCATCGCCGCCATGTAAAACCGCTCCTTAAACGGAATCTTGCTGAAAAGTGTGGAAACGAAAACCGATAAGGGACGGGCGATAAAGAGTACGATCAGTAAGAAAGCGACCTCCTGCCAGACCACGGTGATCAATTCCTGCAAATTGATCCGTGCCGCCAGGATAATAAAAACGCCGGATAGCAGCAGGACGCCCAATTCCTCTTTAAAAGAAACAATATGACTGATATTGGCCTTCTTTTGATTAACCAGAATGATGCCCATGACAGTTACAGCCATCAATCCGGATTCCGTGCGCAAGGCGTTGGAGATAGCAAATGCAGCTAATACAGCCATCAAGGTCACGGCCGTCTCCAAAAAGTTGGCGATCCAATTGCGCTTAAGGAATTGAATCAATAACCAGGCAAATATGATGCCGATGATCGTACCCTCAAGGAGGCTGATCAGAATGCCGGAAAAAATTCCCAAAGCCGTTAACTGGTATTCCGGCCCACCGTCAATGAGGCCTTCAAAAACGAGAACAGCCAGTGTGGCTCCGATGGGATCGATTAATATCCCTTCCCACTTCAAGATGGAGCTGATCTGCTGCGTCGGCCGAACCTGCCGCAATATGGGAATGACCACAGTGGGTCCGGTGACCACTAATATAGCCCCTAACAGCACGGATAATTGGCGGCTGAGATCTAAAATATAGTAAGAGGCCAGTGCGATCACCCCCCAGGTGATCAATGCTCCTATCGAAATAAGTAGACGGACCACCCATTGAACCCCGCGAATTTCATCCAGCCTTAAGCTTAACCCCCCCTCGAATAAGATGATGGCCACGGAAACTGAGACTAAGGGAAACAGCAGATCCCCGAACAATTCGTCCGGGTGAATCAACCCGGTAACAGGTCCGGCAACAAAACCAAACAATAGCAGCAGCAGAATGGCCGGCATTTTTAAGCGCCAGGCCAGCCATTGCGCGACAATCCCTAAGACAACAATTATTGTTAGTCCGATGATGGTGGATTGATGCATGAAAGAGGTCCTTTATTTATTCTCGGCCGCTGATCGAAGCACAAACAGCCGCAAAACTGATCTATTCTATGATGTTATGATGAAAAAAACATTGATTTCTTAGCTTTGGCTTTAATCTATCCGCCGCTTGACCATAAGGCAGCGGACACCAGTGAAGAATATAATAATTTGTTGCGTAAGACTAGTGAACGCCGGCACCTTAAAGGGATCCAGAATTCCCGCCGGAACAACAGATATCGGAATTGTGTCTCTTAATAACGGAAAAATGACGCTTCTTTGACGGACGCCTGGCATACTACAAGCAGCAACCAATTATGGTTCAGGAAGGAAACAGTATCGCTTAAAGCGTTCTCTCAAATTGCCAATATAGAGGGTGATCCATACGATCACCCTCCTATATTTTTAATAGGGTTTCCTTCCAATTTCTGCTCCCATCCGTGCCCCTGATTAAATCCCAAGCTTTTGTGAAGCCATCTGACCCGCCTGCGCTTTGACGGGGAAAGCGCGCAGCACTTCATCAGCCACCCGTATCGCTCCCAATGTAACCCCCGCCGTCGATTGACCGGGAAAAATGGAATCACCAACCAGCCACAAATTGGGAATGCCCGTTAGTGGACCGCGAGCATCAAAGAGTGATGTTTGGGGAAAGCCGCCGACCATCCCTTGCGGCCGTCGCGTATAAAAGTCAAAAGTCACCGGCGTCCCCGGCAGGCAAATATCAAATGATGTGCTGATGCCGGGAATCGCTCGTTCGGCCGCTGCCAACAGGCGCTCCGCATAATCAGCACGCCGTCGCAAATAACCTTGAAGGTCATTGTTGGCCAGATCCCACCACGGTTCAACGGCCGTATGCGTCGACAGTGTCGCCGGAATCCGACCTTGCGGCGCACGATCCTGGTCCTGTGGATCAGCCAGTGAAATAAACACGGAACTGCCCTCGCCCATTGGCTTTTGCTGGTCGACCAGCACCTGGTGATGACCGGCAAGACCGGCCGGCAAGGCTGAGCGATCCAACCCCAGGTAAAGCGTAAAAGCGCCCCAGGTTGGTTGGCGGCCTTCAACCTCCCGGCGCAGTTTCTGCGGTGCTTCATCACCAAGCAGGTCCCTGAGCGCCCAGGGGGTGACATTGGCCAGCAGCGCATCGGCCGACACCTCTTTCCCTTTCCTGGTCGTCACCTTGAAAGTGCCATCGCGGCTTTTGACGATCTGTTGGGCATGCTGGCGATAATGCACCACACCCCTATTTCCGCGAATCCAATCGACCAGCGTTTTGGCCAGCGCCCCGATGCCGCCGCGGACATGGTTGACCCCGCGTCTGGGTAGATCCAAAGCTGCGCTGGCATAGAGCGCGTTGGCATTTTCGGACGTAGTCTGGGCCGAGATCAGAAGTTGTCCGTCCAGGAAAGCGCGGAACATATCGTCCCCCTGGGGGGCAACATCACCGATGGAGCGCAATATATAAGGAAGAGCACGCAAGGTCGCTGGGCGAACCGCTTGAACCAGGATCATTAGATCGCGGGGTGATTGGGGTGGCCAGGGGAACGGCCGTGATGAGATGTCCCAGCTAATATCCGCCAGCATCTCCTGCGCCCGCCAGAAGCGTTCCGTCCCCGGAAAGTGGGTCTGTCGTTCCTGGCGCCATTGATCGGCGTCTGCCCATTGGGTTACCGCACGGCCGTCGGGCAGATGAACCACCCAGGCCGGGTCCGCCGGCCGAATAGGCCATTGCAGATCCAAAATCTTTGCTACCTGGGCATGGGGTCCCCCGGGCGAAAAGCCACCAGCCAGTGTCGCCCCGGCGTCAAAGCGGTACCCTTGATGGTAAAAAGTGCCGGCGCTGCCCCCCGGATATACGTGGGCTTCCAGGACGGTAACCCTATGGCCGGCTTTGAGCAGTAGTGCCGCCGCGGTCAGCCCACCAATGCCCGCACCGATGACGGTCGTATGAGGTGAATCAGGCATTTTTCAGTATACAGTAATCAGTAGATCAGTTATCAGTAAATCAGTCATCAGTAAGCAGTGTTCACTGTCCTACTGGCCACTGCTTACTGTCCACTGACCCACTGCCCACTGATTACCGTCCACTGACCCACTGCCCACTGCCCACTGCCCACTGTTCACTGATTACTGACTACCGTCCACTGACCACTAACCGCACGCCGTGTAATCCGCTCCCGCATCATAAACAACATGCGCAGCGCCAACGGAGAAAACAGCAAACGGCTTAACAAACCCTTCAACCCCGACTTATATTCATATTCGATATGTTCATGTACCTTAGAGCTATTTTCGTCAATGGGGATGAAGCGGTGTTCGTGTCGCCAACTTTTCAACGGGCCTGAGATCTGGGAATCAGTGAAACCGTCCGGTCCGACATCGGAATGTACGACCTTCCAGTTGATGGGCAGCGGGCCGAACCACAGCGTAAAGTCCGCCTGCGAGCCGTCGGCCAGGGGTTCAAATTCATGCATCTGGGCGATGATCGGCAAAGGGGTCAGGGTCTTGACGCTGGCGTTATAGTGGAAATCAGCCACGGCCGACTGTGGGGCGTCAACCGTAAATTCGTAATCAAACGTTGGCATGGCTCGATCATCCTAACAACAAACGGCCGATTCCCAGGCTGGCGACAAGGCTGATGCCGCTGGCCAGAAACCATAAAAGGGCACGTTCTTTTTGCTCTCGAATCTGCCGCATTGAAATAGGAGCGGCTTTGCTCTGGCGTATATGTTTTGTATCGGTTCGATTGTTGGTTCTCATATCGTTCATCATTGACTCCAATGGAATTCACTTCTGTAGAACAAACTTTCCAGTTTGTTCATATACGCAAGCTAGAAATCATGCGCTACGGTATTTGCTCACGCAACAAATAATAAACGATAGTAAAACTTTTGTCAAGTATTTGTCTATAAAAAATTAAAATTTGTCCAGGTTGGTAACTACATTATTCGCTCGCCGCCTGGTACGCCGCCAGGGTGCGTTCACGAGCCTTCTTGTGATCGACTATCGGCTGTGGGTAATCTTCCCCTAAACGACAGCCGGCCTCTCGCTGCACGTCATCCGGCATCTTCCACGGCTCATGAATATACTTGTTCGGCACCTCGGCCAGTTCGGGCAGCCAGTGCCGAATATAACGCCCGTCCGGATCGAACTTCTTACCCTGCAAGATCGGATTAAATATGCGGAAATACGGCGCGGCATCCGTGCCCGTACCGGCCGTCCACTGCCAGCCGCCGTTGTTGGAAGCCGGATCCCCGTCCACCAAGTGCTGCATGAAAAACTGCTCGCCCCAGCGCCAATCGACCAGCAAATCCTTTACCAAAAATGAAGCCGTGATCATGCGGGAGCGATTATGCATCCAGCCCATGCCCACTAATTGACGCATCGCTGCATCAACGATAGGAAAACCGGTGCGCCCCTCTTTCCAGGCATTAAAAGCTTCCCGGTCATTGTCCCAGGCGATTTGATCGTATTTCTCGCGAAAGTTACCTTTCCGCGCGCCCGGGAAGTGGGCCAGGATCGAGATATAAAATTCACGCCAGATCAGTTCATTGAGAAAAGTCTCCGCGCCCTTGCGGCTCTCATCGTCAGGAGCATGGGCGATGGTCGCATCGGCCGCCGCCACCACCTGGCGAATCGAAATCATGCCCATTCGCAGGTAGGGCGATAATTTCGACGTACTTTCCAGGTCAGGCCGGTTCCTTTCCTTTTGATAATCATAAACCTTGTGCTCGATAAAATGCTCCAGGCGCTTGATGGCGGCGGCCGTACCCGCGGCAAATGGCACTCTGGCCGGCATTGGCGGTTCCTGGGGCAATTCCAGCGAATACAAATCACCAGGCGATGCCAGTTTTTCCGGCGGTGGAAGCAGGTCGTCCTCGCCCGGTCGCCGCCGATCTTTCCAGGCTTTGCTGAACGGAGTATAGACGATATATGGACCGCCATCATCTTTACGCACCATGCCTGGCGGGTGCACCGTCAGCCCTGGACAAAGCCGCAGGGGAACTGTTTGGCCAACCTGACGATCCCGCCGGCGGGCAAAGGGTGAATAATCTTCTTCGGCGAATACGGCCGCAGCCCCACTCTCTGCCACTATCTCTTGCAGCACTTGCCGCGGATCGCCGCGGCGGAGGATCAGGCGGCTCCCTGATTCTCGCAGCTCCTTATCAAGGACACGCAGCCCGGCGAAAAGAAAAGCCTTACGCTTCTCCCCTACGTAGCGTGACGATAACAACCGCGGGTCAAGAATGAAAAGCGGAAGCACCCGGTCCGCTTCATTCAGGGCGGCGCCCAAAGCCTGATTATCGACCAATCGCAGGTCGCGGCGCACCCACCAGACAGCACACGTTTGCTCTTTTTCGGACACGACTACCAGCCCATGGTTCCCGGCTCACCTTTAAAAGGACCCACCACATCAGCGGTGATCCAGCCGCCGTAAAATCGGCCGGGCTGTGGGGTAGCCACCTCACCGTCCACGCGGCACTGGTCCATGGCCCAGGCGTAAAAAGCGACGTGGTCCTGGATGGGCTGGAATGAGGGGGACGGCCGTTTATAGGTCCAGGCGACCCGTTCGGCCTTTTGGCCTTCGACCAGCACATCATAATAGGAAGCCTGGCCTTTCCACTCGCAGAAGGAACTGCCTGGGGCCGGCCGTAAGGCAGCCCGGTTGATATCCCGCAAAGGAAGGTAATAAACCGGCGGATGGCTGGTTTCCAGCACGCGAAAAGCATCCCTGCTGTCGGCAATTATCTGCCCATTAAAAATGACTTCGATATGTTTCGTTGTTCGTTCCAGGCGCGGCGGCCGGGGGTAATCCCAGACCGACTCCTGTCCTGCTTTTGGTTGAATTGGTTTTACTTGGTTCATAACAAACATCCTAACAAGTGGAAGGCAACCGATCAATCAAACGGAGTATTTTCTCACAATTTGTCCAAATTTTGTACAGAAATGAGTTTTGTCTAAGTATATATGTACAAAACATTGACAAATTCATGACAAGTTTTTATTCTATGCCCATCACAGGCCGAAACGCCGAACCTTTTTCAAAAGGCAGGCCTCATTTTATTAGTCAAAAAATTTATGCTCACTGTTGAAATCAACGTGAGGCAAACAAAAGGAGTTTGATATGAAACGTTTAACCTTGTTATTGGCAATACTTACCTTAAGTCTTATTTTAGTCGCCTGTGGCGGCACAGCGCAAGAAGCGCCCGTGACCGAACCGGAACCGGATTCATCCGCAAATGAAGCGGCCGAAGAAAATGCCGCCGAAGAAGAGTCTATGGATGAAGAAATGGCTGAAGAGCAAACCATTGTTGATATTGCCGTTGAAGACGGCCGCTTCAACACCCTGGTTGCTGCAGTAACCGCCGCCGGTTTAGCCGACACATTGTCCGGAGACGGACCTTTTACCGTGTTCGCACCAACGGATGACGCATTCGCGGCGCTCCCGGAAGGAACCGTTGATTCCTTATTGGAAGACCCTGAAGGCAATCTGACCGACATTTTGCTTTACCATGTCGTTGACGGTGCCGTGCCCGCAGAAACTGTAGTCACCCTGGATTCCGCGACCACGCTGCTCGGTGAAGATGTTAGCATCGCCGTTGATGGTGAGAGCGTTGTTCTAAATGACGGTGTTAATGTTTTGATAACTGACATCGAAGGGTCCAATGGCATCATCCATGTCATTGACGCCGTTCTCATTCCGCCCAGTATGAGCGCTGAGGCTGAGGGTGAGGAAGAGATGATGGAAGAAAAATCCATTGCTGAAATCGCTGTGGAAGACGGCAATTTCACCACCCTGGTCGCCGCTCTTGATGCCGCCG
>JANQGC010000086.1 GCA_028277515.1 Anaerolineae bacterium
GTCCATTCGGCAGGACTGGCTTCATGATCGCGGGGATTCCCATAATATAAATCTTCAACCCCTATACCGGTGACCGTCTCTAGATATTCCGGGAACATAATACCAAGTTCTTCCGCGTTTTGCGGGAATACACCGAAACCGGGTCGTTTATCACGGGCGTAGACGGTAAAATCCATAATAAAGTCGACCATCTCCCGCGCGGCCGTTTCCCGATCTTCTTTGTCCTGATAATACCAGTAGGCATCAACCCGATCCAGGTAAACACCATCAAAGCCCAATTCTATGATGCGATCGAGGTAACTTTCCGGCGAGCCATAAATGATGGCTTGCCAGTCGGGGTCCCAATAGCGTACCCAATAATCGTTCGCCCAGGTCTCGTCCGGTTCATCCAACCACGCCGGCGGGTTTTCACGCCATTCAGGCTGCCAATATTCACGATAGGTCTCTGCCTGGCCAATACTCATATAAGCCAAGATAATTTTGTCGCCCCCTTCGCTTTCTTTGAGAGCAGGCATCGTTTCCGGAGAGTTGCCGGCGGCGGCGATACTGAGGATGGCCAAATCGAAGGCAGTTTTGCCGATGCGCTGCGGATCGGCACGTTGTAGCTGGTAAAGGAAGTCGTTTACCGCTAACCAGTCAGCTTGAACGGGATGGGGTGTGGCGGTCGCTATAGGTACTGTTATAGTAACCTGTACAGAGCTTGTCGAAGTGGCCTGTTCTGAGTCTGCCGGAGTTGCCTGCGCTGAGCCTGTTGGAGCGGCCGTTTGGCAGCCAACCAAAAGCAATAGCATCCCCATTAGCCCAATAAGGTTCTTCATAGAAAAGCTCCCACAACAGGAAACGCTACCCTTTCAATCCTGATAAGGTTAAACCACGAACAATCCAACGCTGTGCCAGCAAAAAGACAAACAAAATGGGCAAAACAACCAGGACCGAAGCGGTCATACTCAAATGGATCTGGTTCGAGTGTTGGGTCGTGTACCAGGTTAAAATGATAGGCAGCGTCCGTTTTTCTTGTTCTGTGAGCACAATCAGCGGCCAAAGATACGCATTCCAGTTAAACATGAAGGTGAGCATTCCGAGGGTTGCCAGCGCCGGGCCTAATTGGGGCAGGGCAATCGAGCGGTAAATACGCCATTCACTTGCCCCATCAACGCGGGCGGCATCTAACATCTCATTGGGGATGGACCTGGCAAATTGGGTGACTAGAAAAATGCCAAATGCACTGATCGCCGAAGGAATTATTAGCCCGGCTAAATTATTTAATAGACCGAGCTTTACGAGAATAAGATAGCCAGGAATCATGGTCACTTGAAAGGGAATCATCATGGTCGCTAAAATGAACCAGAAGAGAATGCGTTTCCCCTTGAAATTGTATTTGGCAAAGATAAACCCAAACAATGAGCTGGTCAATAAAACCAACACCGTATTGCTGATGGCGACAATCATAGAATTACGGTAAAACAAACCAAGTGGCAACTGCGGATCGTTGAAAATCGTGATGTAATTTTCGATGGTGAATTCATTTGGGAAAAATGTTGGCGGAATTTGCCGCACTTCCTGGCCTGTTTTGAAGGTCGCCAAAATCATCCAGATGAACGGCATCATGGCCATGAGACCACCTATGATGAGTATAAGGTATACCAGTGGACGTCCAATGGTAAACTTTTTTGATTGCCGCTTTTTTCGTGAAACCACTGCCATATCTAATACTCCCAATCACTTTGTAACATGCGATTTTGTGCCACAGAGATAACTAAAACCATCAAAAAGAGCACAACGGAAACGGCCGCAGCCCAACCCATCCGTTGAAAGCGAAACGCATTTTCATAAATGTCAATCACCATCACCCGTGTCTGGAAATTGGGTCCACCATTTGTCATCACCTGGATGATGTCAAACACCTGGAACGCCGAGATCATGGTTAAAATAGCGGCTAATAAGATAGTTGGCTTGAGCAAAGGCAAGGTGATGTTAAAGAATTGCTGCCGGCCATTCGCCCCATCCATGATCGATGCATCTTTGATGCTGTTGGGTATCGCCTGCAAAGCGGCAATAAAAATGATCAGGTTGTAGCCAATATCCATCCACAGGTAAGCAAATATCACGGCCAATAAGGCGACCGGAATACCGCCGATGACTAAATCCTGGTCACCGGTCCAATTAATCACCTTCAGCGAACCGCTGATTTGCGTCAGAAAGGCATTGAACAGGCCACGCTGCGGGTGCAGGATGTAGCCCCACATAATAGCCACTCCTACGGCCGACGTCACAATGGGTAAAAAGAAAATAGTGCGGAAGGCGATGCGCATTCGTCGTCCGACCGATTCAATCATGGCCGCTAAGGGCAGGGTGATGGCCAAGTTTAAGGGTACCACCAGGAAGGCAAATAATAAGGTTGTCTTCAAGCTGATATGAAACTGCTGCACTTCTAATGGCGCACTCTCGCTGAAGTCGAGCATGGCGCGGAAATGCTGTAAGCCGACAAAAGGATTGTCCCCACCAAGACCTAGGATGAAACCACCTTGACGTCGTGCGCTGTACTCGAAGAAAGCCAGAGCCGCGGCCCACAAGATGGGCAGCACACTGAAAAAAGCCATGTACAGCACCATCGGCACAACGGCCGTTGTCACAAACGTCCGCTTCGAGCCATCACGCCCTTTACCAATTTGCCAAAAACGGCGTTTTGCCGGCGATTCAGATGGCGAGGAAGTTGAAAGTTCCATAAATCACTTACTTAGCAAATGCCAGGCACTTTAGATGACCTTTAGCCTCAAGAAATAGGCTTGAAGTGCCTGGCATTTTTGCGTATGTCGGCGGTTGGCCCTGCATACGCACTACCCGGCATTCAATCTATTGCATCGTCTCGTTCACTTGCTGGTCAATCGCTTCCAAAGTTTCATCTGCACTCATATTGCCTTGCAAGAAATTGAGGATATTAGGATACGTAATTTCGTACCAAACAAGATCCCGGTCCGGGAAATCACCTTCAAACTGCGCATTGGGCAATATCTCTAAAAACGGTCCGAAGTGCGCAAATTCAGCGACCAAAGCTTCACCATTGGCACCTTCTGCATTCTCTCTCAAGGCCGGCAGCGTACCCGAAGCCAGGTTCCATTCCACGGCATTCTCCGGGTTCAGCGCGACGAACTTTACGAAATCCCAGGCGACATCTTGTGCTTCGCTGCTTTCACCAACGGTTAAACCCCAACCGGATGCGGCAACCAGGGCATCTTCACCCGCCGAAGGCAGCGGCACGTATTGGGTGACCTCTGCCATCTCCGGATAATCACCGCCGTATTCCGGCACAACCCAGGGACCGACCAAACCAATGGCACTGCTGCCATCAAAGTAAGAATCACCCACCCAGTTGGATTCATCATTGAATAAAACCGGATCAATGATGCCCTCATCAACAAACCGTTTCATCAATTCCAGCGCCGCTCTACCCTCTGGCGTATTTACAGAGAACCCATCATCCGTTAAATACTCACCACCATTCTGCAAGATGAGGGAGTAAAAAGTGGCAGACATGCCATCGGAACCGGTGAAGTTGTAGCCGGCGCGGATAATGTTGCCATCAATTTCTTCGGTCATGGCTTTGGCGTCTGCAATAAATGCATCCCAGGATGCCCAGCCTTCGGTAACCTCGGTCACGCCCACTTCTTCAGCCAGTTGGGTGTTGACAAGCGCGGCTCCATATTCAATGTTGAATTCTTGGGGCACGCCATACAGTTGGTCATCACAGATGTAACCGCCGATTTGTGCCGGGAAAACAGCTTCTTGCGCTCCAGCCATTGAAATAACATCTTCCGGGACAACGGCTAAATTACCCCCTTCCGCATAACTACAAACCCAGGAACCAAACATTTGCATCACGTCTGCTTCCGTTCCAGCGGGCAAAGATGTTTGTAACGTTTGGATATAAGTGTCATAGTCGAAGGTTTCAAGTTCGATGGTGACATTGGGATGGTCAGCCATGTAAGCATCGGCCAAGGCTTGATAGCCGCTGTTAAAGGCATCATTTTGATGGGTCCACAGCCGAATCGATACGGCTTCATCCATCGGTTCTTCAGCAGAATCGGCCGGCTCACTGCTTTCCGTACTATCTGTGCTGGTGTCCACTTCTTCACTATCACTACTGTCTGCGGGGGCAGTCTCGCCGCCACCACAAGCAGCCATGAGTAAACCCATTAATAAAACTAATAAACCAAGACAAACGTTTTTCTTCATCACTTATCTCCTCTGAATCAGGACGGTTCTGTCAATACAAAAACCATCAGCTAAATTAAAATACGGCCGGGTCGAGAGTGACAACGGCCGTTAAATGACGTGGATTATCCGGATCAAGTTCTTTAGCAAGAGCCTGGTAGTAAGCCAGTAATTGCAGTGATGGTAAATACAGGATAGGGACAGCCCAATCCGGCAAATCGGTAGGCAGCACAATATCGCCATGACCGGCAGCTAGAGAAATAACCATAGCCCCTTTTTCAATCATTTCATTGAGCACCTGCTGTTCGTGGGGAGCCGTGCTGGACGAAAGTAGACCAAAAATTGCCGCTTCTTCAGTTGCCATTGACATGGGGCCATGCCGGTATTCCATGAAATGAAAAGCTTGCGCCATCGTTAACGACATTTCCGTCATTTTAAGCATCGCTTCATTGGCAATACCAAACAACGGGCCGGAACCGAGGAAAACAAATCGTGTGATCTCCTCCCGTTCCGCCACATGTTGGACAAGAGATTCTGTTTTAACGATGAGTGCCTTGCCATACGCCGCCAGTTGGCGCAAAACAGACCAATCTTCCCCGCCAATGTGCGCGGCTAAAGCTTCTGCCAATATCAACATGCTGGAAAAGGAGCGGGTCTGTGCCACACTTTGCTCTTGCGCCGCAACAGCAGGCAATACGATATCCGCCATATTCGCAATAGGACTTTCCGGGTAGCATGTGAGCGTCCAAACCGCCGCGCCTCCTTGTTCTTTGAATCGGGAAATAGCAGCAATCGTCTCTGTTGTGGTGCCGGAACGAGAGACTGCCACTAACAATGTATTGGCCGGCTCCGTGATGATGCCCTGTCCAAACAACAGCAGTTCAGAAGCAGGGCAGGCGCGCGCTTGTACTCCCGTTAACTGTTGAAACAATAATGCCGCTGTCAAGGATAAATAATGAGTAGAGCCACAGCCGGTAAATATGACGTTCGCTGGATGAAGCGTTTGCCAATGGTTGGTAAGGGTGGGGGCAATGGTTGCAAATGCTTCCAGCGCCTCAGACCAGGCTCCTGTTTGGCTGGTGATCTCTTTATAAGTGTATTCTCCGTTCATCAAGTTCCTTCGTGTGTCAGGGGTAAAATTGCACGGTCCATCCAAGCCCTGGGCTTAAACAAGAATCAGTTCCAGCCCTTGCTCGCGTAATTCATCAGCAATTTCCGGTTGCAGTTGGTCGTCTGAGATAATCGTGTTGACAGCCGTCACCGGCGCCATAAGGACCGTGCTCACGCGGCCAAACTTGGTGTGGTCAGCGACTGCCACACAGCGGGGAGCAATTTTCAGAATCGCGCGATCGGTCATTGCCTCGTCGACATAATCGCTGGTAAAGCCATGTTTAGGATCCCCTGCACGCATGCCCATAAACACCATGTCAGCCCGGAATTCACGAATGGCTTGCTCAGCAACATGCCCAACCATAGAATGTTCACTTTGACGCAATTGTCCGCCAATGACGATTAGTTCTATATTGTCTTTACCGGTTAGCTGATTAATAACCAGCAGTGAATTTGAGATGACAGTCAACGGCATGTCTTTAATATGGGGCACAATCGCACTGACCGTCGTTCCACTGCCCAGGAAAATTGTTTGCCCTGGGCTAATAAGCGCGGCCGCAGCCTTTGCGATTCGTTGTTTTTCAGCCTTTTCTACTGCCTGTCGTTGAAAGATGGGGGGTTCTTTTTCGGCACGTTCCACGCGAACGGCGCCACCGTGGGTGCGCCTGACCCATCCTAACTGATCCATTTCTTCTAAATCACGCCGAATAGTGGCCTCGCTGACGTTGAGGATCTCATTAAGCCTGGTAACGGTTACTTCTCCATTTTGATTAACGAGATTTCTGATTTTGGTGTGCCGGGTTGTTTTCATTATGATTTTCCTCGATATCTGCGCGAAAATGCATGTTAATGCTTATATTAAAACAAATATAGTCGAAAGTCAACAATTTCAATCATTTTCAATCACATATGGGTAGGATGTAGGATATTGATATGAGTTTTCTGTCGGAATGAGGGTGCTTGAGGAGTGTGACAGTCACTTTGGAAGTGACTGTCACATAATCTTATGAATTTTCTTGATAAAATGAGATGCTTGAAGAGGGAGAATATAGGGTATAGACCGACAGTGCCATGCAGCACGCCTGGTTCCACAATTGATTTCTGCTGCTTAGAAACAAGACTTTATCGATGTCATTTTGAGAACCCCCACATAGCAGGCTTTGTTCTATGAGGAAAGAAACACCAGTTTGTCATCCTGAACGCAGTGAAGGATCTTGCGCTTCCTACCAGTGAAAGATTCCTCACGCTGTTCGGAATGACAGTTTGAGAAAGTTTGTTTCTTAGCAGCGGAGCTTGCGGAGTGAAGGATCTTTGCATACTCAACATGATGATACATAAGATTCCTCCTAGTTATGATTCATAATCGTAACGAATATACAAATAAAGAGGCAGGGACAGTGAAAGCCCGACCAGGAAAGTGGCCGGCAGCACCAACCACCAACGGCCAATTCCCAGCTTCCTGGCATCAACATAAGACCAGACCAGAAATACAACAATAGAAATTAACACATCAGCCACAAAGCCGCCTGCCGCGCCATTGGCAAATAAACTTTGTATGAACAAAGGAATATTGAATCCCTCGGTTGCGAAAAATGTTGCGAAAAAATACCAGGGGATGACCGTACCAATAATTGCCGCAATCAAATAGAATCGTTTCAACATCACGCTACCTCCATCATTTTTTCGGAACCTTTGAGTTCCAGGAAAATTGAAAAAAGTGTACAATACAAAGGTAATAAAAACGATTACCTTTAAGGTAATATTTGTATGCTTGTCAAGCAAGAGACCACTCAAATAGGAGACATACTGCGCTATTGGCGTCGCATACGGCGGCTGAGCCAGATGGAACTGGCCGCAGCCGCCAATATCTCTACCCGCCATCTGAGCTTTGTGGAAACAGGCAGGTCCCGTCCGCGGCGCAATGTTGTGCTCAGGTTGGCAAACGCGCTGCATTTGCCCTTCCGCCATGCCAATGCTTTATTGGAATCAGCCGGATTTTCCACCAACTATTCCAATATCCCCCTTTCCGATGAGCGCATGACGCCCGTAAGGCAGGCCTTGCAACGCCTGCTGAGCCAGCATGAACCCCTCCCTGCCCTGGTGGTCAATCATGTCTACGATATTTTACTGAGCAATCAAGGTTTCCGAAATCTCTCAGCCTGGCTGGCCGGCGAGGAGGTTTTGCGCCGCTATTCCAATATTTACAGGCTGGTTTTCGCCACCGATGGCCTGCAACCCTATTTCCAGGATTGGCCAATCGTGCGCCACGCTTTGCTGGTGCGTCTACATGAGGAAGCGGTCATGCGTCAGGATGATCGGCTATGGCAATTGTACGCCGACTGCGCCGGGCAGGGGACAGGTGGTGTTAAGCAAGAAACTATTCAACAAGAAGTCATCACAGCCCCGGTTTTAGACTTCGCTTTGCGCAAAGATAAGGTCACGCTGCGATTTTTCTCGGCAATTACAACCTTCGGCACAGCGGCCGATGTCACGGTCCAGGAGCTGCACATCGAAAGCATGTTCCCCGTAGACGCGTTCACGCGCGAGTGGTTTGCAGGATTAAACCCCTGACCATCAAATTGTCAAGGCCGCGGCGGCGGACCGGCATCGGCCGGAATCGGCACCCCATCGGGAACCTCCCGCAGTTCAGGGCAGGGCACAAAATGGACATCCTGCCATACATACCCGCGCGCTTCAAAAGTTTCAATCGTATCAATCCACCGTTTCTCACCATCTTCCAGCAGAAAAATATGGGGGCTGTCCCAGCATTGGAGCAGCACCGGTTCGGGCTGACTATAAACAATATCCTGGATCATGACCGGCAGGTTTTCCACTGTTTCCAAATTTCGGCCGAACAACCAGGGTAAAACCAGGATCAGCACAATCGCCCAGGTTGCATAAACAACCGTGCCCGCACTATAAGCGCGATGGAACCCCTGCAGCCACCCTCCATCCTTAATCCTAAACTGGTAAATAAGCACCAGGAAAAGCAAGCCAATATTAACCACATTCCAGCCGATAAAGGCGAGACGGTTGGGCGTAAGCCGGTCAATTGCCGTGCGATAAATAATGGCCGCCAGCGCATACAAGCTGATGATCAAAGCCAAAATAGCGACAGCAATGATCCCCCGCCGCAGCCAGCGCGCAACCAATGGCGAAACACCCGCCAGGCTGACCGGCGTTGCACCAATCAACAAGCCCACGACAGCAAAGAGCATGGCATTATAAACAATCAACACATTCCGGCTTTCAAACGGCGCCCGGATATTGAAAGGAATAAACAGCAGATAAATCAGCAGTACGACAAGTGTTAAGGGTAGCATGATGCGCATTAGCAGAGCCACCAGCTTGCTTAATCCTTCATTAAACGCCTGCTGGGTGGGCGGCAGCGTAGGATTGTAGATCACAGCCACGGCGACAACAGCAACCAGACCCAACCCACCAGCCACAAACAAGCGCATCACCTCATCCGGTACCTGCACATTTAAGGCTTCAAAAAGTCCCACGGTAATGCCCGTGAACAGCACACCGGCAATGAGGAATAACCCACCAAAAATGAATGCTTCCAGCGATTTAATCAGAAAAGCGAAACGATTATCCGCATCACGGTCCTTGGACAGCAAAACTGCACCCACTCCGGCCCAGGCTAACAGGGGCAGATGCATGGCCATCAAGGTCAGGTACTGCTGCTGTAAAAACCTGATGCCCAACCGGGGATAAATTAAAAGGACATAAGCGCCGGCGGCCAGCAGGATGAGCGCCGTCGCACCCGCCAACCGCCAGCTTTTGCGGCCGACAACCGTTAAAAATACCAGCACAAAAACGGCCGTAATCAGCGCCCCCAGAATAACAATCGCCGGCATAAAATCATCGCTGCTGCCGCCAAAGCCGATAACAGAAACCATAAACCGCTCATCCGACAACCCCCAGAAAATCAGGCCATTGATCACCGCCAGGGGAATCACCCAGGCCCAGGCCACAACATATTCCCTGGCCCCCACCGCCGCCTGTTTCAAGCGATAGAACCAGGCAGCATAGAGCAAATTATCCGGCTCGGCCGTATAGCCCGCTTCGACAGCCTCTTTGAAAGAAGCGGCTTCCCCAGCTTGCTCTGCCTTCTGGTAAACTGCTTCCAATTTTTCCGCATCAGCAGCAAATCTAATGACCGTTTCTTGATAAGACATCCTACACACTCCCGTAAAGTCTTTTACAATTGAAACTATTTTACCCGGTCATCAAGAGACCAAACCAACGTCTATTATACAATTTCGCTGCATCCAGGGGGCTAACTAGCAACTATTCCATATTCTTATTGTTGAACAAAATCATGGTCAGCGGCCCGAATACAGCGATCAGGATCGCACATGCCAGGAAAACGGCACCTAACTCACCTACTGTCGCCCGGCCATGCATCAAGCCGCGCACGGCCGTTCCGGCCAGGCTCACCGGATTAATGAGCACCAGCTTTTGCAGCCAACCGGGCATCGTCACCGGATCGACAAAAACATTACTGATGAACAACAGCGGAAATGAAACCAGGGAACTGATCATCATCACCGAATCGGGATTATCAACCAGCAAGGCCAGGGTTGTCCAGATCCAGGACAAGCTGAAAGCGAAAATAAGCACCAGCCCCAATCCCAAAAGCACACCGTTAATGCCACCCTGGGGTCGAAAGCCCAAAACCCAGCCCAGCAGGAGAATTACCAGACCTGCAACAGTATATCGGACCGTATCGCCCAGTATGGCACCGACGAGAACCGCCGGTCGCCAGATCGAAAGCGACCGGAAACGATCGAAAATACCTTTTTCAATATCCCGGTTGAGTCCCAGCGCCGTATAAGAACTGATCATGGCCACGGTCAGGACCAAAATTCCCGGAATAAGCTGCTGTAAATAAGCATCGACCGACCCGCCCAGCGCCCCACCAAAAATAAAGGTGAACATAATGGTCATCAGAATCGGAAATAAGGTAACATCCACCAATTGAGAAGGGACATGTTTAATTTTTAGCAGTGCCCGCCAGCCTAAGGTCAGGGACGCCGACCAGGGACTCGGGGGAGATGGGCGGACGCCGGCCGATAATCCGTTGTTGCCGCTTACGGCCGTTTGTTTTACATTATCAATCATCGTCGTCATGGCGAAACATCCTTTTGTTTTTAATTTTCATTTCCTGTCTTCTTTCCAGTAAACGATAAAAACACATCATCCAGGCTGGGCTGTTCCAGGGCAAACTCGGAAAAGCTAATTTCGGCCCTGGCCAATGCGCTCATCGTCTGCGCCAGTTTTTCTGGCTGGCCTACTTGTGCGGCAAGCAGTACCGGGTCCCCATCCATCATCGGCATTGTATCCAGCGTTTGGGCAATGACTTGCCCGGCCAGAGCTTGCTGTTCAGGATTGTTCAAGCGAATCTTTAACGTGCCGGAACCGACACTCTTTTTCAAACTGGCCGGCGTATCATCGGCGATGATTCTTCCTTCATCCAGGATCACGATGCGGTCCGCCAGTTCATCTGCTTCTTCTAAATACTGCGTTGTCAGCAAAACCGTCGTTCCCGCCTCGCGCAAGGATCGAATCACCTGCCAGATGGCCCGGCGGCTGCGCAGATCCAGGCCCGTCGTTGGTTCATCAAGAAAGAGGAGATCCGGGGCAACCACCACGCTGCCTGCGATATCCAGCCTCCGTCTCATGCCGCCGGAATAATGCTTAACCCGG
>JANQGC010000123.1 GCA_028277515.1 Anaerolineae bacterium
TGCCTGTAATGAGGGTGGCACATGTATGGTTATCTTCGGCATCAACTCCGGCGGCGGGCCGGGCATTGTGCGCAGCATGACGCTCTACAAGGGTTTGTCGGAAAAACCGCCGAATCAGTTCATATGGGCTGCGGGCCAGATGACAACGCTGGACATTCAATCGACAGCGGTCGCCGGGGATGAGTCGGGGTTCCTGGCCGGTTGGTCAAGCGCGGACGGCATTGCGCATGTGCAGTACGTGGATAATGTGGGCCTGCCCGGGGAGGAGGATGTCAAGCAGTTGGCAACTGGGGCGGCCGATGTGACCATGAGCCTGGGCAGTGGCGGCTTTCTAGCCGGATGGTCCCATGATGGGGACCTGATGCGCGCTGATATCACCCTCTCAGCCCCAACCGTAACGATTGGCAGTAAGCAAACAGTTGGCCCAGGGAGTGGCTGGCCGCAAGGTGCGCCACCGCGCCAGGTTTATGACTCGACCAGCCGCCAGGCGCTGATCCTTTATCGCGACGCCAATGCCCGGCTGCAGGCGCGCCGGCTTACCTCCGGGACATCCGAGCCGCTGGAAATCAACCAGAAGGCCGGTGATGATCTTTCCGGAAACGGCGTGCAAACCGCCCTTTGTGCCGACACCAAGAACGGCGGCTGGGTCGCCGCCTGGTCAAGCCCCAATGACAAGACTACCTACTACCAGGCAGTGGGACCGGACGGATCGCTGCGTGGCGAACCGGTGCATAAAACAGGCAGCGGTGTGCCCCTGGCTCTGACCTGCAACGCGCCACGGCCGGCCGTGGATCTCGAGTTCGAAGATCCCGCAGAATCTACCCAGTTCATCGATTCTTCCGGATTCGGCAACCATGCATTTTGCAGCGGTGCAGCCTGTCCCGAAGCCGCGGTTAGCGGCCGTTTTGGCCGGGCCGTGCGTTTTAACGGCACCAATCAGTCCTTGCAGATTGCCAACAGCGAGAGCTTCAATTTCGAGACAAACCACGATTTTACCGTTTCGGTGTGGGTCGTGGCGGATGCAGACCAAAACACGAAAACCAATGAGGACAATGACATTATCGAGAAATGGAGTGGTAGCGGGGGCTATCCATTTGTGATTCGCTTTAACAACAAAACAGGAAAAGTTATCGCCAAACGGTGGGACAGCCAACACAACCCACAAATCACCTCCGAGCAGCGCATTGACGATGGTGAGTTTCATCATATCGCCTTTGTAAAAGAGGGTGGCTATCTCTACCTATACATCGACGGCGAACAAAGCGGCAGCCGCGTGGCCGACTCCACCACGGGAGATACGACGAACAGTTCTGAACTCTTCATTGGCATGCGTGGCAACAACACCAACCACTTCACAGGAATCGTTGACGAACTGCAGATCTATGAACGTGCCCTTTCCGCGCAAGAAATTGGCGGGGTCTTTGAGTCCGCCGCCGCCATGTATGACCTGGACGAAGTGGCCGGGAGCCAGATTATTGTCGATGCATCAGGCAATCTGCTCAACGGCACTTGTTCCGGCGATTCCTGCCCGACTTTGGGTGTACCCGGGGTGGCTTACAGCGCAGCCCGGTTCGATGGGCAGGATGATTATTTTGAGATCGCGCCGCAGAAGGCGGTCGTCAAGACCTACAGCTATGACTTTGAAAATGGCGTAAGTCCTGAATGGAACTACGAATCACCCGGCGATATCGATTTCACATTCGATGAACCGGTCGGATCGACCCAATTTCTCAACTCGTCCAGTCCGACAGGAACGCCGGACTATGCCGTCTGCCCGTCGGCCGCAAACTGCCCGTTGGCCGGGGGATCTGGTGGGTCTGTAGAGTTTTTCGGCGGTTCAAATGCCTATTTGAATGTCGAATCACCCCTTTCTCCTCTCTTTGATGGTGCGACAAAGAGCTTCACGCTGATGGCCTGGATAAAGACCACAGGGAAAGACATGGCCATCATCACCTATAGCAATGATAATACCCACTGGGAGAGAGGTGAAAAGAGCTTTTACCTGGATCAAAATGGCTATCCAACATTTGATGGATATGACAATAACTATATTCGCGGCAACAAAGCTGTCAATGACGGTGAGTGGCACCATGTTGTGGCCACCTGGCAGCCCTTCAGGAATTCTACCAGTGGCCAGGGCCATATTTATGTTGATGGCCAGGATGCAACCGGCGATGTGAGTTATGTTGCCAACAATGGTGGCAGACCCTCGATGTTCCTGCGCATCGCACGAGCTAATTTCGCTGAAGCGCCCAATTATTTCGTGGGTTCGATTGACCGTGTGCAATACTTCAGCTGGGCAATGCCCGCGTGGGCGGTAAAGGTCCACTTCGACGGCTCCGGCCAGCCCGGACGCGTGAGTACAAACGAAACCGGCGCCTTCTATTCCGGTGGTGAATACTATCTCGGTGATTTCTATAATGATACGGCAACCTTGAAATTAAGCGATCTGCCGCAGCATGATACGGTGAAGATCAGATTTGATTTTCTGTCCTTCGGTGCCGATCCGACTGGTTGGGATGGCAATTCCTATCTAGGGCCGGACAATTGGGAGTGGGGTTACGATCAGACGACGGTATTGCACACCAACTTTAATACTCAAGCAGCCTTTATTAATCAGCTTCCGACCGGCCAGTACCAGGCTTATCCGGCGGCGGCCTCCACAAGCGAAGGCCCCCCCAATTCCACCCTCACACTATGCCGTTCTGGAAATGCAGGGTTAGGCAATCCACCTTGTAACCAATTTGGGAGTCTTATCTTTGGACCGTTCAACTCGGACACGCCTGACCTGGCTGCTACAGCGGCAAACGGTGGTGTTGGTGATAATCCAGGCTGGGGAGATTTCCAGCAATTTCCCGGCAACAATATCGTGGTCCAGACCTATATAGACGCTAATTACGGCCGTCCCAGCACGCTTTTTGATGCCAATAGGGCGCCAAATAGTTTGCCCGCAGCTAAAGGCGTCACCTGGCCTGGAGGAATTTCTTCCTTCCATGTCTGGAAGGCAGTACACGATCCTTCTACTGGTCGTGTTGGCATATACAATACCGGTGGTCCTGGTAGTGGGAGCGTCTATACCCTGGAAGCGACGATTCCTAATCATACAGCCGACGAGATCACGCTCTTCTTCAAAGGTTTAACAGCGGCGGACGATCCCCACGGCGCCGAACGGTGGGGCATCGATAATGTCGAGGTGACCGTAGAAAGGGATGATACAAGCATTCCACTCTATGACAGCTCCTTCACCGTCTCAGCCTGGGCCAGGCGAACGGCCGCAGGCAAGGAAGAGTTTATCCTTTCCCAGGGGCAGGACGGAACCCCGAATCATGTTTTGCATTTTGGCTTCCGTGCTAACAGCAGGTTTACCTGCGCTTTTTTGCACGATGATCTAAATAGCAACCCGCTGCCCTTCGACCAGGAATGGCATCACTACGCCTGCACCTATGATGTCCAGACCAGGCAGCGCACCATTTATCGTGATGGTGTACAAATCGCGAAGGACACGGCCGCGGCCAATTATCAGGCTACAGGACCGACGATTATTGGCGCGTATGTCGACCAGAATCACAACTTTGAAGGAGATATTGATGAAGTTGCCTTCTGGCGTACAGCATTGACGGCCGAAGAAATTAGAGAACTTTTCCAAAAAGTAAAGGTCGAAGATCAATCGGTTATGACCGCCATATTGGCCGAGGCCAGCGGGTCAAACAACGGCACGCTGGCTTATGACAACCTGGTCCTGCGCGAGACGGCCACCCGCCTGGGCGCTATTGTGCAAAGCAACAAGCATGTGTTGACCATCGACGCCGATAAGCCGGTTGTTTGCGCGCCGGGGCAGAGCAATACGGACGCCTCCTGCCCGCCACAAGACCAATATGTCAACAATGCGCAAACGCTCGTCGTTTCCGGTGTGGCCGACGATCCCACATCCTATATCAATCTGGTAGAGGTCAGACCTGGCAACAGCTTTGTGCCGGCCACGGGCAGCGAATCCTGGAGTTATGGCTGGAACATCAGCGGCC
>JANQGC010000312.1 GCA_028277515.1 Anaerolineae bacterium
GAGCTAAAAATTCTTTGTAATTAACTTTGCCCATATCTTTTCGGACAAGATCAGAACGATCGGTCAATTATAAAATATGTGGTTGCTCGGACGGATACCATTATTCACCATAAAAATCAAGAAAAGTGGAAAGGAATAAACACTCTGGCAGTTTCAACAAGGCCAGTGGAAAATCAAAACCAAAGAAGCGCAAAAACTATACTCATAAACAGTTGATGCACAAGTTAGATACGTATGAATCTGTTATTAAAGATCCAAAAGGCAAGGCCGAAATTGACGCTACAAGACGGCTGTATCAATCTGACCGCCGCCGCAATTATGAGCTTCGGGAAAAGAAGAATGCGCTGTTTTTAGACGGAAGAAGAGCCGGTCTTCATTACGGCAAAACCGTTGAAAGCTTGCAGCCTAACAGAGAGTTGGAAGATAAGAAAACACGGCGCGGTATTGCTAAAAAAGGCCGCGCCATTTATCAGCGGCATTACACACTCAGTAAGAACTTTAGGTCAAAAGCCAGGACAAGGGTTAAAGGCAAATCCAAGTCGAAGTAGAATTTGAAGACTGTTCATGCAAATAAGTCCGGTTGTTGTGATAAGAATTGGTCTATAAGAAATAGATGTGCAAAATCATTGTAAAGATGATTGTGTTTTAAGCTGATATTTGTATGCACTTGTTTACAGCTAGTATGTATATCAATCTTGGTGTCGCTTTTCCGAAACTGATTTAGTTCCCGCGCCAATATGCGATACCGGTTTAGATTTTTCTTTAATTCTTGAACAATCGTCTTTCTGAGTTGGCGCAATGATTCAGACCTTCGCGGCTCTTGTCGGTTATCAGCATTTCTAATTTCATTTTCCAAGTATCCATTGTATCCAGAGGTTTTAGCCATGCAATAAATAGTTTTGGGGTACAAAATCTCTCCGCCAAGCAGGTAATACCAAGGATGATGTGTAGAATAAGGAAGTGACATTTGTTGTCTCCTATTTGAATATTTCAGGGTGTAAGTTGAATATCGATTTGTAGTTTTTTTGAGAGGAATTTAGTTAGGTATCGCCTTCAACCTTGTCCAGAATATCAATTATTTCTTGGGGTAAATAATAACGAGGGTTGTCATAACCAAGATTAAATCCTTGATCGTCCATAGGAAGCAATTCTTTCCCGTCTTTTTTAATAGAAGTAATGATTACATTATGAAAGCCCCAATGCTCACGATTTACCAGATATCCGGCTTCCGTGAGAATTTCATCTACCTTCCATGTCATGACCTGTCCGTCACCATCATTAAAGCCGAATTTGTTGAAGGCGTCTTCCCACGCCCAATGGTAGTTTCCGCCGCAAACCTTGCATTTTGTTTCATACATAGCTATTTCCTTTCTTTAAATTAGTAATGGGTTCATCCCGTGCATGAACCCTTGGCCCTCGCCGAGAGTGGGGGTGCAAGGCGCAAGGAGGCTCCGAACGAGGGTTCGCCCCGCCCCAGGGGTGGATACGTTTGGATGCCTTGCGGCGCGCCGGGGGCGAAGCCCTAAGGGTTTAGAGAAATAGATTATGTGCGTCAAATTCCTAATGAAATAACAATCCTTCATCACTAAAAGAGAAGTATTTTCCATCTGGCGATAAAATTATGTGATCCAGAATTTTAATATCGAAGAGTTCTCCGGCTTTGGTAAATTTTTCAGTCAGCGCGATGTCGGGTTTAGAAGGCTTCTTATTACGTAGAGTAGGCTCAGAGACGCCATACGACTATTATAATCGCGGTTTTCTCCAAACCTCTCTCCGAACCGGACGTGCGATTTTCACCGCATCCGGCTCTCCACTATTTCTGAAACCAAGTTCGGCATGTAGACAATTGCGACACAGAGTCACCATACTATCCAAAGTGTGATTTAGTACACCTTTGGTATGGTAGACAATAAGATTATAAGGGCTACCACACCTAGTACATTTGTTGCCATCTCTCAATCGCACCAAATGCCTGAGTTTTGAGCTTGCATCATTTCTTCTGTCAGGACCTATTCTTTGGTTTGTGATGGTCAACATGGTATGCTGATCATCCTTGGTAACCGTCGGAATATATCCATCTGTAAGAAATGGATTAGGAATAATCTTCTGCGAGTATTTACCCCTTTTGAGTTCTTTGCGAGTGCATAGGAATTGATATACTGTGTAGGATTTGCCCTTCAAAGTATAATCCGCGTACCATCTCGTTCTTCCATTGAAGGTGGTCGTCTTACGACGGATCAATTGAACCTTACGGCTCCCCTTGAACTTCATTAAGAGCCATCGATGATATCTATGCCAAGTGTACATCGTAATATCCTCTAAATCCTTTAGCAGCGAGGTGTGCCGGTAGTAGTTGCACCAGCCTCTTACTATTTGATTCAGGTTCGTTAGCTTGTCCACTTCACTATGTAATAGTTGATCTCGACTTGTGAGGTGTTTGATCTTTTGCTTGATTCTTCTTACCGATTTTGCTGCTGGTCTCAGGTGGACTGCATATTTACTTCCACTTTTGACTCTTTGGATATTAAATCCAAGAAAATCAAATCCCTGGTTGACATGAGTAATTTTGGTCTTCTCTCTGGAAAGTGTAAGTTTTAACTCACTGGATAGGAAGTCTTTCAGTTGTTCCTTTGCTTTTTTGATTTCGGTCATTGGCGCATTGCTCATGACCACAAAATCATCTGCGTACCGAACATACATAAAGGTTCCTTTTCCCGCCTTCCTAAGTTTCTGCCTGTCATAGTCCGTCAGGTGATGCCATTGGCGATTTGCCCATTCATCTAACTCGTGCAGATAGATATTGGCAAGTAATGGAGAGATAATTCCTCCTTGTGGCACCCCTTCTTTGGTCTTGCTAAACAGTTGACCCTTCATTACTCCTGCCTTTAGGAATAGATGAACCAGATCAAGAATGCCTTTGTCAGATATTTTCCGCTTCAGTAATTTTAACAACATGCGGTGATTGACCGTATCGAAGTAGCTTTTAATGTCTCCTTCTATTACATAGAATCGTTTCATGCTGCCATTGAAACAGGGCATTATCCGTGCAATGGCATCCATCGTACATCTCTTCGGTCTAAATCCGAAAGAACAGTTACTAAAGGTGGATTCGAAAATTGGCTCCAAGATCATTCTCAGAGCCTCTTGCACAATCCTGTCCTTTAGTGTTGGTATCCCCAGGGGTCTGGGTTTACCATAAGGTTTGGGAATAAATACTCTTCTGACGGGTGATGGCCGCAAGGTTCGATTCTTCATTTCCATCCTCAGATCGTTTAATTGCCGATCAAAGGTTTTCTTGAAGTAGTCTCTCGTCTTCCCATCTACACCGCCGGTATCACTGCCACTTTTGGCAAGCACTCTGTGTGCTGCAACCTCCAACCATTTGTCCCAGTGCAAGAGCCTATACAGACCCTTGATCTTGAGATCCGGATGATTGGTTGCCGCTTCGGCTAACCTCTTTTGTTTTTGGACGATCATCAAATGTTTCACGACATTCTCCTGTTTAGTTCACTTAAGAGATTAGAAAATAGTTGCTCTCCTTGGCCACGTATCGGGCTTTCCCCGACTCAGACTACTATGAGAGCTCCGCCCCTTTAACTGGTATACGCACGCATCGCTTTCCTTCCATGAAGGAGCCAATTAAAGGTTCCCAAGTTCATACCTCCATCGTTAGCATCTCGATTTAGGTGCTGTCTGTACCCCTGTAACGGCAACGTTTGCCGCCTTGTATCCAGGCCATTCGGCTATCAGAGTATACCGGCTGGCTTTCAATCCAAGCGTGATTATTTTCCCAGGACCATCCGTGTCCCGGTACTGGATACCTATCCATTCTTGCATTTAACGGATAGTTCAACCTATAGAGGCATCATACAACAGTTTCTCTCGTCACCTTGTCGAGACTTTGCTTAGCAAAGCCATGATCTTGGCAAGAATAGATCATGCTCTGCATTGTTTGGTGAGCTTCACACTTCATTCAATGCAGTGAGTAAAGCATGTCACCGTAAGCATGTTGCAATACTCCGTGCAACAGTTCAAAGAACACTATGGAGGTACGCTTCTTGGCGCGCCAGAGGGGTGATTATGTGCCAAGATCAATGCAGATGAGCAGGATTTGAGAGCAGCGGCGAAGGCTATTTTTAAGTCAACAATAGTCGCTGACACACCACCTTTTGATAAGTTGATAAATCCTGTGACGCGATGAGCACGGTTTAATAAGAGCATGTTAAACTCTTCCAATAAGCCGATTTGCTCGCTCCAGCGATCACGAAAAATAAAATGGGCTTTCTCGGAATTGGTAACGCAGGGTAGATCTGCAATTTTAACCGAAGAGGTATAAATAAGCTGAATTTCAGCAATTTCGAAGTTTTCCGAGAGTGTCATCAATAGTTCAGTAATTATTATGAAGGAAGGAACCGGTTCAGGATGCATGCTCCTGAACCGGCAGGTGGCGGGAAGCCTACGTATTGGTAGGCTCGTAGGGATACCCAACAAGGGTAATTCGCTTGAACTCGCCATTTCCGTTAGGAAGGTCGAGGATCTGGTTGAAGCCTTCGCCTCTGCTGTGGCTGAACAGCACACCGATGCGAGGGCCAATCCTTTTTTCATCACCGTCCTGCACTCTTGCGAAGAGGTAGAAGTCGGGCTTTGATTTACCGCTGCCATTATAAGTCGATGTAGTGGTTTGTTTTTGTGTTGGCGTTGTCATTGTATTTCCTTTCTGTTTGAGTTAATGACGAAAAATTCAATGGGATATGGGACCAGCGAACAGGTCATGCCCGTGAGAGAAAAAATTGCTTTCCGCGAGGAATTCGCATTTCGGCGAAGGGGAATTTTTTCACTCTAAGCCCGTTAGGGGCCAAAGGCGGACTTGACCTGTACGGCCCTATAACCCAGAATTTCGTCTTTGATTAATTCACACAGGAAAGGAAGATGACTACGCTCACATAACTCCAATGCAATTCATGAAACCGACATGGTAGATCACAACGCTTCATTCGCATGTACATCAAGGTTCACATAGGGATGTGTTGAACAAAGGATCAGGCCAAAATATGTCCATCATCATAGGCGGTTCAATCACCTGCTTCAATTTTTTATAGGTTTGATTTCAGGGAATATCGTTTTAATTACCAATAAAATCATTGCTTGAAAACATATCGTATTTCTATTGGCCGACCATCCAACTAAGATAAAAAATAAATGAAACTCCATCCGTAGGACTTTCTTGCAAGGTATTAAGGCGACTCTATTAATGAAATTGCTGAGTACAGGACAAAAAAAATAAATGCCATGCGTAAGTAGTTGGTTATGTTGAACTTACAACCAATATTACGATGGCATTCAAGGAGAAAGTTAAAG
>JANQGC010000081.1 GCA_028277515.1 Anaerolineae bacterium
TGAGCGAAAGTGCAACGCAGTCATGCGGAAAAATGGCCCCGTCCCTATAGGGTTGGCCCTCCAATGGAGCCATGCGGCGTTGCGCCTCGCTTATTTGGAGAAACCAAACCGCGCTCTGCGCGCCTTGTCTGGCGCCATTGGAGGGCCAACGCTGGGCATCCGCATAGTGGTAACAGGCCCTAAATCAAGAGCCAGACTGTTGCATTCGGGGAGGTTGGGCTGGGTTTGGAAATGGTATGTCACCCGTCTCAACCTCGTGGCATGCAACCCATGCTCCGCCAAATTCCTTTAAGCTAGGTGCTTCGGTGCGGCAACGCTCCTTCGTAAATGGACAGCGAGGGTGAAATGCGCAGCCTGTGGGCGGACTAATTGGATTGGGAACTTCACCGCCCACGGGTTGTCGCTCTGTGCTGTCCAAACTGAGGTCAGGGATCGTGTTGATCAGCAGCTGGGTATAGGGATGCTTAGGGCTGTGGTATAGATCGCGGGCGGTGGTGACCTCGCACAGTTTTCCAAGATACATAATTCCGATACGGTCCGAGAAGTAGTAGACAACGGCCAGATTGTGACTGATGAATAAATAGGTTAGATCAAGAGTCTCTTGCAGGTTCTTCATTAGATTCAGAATCTGTGCCTGGACGGATACATCGAGCGCTGAGGTCGGCTCATCACATATCAGAAATCCCGGGTTTGCTGCCAGGGCGCGGGCGATTGATATTCGTTGGCGTTGGCCTCCGGAAAACTCGTGGGGATATTTTTTACCGTCTTCTGGGGAGAGTCCGACTTGCGTCAAAAGCATATGTACACGGTCACGCAGTTCGGCTTTTGTCTTTACGATGCCGAACTCACGCAATGGCTCTGCAATGATATTGATGACTCGCCACCGCGGGTCCAGACTTGCATAGGGATCCTGAAAGATCATCTGCATTTGACGCCGAAGTTTTGAAGCCGCCGAAGGTGAATCAGATGAAGTGATGTCCGTGCCATCAAATTGAATTGATCCGGCGGTGGGCTTGTGTAGTCCGACGATCAAACGGGCAACCGTCGATTTTCCGCATCCGGACTCCCCGACAAGACTGAAAGTCTCTCCCTTCCTAATCGTAAAGTCAATACCGTCCACTGCCTTTAGAAGCATTTTAGGCTGATTCTCGATTACCCGTACCAGCCAGTTGTTAGACACGTCGAAATATTTCTTGAGTCCATCAACCCGAACGAGCGGCTGGGTTTGGTCTTCTCTTGAAATCTCATCCGCCATTTTCATCCACCTTGTCAAATAACCAGCAAGCTGCAAGCGAAGGGCTGCCTGTCTGCATTAAGTCTGGCCGTTCCTTCCGGCATCGCGGCATGGCATGTTCGCATCGCGGATGGTAGCCGCAGCCCTTAGGAATTTCGGTCAACCGCGGCATGGATCCATCTATTTGAACCAAACGGTTTAAGTCTTCTCCGAAAACCGGGATGGCGCCCATCAATCCACTGGTGTATGGATGCTTAGCTTTTTTTACCACATCACGCACCGGCCCGATTTCGGCAAACCGCCCAACATACATGACTCCCACCCTGTCCGCTGTTTCAGCAATGACACCCATGTCATGGGTTATCAAAATGACCGATGTTCCATTCTCCCGGCAAAGCCGTTTCAAAAGGGCAATAATCTGTGCCTGAATTGACACATCAAGCGCTGTGGTGGGCTCGTCAGCTATTATCAAACGCGGGTTGACGCATAAGGCCAGCGCAATCACAACCCTTTGCCGCATACCGCCTGAAAATTCATGGGGATAGGAATCCATGCGGCGGGCCGGCGCGGGAATGCCCACATCCCCCAGCAGTTCGATGGCACGTTGCTGCGCCTTTGACTGGGATAGATCCGTGTGCCAGGTAATGGTCTCTGTCAGCTGCCGCCCGATGGTGTACAAGGGGTTGAGGCTGGTTAACGGATCCTGGAAAATCATGCCGATTTCCTTGCCCCGGATTGGCCGCATTTCCTCATAAGGTAAATTGTCAATGCGGCGTCCAGCAAGTTGGATATTACCTGCGGCAATGCGGCCCGGCGGTTCCAGCAACCCAATAATTGCATTTCCGGTGAGTGATTTTCCAGCCCCGGATTCTCCAACAATCCCAAGCACTTCACCTTCATCCAAGTGAAAGGAAATATCATCCACGGCAACCAATGTGCCTCTCCGGGTTGGGAACTCAATTCGTAGATTTTCAACTTCAAGAAGATGCATGCGTTACCTTAGTTTTGGGTTCAGTGCATCGCGCAGCCAGTCCCCCAACAGGTTTACGGCAAGCACCAAAATCACCAGAGCGATTAAAGGAAAGAAAGTAATCCACCATTCACCTGAGAAAAGGAAGTTATTGCCCACACGGATTAAGGTGCCAAGTGATGGTGTGGTTGGCGGCATTCCGACACCCAAAAATGAAAGCGTTGCCTCAGTAATGATTGCAAGCGCTAAACCGATGGTTCCGATAACTAAAACCGGCCCCATCACATTGGGCAGTATGTGTTTCACCAAAATGGACGATGAGGAAACACCGATCACCTGGGCGGCGGCGATATAATCCTTGTTGCTTTCCACCATGGTTGCACCGCGAGTCACACGGGCATACTTGGGCCATTGTGAGAAACCAATGGAAAAAATCAATACATAAATCGCCAGGTTTTCCCGCATATCCGTCGGCAATACCGACCGCGCGACTCCGTCAATCATCAAAGCAATCAGGATTCCCGGTATCGCCAATTTGATATCCGTAACCCGCATAATCAGGATGTCCGCCCAGCCGCCAAAATAACCAGCAATCATACCGAAGCCGACACCGATGATTATTGAAAGAATCACTGCGCAAAACCCTACGATAAGCGAAATACGGCTGCCATGTACTATCGTTGACAGGATGTCCCGGCCCTGATCGTCTGTTCCAAGCAAATAGGTTGTATTGCCGCCGGTCTCCCAAAAGGGCGGCTTGAAGCCATCCATTAAAATGAGTGAAGAGGCATCAAAAGGATTGTGAGGCGCTACCCAGGGCGCCAACCCGGCTATTAACATATAGGCTATTGTGACAATAGCCGAGATAACAATGACCGGAGATCTGCTGAAACTATAAAACAGATCGCTGTCAAAAAACCGGTGGATTTTTCCCCTTAGTTTTTCTTGCTGCAATGGGTTCGACGACATATCGGTTTTCCTTAATTACCTGCCGCTTTGGTTTTATCGGCTCGGAGGCGTGGGTCAACCAGGAAGTATAGAAGGTCGACCAGGAGATTGATAACAACAAAAATCGCTGCGACCATCACCATATAAGCCGCCATGATCGGTATGTCCGCAAAACCCACGGCCTTGATGAACAAGGCTCCCATTCCCGGCCATTGGAATACTGTTTCGGTGATCGTCGAAAAGGCGATGAGCGAACCGATGTTGAGACCGGCAATGGTGATAACCGGCACCAAAGTGTTTTTTAAGGCATGACCGAAGTGTATCGCACGGTCGCCCAAACCTCGTGCTCGAACAAATTTGATGTAATCGGTGCGCATTACTTCGAGCATTTCAGAACGAACGAGCCTCAGGATAATGGTCATCTGATACAAGCCCAATGTTATGGATGGCAAAATGATAGCCTTCCAGCCTGAAGCAGTTAAAAAGCTTGTGGACCACCACCCGATCTGAACAGCTGTGCCGCGGCCAAAAGACGGCAATACGCCCCAGCTAACGGAAAAGGCGTAGATTAACAAGATACCGATAACAAAAGTGGGCAGGGACACTCCTGCCAGTGAGCCGACCAGAATAACCTGACTTAGCCAGGATGATCTTCGAATGCCGGTGTAGACCCCCAACGAAAGGCCTAGCACAAGCGCCAAGATGGCTGATACGGTCACTAGTTCAAGCGTTGCCGGCATTCGCTCGGAAATCAACTGCGCAACCGGGCGCTGCAAGCGGTAGGAAATGCCGAATTCGCCCTGAACGGCGTTGAACAAGAAGCGTCCGAATTGAACAATAAACGGATCATCAAGGCCCAACTCTTGTTTTAACGCTTCACGGTCTTTGACATCCGTTTCCTGACCGACCATATTACCTATGGGGTCGCCAATAAAATTGAATATAATGAACGCTGCGAACGCTACGGCAATCATGACGAGAATTGCCTGTATGACACGTTGAATGGTATAGGCGAGCATGATCCACGAACCTCACCGGGAGAAGCCGGCCTAATCCTTTACACAGATTAGGCCGGCTGAGGGTTACAAGTTGCCGCTTATTTTTTCACAATTTTGGCAAGAAAGAAACGA
>JANQGC010000006.1 GCA_028277515.1 Anaerolineae bacterium
ATGATGGAAAGAAAGAGTTAATCGGGCATAACAACTTAGATGCTGCATTAAAATCATTATCTGCCGAACGAGACGCGATTACTTGGATTGATGAGGTCGAAGAAGCGTCAGCCTAACTACTAGCCATATCGAAATCGGCCGTAAGCATAACCAATAGATTGCTTTATTTTTCGCGCACGAACATCAAAATCACTCATTCGTATATCCGGATCTTGATAATTGTTGCCGGCTTTTGCCCCGATGTCATAAGAGTTTAGTAATCTGAGAATCCTGGAAATAAGTGGGGAATCAACCATACGGCGATCAATCTCCCTCATCAGGTCAGGATCATCGACTGGCCGGTAGTAAATTTGTTGATATTCTGTTGATTCTCTCTTTGTAATTTCTTCCGTAATTGCAATTGGCTGCTTATCCAGATGAATTCGCGCCGAGGAATTTCCAAAAAGTAAGTGATGCCGCTTTTCCCAATACTTCTCTTTTCCTTCAAAGTAAGGAATGTCCAAATAGCGGCAAATTTCCTCTAGCGTATTGGGATTGTTGACATATTCCTCATATTTTACAGAACGCCACTTGCCAACAAGAGAATAATACAACCGGTGGTAAACGACCCAGGTCCTCTCCCACTCATCGTAGATACCTCTTTTCTTAAAAGATTGGGCCAGTTCATGCGGGGTTTTCCAAATAAGAATATTTTTTGTCTGGATGCCTTGTTTTGTCAACGTTTGGGTTTGTTGTTGAATCCAATACGGATCTTTGCTTGAATCAACAATAAAATTTACTTCCGGCTTCAATTTAAAAATCGTCTGATATATTTGGTCCTCCCCGTTCTCTTTCACTATCTGCCAAATACGACATTCCTCATCGCCGCATCCACATTGCGGGTTAATATGATGCGGCCGAAATGGATTGAAAAACGCATAAACCTCACCGCAGGAAAAACCGGCCGGATCATTGGCGAGCGTCATATCAAAAAAAGTGGAACCGCTATAAGATGTACTGCCAACAAAAATTACTTTTTTCATACTTCAAATTCTCAATGTGCATTTATAATACACTCCCCTCGCACTCGAACCAAGTCTTCCTCTTTTCACCAGGTACGTTCAAGTGACAGTCACTTTGATTTATTCATTATCTCTTGATAATAACTTTTAAGTGACTGTCACTTCCAGCACCTTGAATTTATTATTTCTCTGCCAATTCCAAGCTAGACCTGAACCGTAAGGTTTTATGATAGAATCAGGTGGTTTTATAATGAATAGATATAGTTTGTTAGGAGATTTACAAGCAAGTTTAAAAGCGATATTTCGAGCCTTATACACTGATTCTTAAGGAGTTTATTTATGAAAGTGGGGATCCTGGCCGGAGGATTTGGATCACGGCTGGCTGAGGAAACAGAAATAAAACCAAAACCGATGGTTGAAATTGGCGGTAAACCAATTTTGTGGCATATCATGATGATTTATTCTCATTATGGCTTCAATCAGTTTGCCATAGCATTGGGTTATAAAGGGCATGTCATTAAAAAGTACATGGTTGATTATTCTTCCCTAAGCAGTGATCTCACCGTTAATCTCAAGAATGGCCAAATTGACCGTCATGGGGAAAATGGGCAAGATTGGACGGTCGATTTGATTGACACCGGTCTCAACACCATGACCGGGGGACGAATCAAAAGGCTCATTCCATATATGGGCAACGAAACCTTTATGATGACCTGGGGAGACGGTGTTGCCACTATTGATATCAAACAATTACTTGAGTTCCACCGGTCGCACGGAAAACTGGCAACTTTAACGGCCGTTCGGCCCCCTGCCCGCTATGGCCATCTCGAATTTGATGGGGATAACATTAAGCAATTCACCGAAAAACCGCAAACGGCCGAAGGTTGGATAAGCGGCGCCTTTTTCGTCCTTGAACCCGGGGTTTATGATTACATTGATGGAGATGATACTCAGTTTGAGAAAGAGCCACTGGAGCGATTGGCAGAAGATGGCCAACTCATGGCCTATCGTCACACGGGTTATTGGCAGTGCATGGACACCCTGCGCGAGAAATATATTCTAGAAAACCTCTGGTCATCAGACTCAGCTCCCTGGAAAGTCTGGAGTTAAGATCGATCTTAAGTCCAAAACAGTAAGATCACAAAGTATCTGAGGCATAACAGAAAAAGATATAACAATCCGAGCAAAATGGATTAAATATAAATCCTAAGTTCAAATAGCAAATCAAAGGAGCAAAGAATGCGGGTATTAGTTACAGGACACAACGGCTATGTAGGCACTATTTTAGTCCCCATGTTACTGGAAGAAGGGTATGAAGTCGTTGGTTTAGACACCAACTTATTCGAGGGATCAACCTTTGGTGAAAATAATAAAACTGAAGATGTGCCCATGATTAAAAAAGATGTTCGTGACGTTGAATTAGTTGATGTCGACGGCTTTGATGCCATCTTACATTTAGCTGGTCTTTCAAACGATCCGCTCGGCGATCTGAATCCGGACCTCACCTATGAAATAAATTACAAAGCCTCTCTCCGACTGGCTGAAATGGCCAAAGAAGTCGGCGTAGAGCGCTTCGTTTTTTCATCATCATGCAGCAACTATGGAGCAGGTGGAGAGGATTGGCTCGACGAGACCTCAACCTTTAATCCCGTCACCCCATACGGTCATTCCAAAGTTTATGTTGAGCGTGATGTTGCCAAACTTGCAGATGACAATTTCCACCCCACCTTTTTGCGCAGCTCGACCGCTTATGGTGTCTCCCCTCGCCTGCGTTTTGACCTGGTTTTGAACAACTTAACAGCCTGGGCATACACCACGGGTCTTGTTTACTTAAAGAGTGATGGCACACCTTGGCGTCCAATCGTCCATGTGGAAGATATGTCACTCGCTTTTGTGGCCGCACTAAAGGCTCCGATTGAGATCATCCACAATGAAGCGTTTAACGTCGGGCGTCCGGAAGAAAATTACCGGATCAGCGAACTAGCCGAAATTGTCGCCGAAACAGTTCCCGACAGCCGCGTTGAATATGCCGAAGGAGCCGGCCCCGATACAAGATGCTATCGCGTTGATAGCAGCAAAATTGCAAATATGTTACCTGACTATAATCCCAAATGGGATGCTCGTATGGGTGCTAAAGAATTATATGATGCCTATCAACAAGTTGGCCTCGTATTGGATGAGTTTGAAGGTCCGCGTTACCGGCGGATTCATCATATCAAGAAACTGATCGCCGATGGCCGCCTTGATGAATCATTGCGCTGGCGAGAGCCGCAGCTTGCCTAACCTTTAATAGTTATTAGGGCTTACAAACATTAAGCATGATGAAGAAGCGCTACGTCAGCGACGTGGCGTTTCATTTTTTTGGAGAACGAATGAGTATTTATAAAAACGAACAGGTGTGTCGCGCTTCTGGCTCCAAGAACCTTCAAACCATCATTGAGTTTGGAGAAACCCCCTTAGCTGATCGCCTGCTGACTAAAGATCAACTGGATGATCCGGAGCTTATAGCGCCTTTAACATTGGTTTTTTGTCCGGATTCAGCCCTGGCGCAAATTAAGGAAACCGTCGATCCCGAAATTCTTTTCTACGCCGAATACCCTTACTTCTCTTCGGTATCGCCCTCTCTTTTACGTCATTTTCGGGAAAGCGCTGAATACATCATGGAAACAAGGGAGTTAAACAGCGACAGCTTGGTGGTCGAGGCCGCCAGCAATGATGGATACATGTTGAAAAATTTTCATGAGCAAGGAATTCCTGTCTTGGGTATTGATCCGGCAAAAGCGCCGGCAAAAGCGGCACAAGAGGAAGGTATCCCGACCATGATAACCTTCTTCAGCGAATCCTTAGCAGAGAAATTAAAGCAAGAAGGGAAATCAGCCGACATATTTTTAGCTAATAATGTTTTGGCCCATGTTCCGGACTTAAATGGCTTTGTCGCCGGAATAAAAACCATTTTGAAAGAATCAGGAATGGCGGTAATTGAAGTTCCGTATGTCGTCGATCTTGTCGATCATGGCGAATTTGACACAATTTATCACCAACACCTTTGCTATTTCTCCGTAACAGCTTTAGACAGGCTTTTTAAACGCCACGACTTGTTTTTAAATCACGTCAAACGTGTGTCTATCCATGGCGGTTCCTTGCGGTTATTTATTGAACCAGTAGAACAGCCGCAGGAGTCCGTGATAAATTTACTCGTCCAAGAGCAAGAGCGTAAAGTCGATCGCATTGATTATTATCGTGATTTTGCCCAGCGTGTGAGCCAGATCAAGGGATCCCTGTTAAACATTTTGCATGAACGTAAGGCCAGGGGAGAATCTATTGCCGCTTATGGAGCAGCGGCGAAGGCAACCACTCTTTTGGCCTACTGCGGCATTGATAAAAATCTGGTCGATTATGTGGTGGATCTAAATCCCTATAAACACGGCCGTTTCATGGGCGGAAATCATTTTCCCATCTATCCAACAGATAAGTTATTAGCGGATCAGCCAGATAATGTTCTACTGCTTGCCTGGAACTTTGCCGAAGAAATCATGCGCCAGCAGTCAGAATATCGCTCACGCGGGGGCCGGTTCATCATTCCCATCCCCGAACCGAAAATCTTATAGGAGAGGCGCATGAGCAAAATCGTAGCTTGTCCAAACTGCGGATCTTCCGGCATGACCCCATTTTATGAAATTGATGATGTGCCGGTTCACAGTGTCCTTCTGATGCCCACCCAAGAAAAAGCCACATCCTATCCAACAGGAGACATCCATTTGGCCTTTTGCTCACTTTGCGGCTTCATTTCCAATGTGGCATTTAACCCCGAACTGCACGAATATTCCTTAAGATATGAGGCAACACAGAGCTATTCGCCAACCTTCAATCGCTTTCATCAAGACCTCGCCCAGAGCTTGATTGACCGCTATGATTTACAGAGGAAAAAAATCATTGAAATCGGTTGTGGTAATGGGGAATTTTTAATTCTGTTATGTCATTTAGGAGACAATACCGGAATTGGTTTCGACCCGGCTTATGACGAATCAAGAATAGAGCATGAAGCAAAAAAGCAGATCACCTTTATCCAGGACTTTTATGGTGAAAAATATGCAAAGGTTGCCGGTGATTTTGTTTGCTGCAAGATGACCTTAGAGCATATTCCGCAGACGGCCGATTTTCTTTCCACAGTTCGCCGTTCAATCGGTGATAACCTGGATACCACCGTATTCTTTCAAATTCCAAACGCCGGATATGTATTGGATGAAGTTGCCTTCTGGGATATATATTATGAACATTGCTCCTACTTCACAACTGCTTCCCTGACCCATCTCTTTTTGCATACCGGATTCGACGTTCTCAACGTTTTCACGGAATATGACGATCAATACTTAATGATTGAAGCCCGGCCTTCAAAATCAGGTTTTGATAAAAAAGAAAATGTTGATCCATTGCTGGTTGATCAGGTAAAAAATAAAGTCAACTTCTTTCAATCTCAAATCAAAGAAAGAACTAAAAATTGGCGTACTCTGCTGGACGATCTCCATAGCCGATCTCAGAAAGTTGTCATTTGGGGTTCCGGCTCGAAAGGGGTTGCGTTTTTGACAACATTAAAAGTCAAAGACGAAATTCAATTTGCCGTGGATATTAACCCGCATAAACATGGCACCTTTATGGCTGGTTCCGGACATAAAATCGTTTCTCCTCAGTTTTTGGCTGAGTACCGACCCGATGTTGTCATCGTCATGAATCCCGTGTACCGTGATGAGATCCAGAAGGATTTAGAAAACATGAACCTCTCACCCAAAATGATGAGTGTGCAATGGGCTTAGAAAAATTATCGCAGACGGCCGAAAAAGCAGCCCGTGCTGCCGGAACTGTCATGCGAGAATATCTTGATAAACCAAACCAGGTCACAAAAAAAGGATTTCGCGATCTCGTAACCGACGCCGATATAGCAGCGCAGAAAACCATCACAAACACCATCCAGGAAGCCTATCCCACTCATGGCTTTTTAACCGAGGAAGAGGATACTGCCTTACCTTCCGGCGGCCCCATCCTCTGGATTATCGATCCCATTGATGGCACAACAAACTACAGTCGACACCTTCCCGTATTTTGCACTTCAATTGCGGCCGTTGAAAACAATAAACCAATCGGAGAAAAAAATGTTCTGGTCGGGGTGATATACGACCCCATGCGTGATGAATTATTTAGCGCAGTGAGAAATGGTAAAAATACAAGTAACAATAACCCTCTTCAAACAAGCCGGACTCATTCAATTGAGGGTTCCATCATCGGCCATGATTGGAATAGAGATCCCCATTTACGCAAAAAAACATTACAAATCATCTCCCAATTAACAACCACGGCCGAATCCATCCGCACATTTGGGTCAGCGGCTTTAGCTTTAGCCTGGGTCGCTGCTGGCCGGTTAGATGGATATTACAATTATAGCTTAAACGCCTGGGACATGGCCGCCTCCAGCCTCATGATCGTTCAAGCAGGTGGCAAAATAAGTACAATGAGCGGAAAGGAACCAGATTTTTCAAATAACAAACAAATTGATTGTATTGCCGGCAATGCCTATTTGCATGATTCTTTGTTGTCACTGGTACCAACAAAAGTTAATGATTAAAAACAGGGTTATCATTCCAAAATCTTCGATTGTCAAACCCTAAACTTCCTAATAAACTATCTGAGTTAGTTTAAGGATTAGTCATCATGCGTTGGCCTCATTACGAACACGTTTTTTTTGATTGTGATTCGACATTAACGACCATAGAAGGGATAGATTTCTTAGCCGAGGCGAATGGAAAAGGCTGGCGGGTTGAAGTCTTGACAAAAGCAGCTATGGACGGAGATGTGGAACTGGAAGATGTATACGAAAAGCGATTGCGTGCCGTAAAACCTACGAGAAAACAGATCCTCGACATTCGCAAGGCATACAAGAAAAATATCGTTGAAGACGCAAAAGAACTCATAGCAGCCCTGCAACATTTGAATCATCAGGTATATATCATAAGTGGGGGCCTGCTTGAACCTGTCTCTGAATTTGGTGTATACCTGGGTGTAAAAAAGGAAAATATTCGTGCCGTTGGCGTTCAATACAACCAATTGTCAGGCCAATGGTGGGCGAATAGCAGCCAAAAATATCTAAGTTTTGAAGAAGGGTCCCTCACCATAAGCGATGGCAAAGCAAGAATCATAAAAGATTTATTAGCTGGAAAAAGCGGACGCTCTCTCTTAATCGGAGATGGGCAAAGCGATTTATTAGCTGGACGAGCCGTCAACCTTTTTGTAGGTTATGGTGGTGTGCAAGCGCGAGAATCCGTGAAATCTCACGCACCTATTTTTATTGAATGCCCTAGTTTAGCCCCCCTGCTTCTGATAGCTGCGGGGCCAGCCTCATTATCATTTTTAAAGAGTGCTCAGTTCAACGGATTAGGACAACGAGCACTTGATTATTACAAAACAGGAGAAATAAAATTTAACGATGAACGGCTCAAAACAAAATTCAACCAGGCAATCGAAGCAACATGTAAAACTCTTCATACCAGGACCGACAGAAGTTCGGCCGGAAATTTTAGACGCCCAGGCGCAATGGATGATTGGCCACCGGATGCCGGAGTGCGTTGATCTGATAAAAAGTATTCAAGAGAAATTACCAAAGGTTTTCTTTACTGAACAAACCGTACTCATTTCCACTTCATCAGGAACCGGTCTATGGGAGGCAGCTGTTCGTAATACAGTCAATAAGAAAACTCTCAATTGTGTAAACGGAGCTTTTAGCGATAGATTTCGCGAGGTAACCGAAGCCAATGGAAAAGAAAATGAAGTGCTAGCCGTTGATTGGAATCAACCTATTCGGCCTGAGCAGGTAGCAGATCGATTATCCAGTGGTGAATTTGACGCGATAACTTTCGTTCAAAACGAAACCAGCACTGGCGTATTGAATCCAGTCAAAGAGATAGCCGAAGCGGTTCGAAATGCTCCCAAAGGGGATGAGATCATGATCCTTGTGGATGCCGTTAGTGGCTTGGCCGGGGCACGCATAGAGGTGGATGCCTGGGATCTTGATGTTGTTCTCGCGTCCAGTCAAAAAGCATTTGCACTGCCGGCCGGTTTGGCATTCTGCTCCGTTTCCGATCGCGCCATGAAAAAAGCCAAATCCGTGCCTAACCGCGGCTATTATTTTGATTTTCTGGTTCTTGCAAAATATATGGCTAAGTATCAAACTCCGGCCACGCCAGCCATATCATTGCTTTATGCCCTGGATCTCCAATTAGATGAAATGATGGCTGAGGGCATGGAAAACCGTTTTAAACGCCATCTAGCCATGCGTGATCGAACAATAGATTGGGTCAAGAGTCGCAATTTTTCCATGTATTCCGCGCAAGGATATGAATCGCCAACGGTAACCTGTGTCAATAATGATCGGAATATTGATATCAATGCCCTCAATCAATTTTTGCGCCAAAAAGGAATGATCATTTCCAATGGCTATGGCGCACTAAAAGGAAAGAATTTCCGCATTGCTCATATGGGCGACACAACAATGGAGGATATGGAAAACCTTTTTCGAGCTATGGATCAATACTTTGACCAACAATCCTAAGTAGTTTTGCATTAGGTTTGTCAATTTTCTATCTGTGAGATTACTAGAGGAACAAGATAATAAAAATTGACAAACCTTTCGGATATTTACTTAACAGGGTGATTAAGTACAGTTACATAATATCTCATGGAAGGAAAGCGACTCGGTCGGGAGACCGGTCGCAGCCAAACCCTAAGAATTTGTATTACTGCACTTAATACAAAGAATTATAAGTTGGCAGGTTAACCAAATGTACAAAATTCTCGTCTCAGATAAATTAGGACAGGCAGGTCTGGATAGGTTGGATCAAGCTGAAGATGCAACCTATGACATGATCACCGGCTTAGAAAAAGAAGAACTATTAACTATCATTCCTGAATATGATGCCTTAATCGTGCGTAGCGGAACCCAGGTAGACTCGGATGTATTAAAGACTGGAGAAAAACTGGTCGTCGTTGGACGTGCCGGGATGGGTGTCGATAACATTGATATTCAAGCGGCAACGATGAACGGTGTGATAGTGATGAACACCCCGGGCGCGAACAGTGTGGCCACGGCCGAGCAAACAATGGCCATGATGTTGGCCATAAGCCGCCACACGGTTCCGGCCTCTGTATCTTTAAAGTCAGGAGAGTGGAAACGCTCAAACTTTGTTGGTACAGAGCTTAACGGCAAAGTATTAGGTGTCATTGGTTTCGGCCGCATAGGACAACTGGTTGCAGAAAGAGCCAAAGCTTTTGGCATGGAAATCCTAGCCTATGATCCATACATTTCCGAAGAAACTGCCCGCGAGCAAGGCGTCACTCTAGTAGATTTCGAAGACCTCTTACCGGAGTCGGATTACATCACGCTCCATGCTGCCTATCTTCCGGAAACAGACAGCATGATCAATGCTGAAACGATTTCCCAAATGAAAGATGGCGTCACGATTATCAACGTCGCTCGTGGAAAGTTGATCGATGACCAAGCTCTGGCCGCTGCTTTAAAATCCAGAAAAATTAAAGCTGCCGCAATCGACGTTTACCGGCAAGAACCACCTTCATCAGAAAATCCCCTCATTGGTTTAAATAATGTACTCCACACCCCACATCTGGGCGCGAGCACGAAAGAATCTCAGCGTACCGTGGCCACCCAAATCGTGGAACAAGTCTTAGCGGCGCTGCGGGGAACAAATTTTGCCAATTCAATCAATATGCCATTTAAAATCAGTGAAGGCACATACGATGACATTAAGCCTTTCATGAAGCTAGGCGAAAAAATCGGCAAATTACACGCAGGTTTAGCTGGGGTGGAAATTAACCATGTTGAAGTTGAAGCCAATGGAAATGAGGTTTCTCACCTTGTCCAGGCAATTGCAGCGGCTATATTAAAAGGATTGCTGCAAAACGAAGTCGACATACCAATAAACTACATCAATGCGCCTGTCATCGCTAAGGAACGAGGGATAAACATCGACCAGGTTCAAGGCATCAACGGATTAGATTATCCAAATCTCATCACCTGTCGGATCAAATGGGAAGGGGGAGAACGCACATTGAGCGGTGTCCTCTTTGGTGGAAGTGAGCCGCGAATAGTCATGATGGATCAGTATAGACTGGAAGCCCGTCCGGAGGGTGTCATATTAATCTTAATGAACCAGGATGTTCCCGGCGTTATTGGCCAGGTAGGAACCATATTAGGCGCTTATCAAGTTAACATCGGCGAATGGACAATGGGTCGCGATAAACCCGGTGGAGAGGCGTTATCTTTCATCAACCTGGACAGCCCGCCATCCTCATCTGTCTTAAACGCCCTTTCCGAGGCGAATGCCGTAACGAAAGTGAAACTTGTTGATTTAGATTGATGTGCTGTAAACCATGAACGACAAGCTGATGCCATTTATATGGGTTGCTATTACTTTCCCGTTGTTATTGCTTTGCCAACGGTGGATTCAAACCCATCTTCACGGCATCAGCTTGCTGGTAACTGGGAAGCCGGAGCGAGCCTACTGGCTTTACGCCATCATCTTGTTTCCAGGCGTTCTCTTGCATGAACTCAGTCATTGGCTGACAGCGAAATTATTAGGCGTACGAACAGGCTCATTCTCCCTGCTGCCTCGGCGAATGCGAGATGGCTCCATTCAATTAGGGTATGTAGAGTATTATCGGGGAAAGACATTAGATCCCATACGTGAAAGCTTAATTGGTGGGGCGCCATTGATCATAGGCACGGCCGTCATTCTCCTCATTGGCATTAAAATATTCAATGTTACCAATTTAGCATCGGCCGTGGATTCAGGCGATATAGATACTCTTGCAATTGCCCTGGGGGAATTTTTTCAAACCGATTTTGTATTGCTTTGGATCTATCTCATCTTTGCCATCAGCAACGCCATGTTGCCAAGCAAATCTGACCGTCGTGCCTGGCCAGCTTTTGTCGTGTCCATGATCATTTTGGCCGGTCTTGTTTACTTGCTGGGAATACAAAATCAAGTGGTATCTGGGCTGGTCACACCGGTTATCCTCACCTTTGGTTATCTTGCAATCGCATTCTCCATCGCAGTTGGTGTCGATCTATTCTTCATGGCTTTCCTTGCTATTTTGGAAAATATCATAGGAAAAATCAAAGGCGTTTCCGTCGTATACGGAGGGAGCAAGGAAGGCGATCTGAAGACATAAGCACTTTCATTGGAAAAGAATTTGGCCGAACAACGATTATCCCAATTACGATCCTGAAAACCCATAACCAACGATCAATTATTGTATTTCGCTCTTTTGGCAACCTTCATCCGCACATCATGGCGCAATTCTTTTTTACGGATACGCAATGATTCCGGCGTCACCTCTAATATCTCATCTGAACTGAGATATTCGATGCTTTGATCAAGTGACATCAACCTTGGAGGCGAAAGTGCCTCAATAATCGCTGTCGGTACAGCCCGATGGCCGGTGAGATTCTTGGTTCTGCAAACATTGATCACTAAATCCTCAGAACGAATATGTTGGCCAACCACCTGCCCGGCATATACTTCATCTCCAGGCAGAACAAAAAAAGTCCCCCGCGCTTGAAGATGCTGCAAAGCATACGCACTCACCCTGCCCGCCTCCAGCGATACGAGAGAGCCATTTTCTTGTATGTCAATTTCACCCCGGAACGGAACGTAATCATAAAATAGCGTGTGGAATATACCCGTTCCTCTTGTAGCTGTTTGAAAAAGCTGGCGAAATCCTAAAGTACCTCTCGTCGGCACATGATACTGGCAGTAAACCGTACCATCCTCACCATAATTAATATCTTGCAATAGACCCCTTCTCTTTCCCAACAATTCCGCTACTGCTCCGAGATAATCGTTATGCACTTCAATAAACAATTCTTCAACCGGCTCAAGTAATCCTTCCTCCGTATCTCTGAAAATGACCTCTGGCCGGCTGACCCAGAATTCATATCCTTCACGGCGCATGACTTCAATTAGAATCGCCAAATGCAGCTCCCCGCGACCCGATACAAGAAATTCGCCCGCCTTTTCGGTTTCCGATACCCGCAAGGCCACATTTCCTTCCAGTTCTCTCAACAATCTCTCTCTTATCTGGCGGCTTGTTAAATATTTCCCCTCTTGCCCGGCAAAAGGGCTATCATTCACCCCAAATGTCATCCTCACCGTTGGCTCTTCGACGGTAATGGGTGGCAAGGGTTTGGGATTTTCAGGATCAGCCAGGGTGTCACCAATACCAACATCAGGGATTCCGGTGACAGCCACAATATTTCCGGCATGAACTTCAGGCTGTTCAAACCGCTGTAGATCGCGAAAAGTAAAAACCTGGCCAACTTTTGCTGTGGCTATTTCTCCTTCACTGGTAATATGGGCGATTTCCTGGCCGCTTTTTAGTGAGCCACTGCTTAAACGGCCGACAGCGATTTTTCCAATATAACTGTTGTACTCCAAAGTCGTCACCAATAGCTGGGTAGGTCCTTGCATATCAACTTCCGGAGGCGGGAGATGGTTGACGATTGTTTCAAATAACGGCCGCAAATCGGATTCTAAACTATCTGGAGCATAGCCGGCCTGAGCCGTCAAAGCTTTTGTAAATACGACCGGAAAATCAGCCTGTTCATCAGACGCTCCTAAATCTATAAATAGATCAAACGTCGCATTAAGCGCAAAATTAGGGCGCGCTGCCGGCCGGTCAATCTTATTGATCACAACCACGACCTGGCACCCCTTCTGTAATGCCTGGCGAAGCACAAAGCGCGTCTGGGGCATAGGTCCTTCCACTGCATCAACCAGCAGCAGAACACCATCCACCATATTGAGGACCCGTTCTACTTCACCACCAAAATCTGCATGGCCGGGCGTATCAACAATATTTATCGTCACATCTTCAAAGACGATACTGGTGTTTTTAGCGAGGATTGTAATCCCTCTTTCTCGTTCAAGATCATTGGAATCCAGCACCCGATCATCTACTTCCTGGTTGTTGCGGAAAACATTGGTCTGGCGAAGCATGCCATCAACCAAAGTTGTCTTTCCATGATCGACATGGGCGATAATGGCGATATTACGAATATCCGTTCGTGGTTCAATCATTAAGTTACCTTTGTTTTTTCTGCAATCTTGCGATAGGCACACAAACCGCAAAGTATAAACGATAATTTGTCGAGAATCATGCCTATTTTATTGCCAGGTGATCCAGGCCATTTTCTGTGAGCCAACGCCGACCCGTCTCCGGGTTATAAATCCCGATTAATATATTTGTATTCTCCACTGTGTACCCCTCAGGAAATTCCAGTTCATGGATATGTATTAACTGATCGCCCTCGCGCCATCCTTCCCAGGCCGCAGCGAATCCATCCCACTGGCTGATTAATTCACCGTCTTGACCGATGATATGAACGAAGAATTTTAAGGGTCGTGGTTCCCTCATCTGCTCCCAGGTTGTCATCACACTGAGCCGAGAGTTGGCCTGCGCGGAAAAATCTACATCATTCAATTTTATCTGCCCATCCCCAAAAGTAAATTCTGCGAGCGTTTCTTCAAAGGGTTGTGGTGGTCTAAACTGCGCTATTTGGTAAGCGGCAGATTTATCCTCAATCAGTTCAGTAGACTCAAGAAAAGGAGCCAGCTCATCATGAGGTGGGCTACCACTCCTGATGACCAGCCAAGATTGTCCTTCAACTGGAAAAATAATGGCTTGAGAAATATCAAACCACCTTGGGTGAATATCATTGCTATTAAACAGAGTGAAATCCTCAGGGAGGATCTCATCCATCTGAATATCAGAAAGAAGTAATGGCGTTGGCGAGCCTGTAGATTCTACATCATATAGAAAAATCGAGTACCCAAGCTTATCTAATGGCTCCATTTCTCGAAACCAGGCAAACTGATCATGATTCGTAAAATGGACGCCCTGCAAATTAGTTGCGCTAATGGCATAGATACCGGGCGCGGGTTCTTGAGGAAAAAACGGCCGGGCTTGTGGGTTCATCAACCTGGGTGGGAAACTGTCCAGGCCTTTATACTCAATTCCATAATATTCTGGGCGGGCTTCACCAAAATAACTCAACCACACCTGCTGAACATCATTTTCATCCATCCAGGTTGATAAATCATCCAAATCCTGGCCCCAATCCAGGTTGCTATCTACCAGTGATCGCCAGCCATTATCAGGTCCTCCGGCAAACACATTAAAATAAGCCAGAAAATCAGGGTAATTAAGCATTATGCTAACAATCAACCACAAAGACAGTATTGAACTTGCGAGTACCTTTTTTTTGCCGGCATTCAAATTAAAACCTTTGAATATCGCAACAACCGAGAAAACAATAAGGAAAGGAAGCGTGGGCAATATATGCCGGTAGCCCAAATTTATGTCGGAGGTTAGAGCAATAGCAAAATAGCCTACTGCCGGAACAAGTAATGCAGAAGCGTCTAAAGCAGTAAGGTGTGTGAATTTAGATTTTTTAAAAGGGAGCAAACTTATGATAAATACGATAACGCCCCAACTAATTAGAATCAGGGTTGGCAGTGGGGTTTTCAGCAAAAATGCAACAGGGAAATAATACCACCAACCAGAATCGCTGTATTGTCCCAACAGGAATGAAGGAGTGCCCACGCGAAGACGGCCGCCAATATCCAGCAATTGCTCAAGATGATGAGCCAGCGGCAGCGTTCGGCCGGACAAGACAGACAGCATGGGCAAATCAGCGGGCATAGTTTCAATTTCAAAACCATACGCTGCCCATAATGTCATTAAAGCAGCTAAAGGGTAAACAAATAATATGAACAAGAGTGGCCGCCAGGGCAATCCGGAAAACAACGATCCCTGGTTCACCAAAGATCGCCGGTTCTCCATCCACATTTGTCCTAATCCTATTAGAATGACAATAGCAAAAAGAGGGATAAAAAGCGCGGCCGTAAATTTTGTATTTTGCAACAGACCCATCGCCACACCGGCCAGCAAAATGTTGATCCAATTAGGAGCTTTCAAAAAGCGCCATAATGTGTACCCTGCCAGGAAAGCGAAAGCCGCCAATCCAAGATCCGTCGTCGCCAGCCTTGTATGTGCCAGGATATTGGGATCCAGCGCTACAAATAAGAGGGCCAAAATTCCAGGCCATATCTGGCGAGACACACCCCAGGCCCAGCGCCCGCCGAGCGCGGCTAAAAGAAGTCCAATCCAGATAGTTGGCAATCTAGACAGAAACATGATGTGCTGCACATTATTACCAATCTCCCACAAAAAAAGCTCAGCCGGACGGTGAAAGCTCGTTCCGCTCCAGGAAGGATCATCAACAGGCAAGATAACGCTTCCATCACTTGCTAGAAATGAAGCGTTTAGAACATTAAGGCCTAAAGGATGCCCGACGCGAATGTGTGGATATCCGCGCAAATACCCCAAGCCCCGGACAATAAATCCCTGTTCGTCGAAGGTAGGTGATTTACCGGCCATGCTTGTCAGGGCAAGGCCAAACATTATTAAGAGGATAACAACTGCAATAATTTTGGCAGTAACTCTGTTTAGGTTTATCAAAGCTGTCATGGCAAAACGATAGGTTCTAAAATCAAGGCATTATCTTTAGAGTTTGCACCCTTCACCCTTAATCTTTCGCCACTCTCACGCAGATACATTCCCAATCTCAACTCATATGTTCCCTGCAAAAGATCCCCTGCTATTGCGATCTCTACAGGATCACGAATAATATCCCCCACCTGCCAAAGATCGGTTTCTACTAACCCACCAACCGGTTTCTGGTCTACCTGGGCAACGATTTGCCCATTATCATCAACCATATGAATAAAAACATCATAGCTTTGGATAACTGGCATCATGTTTTCCCAGTAAATCGTTAACTCAATCGCATCACTCAAAATTAAATCATAGCCTAACAGTCTAATACCTTCCCCAAATGAGGCTAGAACATCATTTTCCGGGTTGGCGTGCTCTATATACGGCCATGTCATCTCATAAACGGCGGCATCTTGCTGGAAAATTATGGTGTGAGTTTCCGTATTAACGTGAAAAACAGGTTGGGCAACAGCCGGATTTGTAGCAATGTCCCAGCGCCATAATGGAAAAGCCGCCATGAATTCCGGTTTAGAACGGGATAAAATTCGGGTGAGTAGCTGGTTGCGTGGCAAGCCTTCATTCTCTTCATATGCTGGCCACACCTCAGGTGAAACCAGGCCATTTAAATCGATAATACGTCTTTCTGATAAAAAACCTATCGCACCAATATCATCCACAGCGATGAGTGCATCTTCAGAACTATTTTCCGCCAACCATTCTCCAAGTCTAATATCAATGTCCTGAATCTCACGAGCATTATTCCCCAACATTGAAGCCCAATAAGGGAGCTGCCTTATGCCGACTATTGCGAATATAATCAATAAAACCAGGGCGATTACTACCTGCGTGCGCTTGTCGCGATCAATAAAAACGTGAGATTTATTGAGAAGGAAATGGAATCCGGTCGCTGCTGCCACCATTTGTAAGGGTATTAACGGCATGGTGTACCGGCCGTGATGCCAGGTAAAGTCAATGACAAACGCTGTGAATAAAGGCAAGCCAATGATCCAGAGCACAGCCAATCGACTACGCCGCCATAGAGGCAGAAGTCCAGCCAGTAACAACAATATGCTCATCGGATTGTCCTGCCGATGCCAGGATAAGGTCTCTTGCAGCGTACGAATACTGAAAAAATATTCTGACCCCACCTTGGCATAAAAAGTGTTTGGCAATGGACGGCCTGTCACGCTCAAACTAAACAAGCTATAAGGTAGAGAAATCAAAGCATAAATGAGCAGAGGCGGGATCATTATCCTCGCAAGTGCAATGAAATGACGCCCTGTCACTAATCCCCGCCCAGGCCACAATTGCCATAAACTATCAACAACAGCAAGGGCAAACAAAGCATGCCCCTCCGGTCGCAGTTGGCTTGCCAGCGCAAATAAAATTGCCGGGAAAGGTTTCAAGCCCCATTTAGAATAGGTCCAAACGGCCGCCAGGCTCAATGCAGCAAAGGCCGTGGTTTCCATAGCAGCCGCACCTGCCCAAAGAAATCTGCCGGCAAAAATCGTTCCCAAACCGGCTACGATCGCTGCCAGGTAACTGTTCGTAACCCAATAAGCAAATCCAAAAGCAAGCCATACACTGAGCAGGAAAAAGAAGACACTCAATGCAATAGCCGGAATTAAGAAATCGGACGTAAAAAAACCAATACCAGCCAGAATGAGTGTCCATAAGGGCGCTGTAGAACCTGGCGTCGGCTCACCAGGATTAAAACTAAATCCGTATCCCTGGCTAATATTGCGAGCAAACTGGAAATGGATCCAGGCATCATCTAACGGCGCTCCCAGTTCTCCATTTGTTATATTTAATTTAACCCATAAAAAATAGGCAAGGAGAATCAGTGCCACAACAGTCAACACTGCACATCCGGCCCACTTATTGTTCCAACTGCTAAATTTCAATTAATTTTGCCGTGTCCAACTATTTTTTGATAATGATATCGATAGCATACAACAATGGTAGAATTGGTCTCTTTTTCTCATGTCATAGAGCGGTATAATAATGAGAATGAAAATGCAAAAATCCTGGGTAGCTCGGCTTCGGCCCAAGCTTCATAAACGGTCCACGCTTATTGCATTTGCCATCTTTGCCCTCACTGCCGCACTATTATTACACCAGTCTCTCTTACCCGGTTATACACTGCTACCCCTGGACATCATACAAGATATTAAGCCCTGGGATCATTTTGACCTTGGGCCGCGCGCCAATCGCCTGTTGATTGATCCGTTTTTTATCTTCTATCCAAATCGCGCCCTGCAAACGGCCGCCATTCAAAACGGCCAGTTAATGCTGTGGAATCCTTATCTCTTCACCGGCACCCCGGTCATCGCCGATCCCAATTTCCAACCATTTTATTTACCAAATCTCTTAATTTCTACAATCTTGCCTGTTCATGTTGCTTTACCCTGGTTGGCCTGGATTCATCTGACGTTGACAGGCTTGTTTATGTATTTATTTCTTAGATTAAAAGAGATACATTGGTTTTCGGCCGTGTTAGGTGGTGGCGTTTGGTTGTTAAATGGTTACTTGTTAGTCTGGTTAGAAAATCCCCACCGGTTAAGCACAGCGGCCTGGTTCCCCGCAATTTTTTGGGCTTTTGAGATCGCCAATCGAAAAAGTGAGCGCAGGTGGGCTGCCCTGGCGGGTCTATTTTTAGGCCTGGCCATCCTTGGCGGACAAATTCAATTTATTTTCTTCTTCGGCCTCATTTTTGCAATATATGCGCTCATAAACAGTTATTATCGTTTCCAAGACAGGCAAAAAAGAAGAGGCGAACCACTACTCAACTTTGCCCTAATTTCGCTCATCGGTTTAAGTATTGGTGCTTTAATTATTGTTCCATCGGCCGAATTCTCTTCATTCAGCCAGCGTACCGTATTTGACGCAACAACTGTTCTTGAAACCGGTTGGCCTGCACAGCAATTGATCACGCTTATTGCCCCAGACTTTTATGGCAATCCTGCCGGCCCGATTAGCTACTGGGGCACCATTAATTATGCGGAAGTCACAGCCTATTTTGGCATTGTTTCTCTTTTACTGGCAATTTCGGGCATATTCGTTGCCCGCAAAAGCCGCTTTTTGCGCACGACATTAATTCTTCTGATTATTATTTTTCTAATAGCCTTCGGTACGCCTTTTGTTTACACGTTAACATTAGCTCCCGGTTTTGAATTCCTTGCCCTTAGGAGAAGTCTCATATTTGTTCCCTTTCTGGGTTCCTGGCTTACTGCTCTTGGCCTGGATGGATGGATGCGAGTTGACCTTTCTCTGCGACGTAAGTTAATAGCCCTGGTAATTTCGCTCTTTATCATTTTAACAACATCCATCTTAACCGTATCTTATCTTGGTCAATCATTTCTTGACCACCGTGAAACTGCCTTACAAACCATTTGGCGGGCATCATTATATCTGATAATTGCCATTCCATTAATCTTCAGCTTGAACCGCCGGCCAATTGTGATTGCCTCCTTTCTGCTTCTACTATCCTTTGCTGAGCTATTGCAATGGGGCTATAAATTCAATCCGATCATCTCTGTCGATTACCTTTATCCTGAAAATGCTGTTTCAAACTTCCTAAAGCAGGATGATACTCACTATCGCGTTCTACCCTTACAAGCAGATAAAGCAGTTTTTGGTCCCAATGTTCTATCCGTCTTCGATATTGAAACCATTACAGGGTATTCCTCGCTGATCAAAGGTGATTATGCGGCATTGCTCAAGGGCATGGATGATGAAATTGAAATCGGCTGGATGCGTGGCAACGAAAATATGTTAGTCATGAGTCATTATCATCCTCTGGTTGGAATGCTAAATGTAAAATATGTGCTTTCGGCAATAGAATTACAAGGCATTCCGGGACTCATTCCCCTCGGCCAGTTTGATGGCGTTTGGATCTACGAGAATGCGGATGCAGCCCCGCGCGCGTTCCTGGTCACCGATGTTCAGGTTACGCCAATAGAAAACATGTTATCTAATTTGCTTTCTTCCGATTTTGACTGGCGAAATAGCGCAATGATTTCTGAATCCCCGCTACCAGACCAGGAAAACCAAATGATTTCCGGCTCTGAAAATATAGTAGGAACGGTTGAAATCACAGGGTATGAACCCGGTGAAGTTGTCCTGAACGTAAACACGGCCGAAGCCGCTTTTCTGGTTCTTGCCGATGCTTACTATCCTGGCTGGCAGGCATCGTTAGATAGCCAACTAATCCCAATCTATCAAACCAACCTGGTTTTACGAGGTGTGTTTGTGCCGGCAGGAGAACATGAAATCATCTTTCAATTCAAACCGATGACCCTAAAAATTGGTCTGGGCTTATCATTATTTGGGATCTCAATCGCATTGATCATCATTGTCTTTGATTTGCGGCGCAATAACTACGGAGCGAGCACATCAAGGATCAATTGATCATTCACTACTGGATTTCCGGCAGCATCCCAAACCGGGAGTCGCTGCATCGTCTCCAATAAATAGACGCCCGTGACCAGGGTAACATCACTTTCTCCTCCCGCAGCAGACAAATCCAATATTTTTTGCTCAGCAACAATTTCTCCCACATCCCATATAGATGTAGGATATACCCCTCCCTTGGGCTGGCCATCATCTTGGGCAAGCAACTGTTTATCCTCATTCAGCGCATGGATAAAGGTGGTTAAGTCACGTTCCATTTTCTCATTGACCTGCCAGTAAAGCGTGACCGACAATTGATCCTCTGTTGAATCAACCAGGTCATAGCCAATCAACGTCATTTTCTCGCCAAATGTCGCTCCTTTTTCAAACATTGGTGAGAAACTTGCACTTTCATTCTGCTCGACCTTTACAGTATCCAATGGAATCGGTAATGATAAATGTCTGCCTGTTGCGCTGGTCGCAGCCTGATATCCGCCATTTTCATCATTCATCGCCAAATATAACACTGCGCGAGAAGGATTAGCATCTTCAACTACTGATACATTGAATTCTACCTCCATAGCCTGACCATCTTGCCATGTAACATCGGCCGTCGCACTTCCCAATTCACGATTATCGCCCCCTTGTAAAATCAAAGACATCGTTTGTGGTTGGTCCGTGTCGAAAAGCCCAAAGCCATAAACAGTCACAGGAAGAGTCTCGCCTGGAAGTACGCTATTGTCTGATTTAACTGCTTCGACCTGAAGTCCCTCCTGGAAGCGGGCGCAGGTCCGGGTTAATTCACCATCTGGCTGGTAAATTTGAGGACGTGGGTAAGCCGGCAGTAACAAAGTTCCCAGGGCTGCAACTGACAAAACGCCTAAACTGCTGCCGGTGACAAAAAGCAATTTTTTTCCACCTATTGCTGCCAGGCCTAAGGCAATAAATACTGCAATGGGTCCTACGGCCGCAAAAGCCAACCGCCCCTGATAGCCTGTCCAATTAATTGTCTGAATGTATTGCAATAAGGAAGCATAGATCGCTAATACGGCAAGGCCATTCATTACCAGGGCGGGAACAAATACAGGAATATTTCTTTTGACCAGAAAGCGAATCAGGCCAACAACGGCTAGTAAAAAAATTAATAAGAAAATGAGGTAAACCCAATCCGGTGCTTTGATATTAAGCCAGCCAAACCACATCCAGAAAGATTGGAAATGCATCGAGAGGAATTCTCCAAGATCGGCCATTGTGAAGGGAGTAGTCCGTGCGATTACTGACCCCTTGGCGGCTAGGGTTACATCCCACATTAAAGGATCCCCATATAACTGAAAATTTCGCCAGTACCACCACCCGGCAATTATCAGTGGAACGAAAATAACAATCGCCAATCGACCAACCAAATCAGCCCACCGTACAGTGATGTTGACGGGAGAATGGGCAACCTGGATCGCTGACCAAGTTGCAGCCAAAAATGCCAGAGGCCAAAAGGCGATTAATGCAAATTTTGTCAGGATTCCCAGGCCAATAATCAAGCCAAGAAGAATAAAGGTGAACGAGTTTTTGCGCTTTAAAGCGCTGATCGACAAAACAACGACTGCTGTTCCTAAAAGTGCTGTCGGCACATCATTATTTATGCTTGAAGTGATAAAAATAAATTGGGGATTGAAGGCGACAAGAGCAGCAACGGCCGTGCCCATCCAGCAAACTTCAGGCGCTACTTGCCGCCCAATGATATAAGCCAGGATGACGGTGCCGGCGCCCATCAAAACCGATACCCAGCGTGTTAAATAGAATGCCCAATAAACATCTTTTTGCGGCGGCCATTCATCACTTTGATGTAAAAAAGCGATTTTTCGGCCTTTATCGTCTGGCTCAAAAGAGAAACATGGATTTTCTTTCGGGTTGTCTTCAGGATTTAAATCAAAATTATCAAAAGCCGCCGCTCCCAATAAATAGTAAAGCGGCGGCTGATGTGCTTCGAGGGTGAAATTAGCTTCTCGCTCAGGCTGCAAAATCGGAAGCTGGTCAAACCTGGCGATGGCTTGCATGTAGCGAAAGTGCTCGCTTTCATCGGGCGTTTCCGCGATTGGAATGATAATGCTATAGGCAATCCCCAGAATAATATAAGCAAGGAGAATAATAATAAGCCAACGCTTTGGAGCCGTCAGCCATGTTTCTTTCCTGGCCATATAGTGGTATCAAGTGACAGTCACTTTATTATCCATATTCCCGCTCAAATAATGACCAAAGTGACTGTCACGTGCCTCAAATTATTTAGAAAACAATCCAACTAATAACGGATTTGGCCTAAACCACCATATTTTCTCAGTAATCTAATTATCAAGCGGGGTGACTCGATAGTAATCCACACGCATAGTTGAATTGCTATACTCTCCCGTAGAAACTATGACACCAAAGTAAGGATCGTTAACCCATTGGGTTCCATCATAAGATAGAATATGATGAACGGTTTCACCACGTTTACCGGCAAACACCTTGATTTCATCTGGTCTCACCTCTGTCCGGAAATAATTCCACCCATCCGGATCAACGCCCGGTAAAGGATTAACAACCTTGACATAACCCAAACGGCGTTTCAAGGGAGGCGCTTCACCCCAGATCCATTCCAGGTAATCCACTCTTTCAAACTGCATCAAGAGGTTCCCACTTCCCCAAATCGTATTGGTATGGTAAAAGTGGTTGAAACATAATTCATGTTCATACCAACCTTCAACGGTACTTTTATCAGGGCAGTAACCGCCAGGCAAGTCACCTCCGAAGGCACCACCATATGTTACCTGGTTGGCAATGTGTGCATGTTGGGCTTCAAATTCAATCACATACGGGGGTTCAGGTGCGGGCATTAAAGGACTGGCCAGGCCCCAATCAAAACGATCTTCAACCTGTAAAATAAACCAATCGTCATCGGAAACTAGAATATCATACCAGCTGCGAACTTCATCAATATGGGTCGTTCGACGAACATCCCAACCACTTGATGGATCTGTGAAGTCATCGAAATAAGCGCCGACAACCTGGATTGTTTCCGACCAATCACCGGCAATAAGCCCGTCATATGAACGCACGCGAAAATACATGACGTTACGGAATGAGGGTTCCGGGCTAAAATCCATGCTGGGGGTTACGCCGGTATTGTAAATTGTTGAATCATTGAATTCCGGATTATCGGCCATTTCCAGTTCATAATTAGACGCATTTTGCCCGCCGATCCATGAAACGGTAAATTCATTGCGACTGTTTGGTCTTGTGGCACTCAAATTCGTAATCGGAGGCGGATCAGGGCTAAAGCCATAAACAACGAAGGGGAAAATGGAGTCACCCCCGGTCGCCTCAATAACCTTTAACGATGCTGAAGGGGTAGCTGTTTGTTCACCGTCGCTAATTTCGGCCGTGTTGACGATCACTGTGTCTGGTGCTACATCATCATTGACACGCGCCGCGATCTTAATTTTGGCATGACCACCACCAACGATAGCCCCACTCCAGCTCACAACATTTCCATCGACGGAAAAACCAGGATTGGGGATGCCACCAACAATCTCTTCCATTTCGTGGCTGATATAGGTTAACTCTGATGGGAGCGCATCGACCATCGTACCCGTGAACTGTGTATCCCCATTGTTACTAATAACAATCGTAAAATTGATCTGGCTGCCGGCCGGCACTTCATCCCGGTCAATCTCTTTACTCGATTCGCTGACATCAACGCCAAAAAGCTGTTCGCCGGTTATGATATGTGCCGCGTTATATTGTTCCAATGACGGCTCCATATCAAGAATCTCCGCTTGTGAAGGAATGCGCTCCAGGTAAGGAGATTCCTCACCGGGAATTGGTTCTTCACCCGGTTTATCATCGGCCGCTAGTAATTGAACTGTGGCCAGCACGAATAAAGTGGCAAGCAATACGGATATAACTAAAAATGGCACTCGTATTTGCCTGGCACTTGATTTCAATTCATTCATTTATTCAACCTCCAACAATGACAATACATAATCAGAAGCCCGGCCAAAGAATTGCCAGGCTTCTACAAGGATTAAAAAATAGGAGTAACTAAATTAGTTTTGATTAAAGGCAGCATCCCAGGAAATAATAACCCGATCCCTTATCTCAGGCGGTCCATCATCCCGCAGCAGGCGATTGCTATCATGACGGGTATATAGACCGACTTGAAATGATCCCGCTTCATCCCAATCTGATCCGGATATTGGCAAAATGGCTCGTTGAATGACCAGATCGTTTACTTGTAAAGTGTCCGGCGCAGCGTCAAACCCATCATATTGGCTTATCAGATTGCCTTGCGAGTCAATCCAGTGGACAAAGGATGCCAGATCACTCGGTAGATTATCGTCCACTCGCCAGATGAAAAATAATTGTATCGACTGCTCGTCTTCTAACCCTGAAATATCATACCCTACTAATGTAATTTTCCCGGCAAATGTAATTTCTTCATCTAATGGCAAGGCGGGAATTTGAGGTAAGTTATATACGGCGTAAGATGGATTTCCTTCACTGCGATAAATCGGCCGCGGGTTAATACCTGCAATTCCCAATAAATCCGGATCTGGGGCAGCATATTCAGGAACGAATAATTGTGCCTCATCATCAGATGGCAATATGATGGCTCCAGCAACATCATTCCCTGTTTGAATCCATCGTACAGGTATTTTTTTTGCCATATTCCGGGTCAACGAATCAGCCGTAATCGGGCGGTAAAATCCATCAGCAATGACAAGACCATCAACTGGATTTTCCACTAAATCACGGGCAATGTCTAGGAAAATTGTCTGATACTTCTCATGCGTTTGCGCTGCGTTTGGCCAACGGATAAATCCATCTCGGATGGTTAAGAACAAATTCAAAGCCAATAAAGAGGTAAAAATAATCAAACCCAAAGCTAACGGACTTGTGGCCCTGATTTTTCCTTTTGCCTTTTTAAAATAATGCCAGAGCCACGTTAAACTGATAGTAGGCATGAGGTAAACTACCGGCATGGCGCCAATCATGCGGATCGTGCTGGGTGCTTGGGGAGTTACAGCGCTGGGAAATAGCCCAACCACCAGCCAGATTAAAACAAAAGCATACTTTGGGTTTTTGAAACGAACAAGCGTAATAATCAAGCCTCCATAGAAGAAAATTGCTGTAACCCAATCAAATAACGGTCGTCCGGGCAGCGAATAAGTCCAACGTGGGTCCCCGGAAAAACTAAATGCGCCAACTGTGGCTAATATTGAAGATAAAACTGGTTGGAAATTACCACTTAACATGGCCTGAATTGGACCCTGCAACTGATCAACTCTTTGCTGCAAAGTGGGATCAATCCATAAAACTATTGCCAATGGCAACACGACGATCAGTGCCGAAATTAAGACAATAAGAGCCGCAATTTGGGATTTTGGGAGACGCCAATTGAACAGTTTTCCAACAAGTTCTTCCCTCCACTTGTCAGCGAAAAACCAATATATGAATATCAATACAGGTATAGCGAAAACAACTCGCGCACCGGTATAGGTATAAACGCTAAGACCAAGGAACAGTCCTGCCAGCCAGGGCTTTTTTGGCCAGAACCAGGCAAAAATCAAAAGGAAAAACGGCTCCATGATCGGCCGGATGCCAATGCGACTGAATATAATCGGCCACCAACTAACGGCAAGACCTGTTCCTGTAATCAACGCAGGGACGGGGCCAAATTCTCTTTTCACCCATCGCATGGTTACCGCAATCAATAACAAACCTAAATAAACTGAAGGCAACCGGATTGATAGGACGTTATCGCCAAAAAGAACTTGAAAAGGGACGGACCAATAATGATAAAGAGGTTCGTGGCCATACCCTTCTCTGAAGAAAAGTGCGTGATATCCCTGTCGTATGAAGTTGGCTACATCAGCATTTAATACCTCATCTTGGGCGAGGCCAGGCGGTATATCCGCCAGGAGGATTAAGCGCATGACGGCCGCAAGCAACAGAATGAGCACAGCACCAAAAATAAAAACCGGCCGTTTCTCTTTCATTCCTATGTTCGTTTGTGCGTTTTTCATTCAATGCGTCTCATGCTAACATCAACGCTGATTCTATTTTTGAGGGATATATTTGTAAAGCCTTTCATGAAGCACTCAAAGATTAAGCGGTATTCAAACTTAATTCAAGCTGGGCTTTGGTTGATTCTCATGTCCCTTCCCCTCATCATCAGCCTGTCATGGGGAACCGGTTTTAGTGAGGACGTTTTTATTACGCTGCGTTATGCAAAAAACCTGGCATCTGATCAAGGTCTGATTTATTGGCCTATGGGAAATTCCACTATCCCACCGCTTACATCCCCTTTTCTCTCATTTCTACTCAGCTTGTTCATCGACGCCGGATTTGACATGTTAAAATTCGCGGTCGTGGTAAGCTCATTGGGTTGGAGCAGTGCCATCTTTTCGTTCCGATCGATAGGAAATGCACGAAACCTACAAAAAGGGGCATTCGCCTCCGCTTTCCTACTTGCTGTTAACCCCTGGATAATTCCGACCTTGGGTGATATGACATCCTGGATAATTGCCATATGTTGGGTAACGATGGCGTTGATCATCCAACGTCGTTTTTTGCTCTCTTTCTTCACCTTTGTCGCAGGATCTCTTCTACTAATTCCGTGGCCACTTGCTTTTCCCTGGCCCCATTTGACGGGCTATCTGTGGCCGCTTCTCTGGTCGATATTTATTTTCACAGCAGGGTTTGGAGCGCAGTGGTTAGGTGAAATTTTATCTCGTCGCGGCCTCCTGCGCACCGACGAAAACCAAACCATTACCATATTATTGTCATTTCCCCTGCTCATTTTGGGTACTTTTCAACTGGTGTCCCTTTGGCGAGATTTTCAATTTCGACCGTTAAAAACCTGGAATATTGAAAATGAAATTGCTTCCTGGCTGAAAACAGAAACGCAGCCAGGTTCCACAATCGTTGTCTCCGAAAAAATAGGATATTTAGCAAGCCGCCAAGCGGTTCCATATCATCAATTACCGTATCCATTGGAAAGGATAGCCATACAAAACGATAATTTGCCAACACATATCGTGGCTAACCGTTCATTAGAATGGCAAAATATAACAACCTCTCCCTGGTTTCATTTAAACTACATGCTCGTCAATAAATTTGGTGAGCCGACCGTCGCGATTGGACCTTATTCCATCTGGGAATATAGAAAACCATTAGACAATTTTGAGCAACGCCAGGCACTCAATGCCCGAGTTCCGGACCGGATGCGCCTCCTCGGTTACCAACTCGGTCCTTATCTCTCTTCTCCTGGAAACCCTGTTGATATGGCCCTTTATTTCCAAATACCAAAATTTGTTAACCGACAATTAGATTCATTTGAGGCCATCATTCGGCTGAACTCCCATATTGATGATAGTGAACAGTCATCCTGGGAAATAAGCATTCCCCATTCTGATCAATGGCAACCAGATCAGGTATTCATTGAAATAGTTACCCTTCCCCTACCACAATCATTAGAAGTTGGAGCATACCAGTTTAATATTTCATTCCGAGGAGCGCCTGATGAAGAACTGTGGCCAATTTCACTTGATAATGACATCAATAGATTAGATCGTATTCCGCTTGGCGACATTGTTATTCCCTGGAAGGGAGAAATGACCAACACTGAGAGTCAGGATTCAAATTTCGCCGATAAAATTCAACTCATTGGCTTCAACATCTCAAACGATCCCATGAATTCAATTTTGGATGTGAATTTATACTGGCAGCAGTTGGGGATAATAGATCAAGACTATACGATATTTGTTCATGTGATTGATCAACATGGAAATCTCGTCGCCAACCATGATGGGCAGCCAGCCAACGGCCGATTTCCTACCTCTACCTGGCGGGGTGAGATTACCATTGAAGACCAACACCATATTAATTTGCCGAAATCACTTCCCGCAGGGGAATACCAAATCATAATCGGAGTTTATCTGCCAGAAACCGGAGAAAGACTGGACATAGTAGAGAATAATGATTCATCATCTATGGGTGATTCTTTGCTGTTAGACCAGATTTTTCTCCCAGCTAAGTAAATTTTTCAATTATTTCGGATTGGATGGGGGTAATCCGAACGTAGATGAGCTAAATTCAGTGTGATTGCTCCAATAAGCAATCGCGAGGTCATCATTAAAGCCATCAGTTGGTCCAGGAGCTAACAAGACCAGGTTGTCGCGCGGACCGATGTCAAACCAGGGATCAAGGGAAGAATCAATGAGTCCGTTAGCAGTGTACAGCGTGAGCACGCCATTATTCCAGCCATCCTCAGTAAAAATTCTTGAATTCTCCGCTGTTTCCGTGGCAATGACCCGCACAGTTGTCCCGGCAGGCAAATTTTCAAGCAATGGATCATTTTTGAAAACAAGGGAACCTTCATCATCGGCCGTTATTGAGTCATTATCCGTCACTCTCCAGCCCCTAAGATCAAGTCCCCCTTGACGGTTTATCTCTAACTCAAACCAGTCTCCTTCGATATCACCTTCGTTGTTGATTATTACCTGAGTAAAAGAAGCATCACCTGGGTATGGCATATCTTGTTGCATAAGGGTAAACACGGGCTGTAACCTTAATTCACCGGTTACAGGAATGGAAATTAACGCTGAATCCTCAAGTCCACGATTGGGTTGCACCTCCCAACGGTGAAATTGATATCCACCAGGGGCAATTGCTCTAACCTCAATCGTCGTGTCTTGAAAAAAAGTCCCTTCCCAGGGCAATGCTTGAGGTCCGCTGTTGTTGATGTCAACCCATCCTCCTCCTGCTGAGCTTTGCTCAAAATTAATTTGACTCGTCCCCGGAAGCTGCAAACTTTCGACAATGTGCCCGCGCATAATAGCAGATCGTTGGCTTGCAAATTCACGAATATGCTCTTTGGCTTCTGTCCAATCCCTGGAAATATCCCAGCGCGATCTTTCGATGTCAATATCACATTCCAACTCTGCAATATGTTCTTCAACCAGAGCCGATACATTACCGGGTGATAGTGTCGTGTTAAGTAAATCGGCCGCCCTCGTCAAGAACAAATGTCGAAACTGCGGATTGTCCAACAGCTTGTTTAGAAGAATTTCCATTCGCTCGCCAAGGGGATGTTCCACATCCAGAACATGATCGACCATCTGCGCTCCCACTTGTTCAAACGCGAAATCATTATCCCAAACGATCCATTCCCAGCGCCCGCCCTGGGTTCGCGGCCGAAACTGGTGCACATTATGATGAGGCCAATCACTGTTTGCTACATACATTTGCAGCAGATAGTAATCAACAAAATTAGGCACATCCATTTGCGTTTGCAAATAGGCATAATTATGCGGATCGGAAAGATCGTTTTCCAGGACAAATGTCATCAAATTTTCCCAATGAACCGTGTCCACGGCCAATTGTTCCGGGCTTTGCATGCCCCGATTATTAGGTGTGTCGCTAATATCTGCGGCAGGAACGCCGTAATTTTCTGCCAAAAGCCTCACATTAATGCGTTCACGAATAGTGTAAATTCCCCAAGGTTCGCCATTAATGAAAACAAGGGCCGGTTGGCTGCGCGGGCTGAAACCACCCATTTGTTGTGTCAATCGCTCAACCAGACGATTTTTGAACAGAAGCAGATCTTTGTCACTGTTATGCAAGACGAGATGATCAAAAGTCACCTGTCCTTCCTCTCCAAACAATGGAAAATCCAGTTTCCGAGCGCCATATTCTTCTCTGAAATAAAGTCTCAAAGACTTTTTATCATAAAAAAATCGGGTCCAACCCCCATGAATCCTCATACCCGCACCGAGATGGAAACTCTCTCCGCTTGAATTATCGACATAAGTTAAAGCAACTGGACGTTCCCACTCCTTTCCACGCTGTTCATGATTGGTATAAATCCCTCTTTCCCGGCCATAAAAGTCCTCCGGATCGATGATGATGGATAGCAAAGGCAATTGAGTATCCAAACCCATAAAGTATGTTGCACTGGTTATAGGACCTGATTCACCAGAGGGCAGGTATGATTGGGCACGAATAACGACAATTTGCTCCTCATCAGCGGACAATCGAATTGGCTTTGAATAGACGGTGCCGTTTTGTGGGCCAGGTGCACGGCCGTCCAGGGTAAAATAAGTTACTGTATTGGGATGGCCGCTATCAATAATTAATTGAATATCATGTTCATAAGAACCCGGCGGATGGGAAAATTGAGTACTTAAAGAATTGTCTTGCGCAGAGAGCGATCGTTGTTCAAACCAAATCAATAACCCAATAAGAAGCAAGAGAATGATCCAGCTCAACCATGCCCAGCGAAACTGTTTTCTACCCATTCTCACGGATCTCCACGTCAGTAATAAATATAGAATCAAAACTCTTCGGGTGAGATGGCTGAACAACAGGCACTCTTTGCAAATCAGCCAAGTTATACATACCGACCGTCAATGGAACAGAACCGGCTGCCGCTTCCGGATGGACGGGAATCCGGTAAGGATCAACAATGTAGCTTCCCTCTACCCAACTTGAAGTCGGCGCACTATTGCAAACGGGCTGTCCATCCAACTGCCCACGCATCATCTGGCCATCATGCAGGTGGGTAAATACCTGGTAATCGATAGGCGCACTTCGCAAAGCCTGCCAAAGTAACGTCAGTTCTAGGTAACCTCCCGGCGCTGCATTTTTTGTTTCAATACGGTAGCCAACCAATTCAGCAAAATCACCAAGCTGTCCATCTACAGGTATAAAATCACCTGGTTGTTCTCCAATCATAGCCGGTGTCGCGGATGCGACAGCACCTGGAGTGGTGTTCAAGTCATAAAAATGATCATAATTTTGTGCGGCAATGGTATCAACAGAACCGGTGACACCCCTGTTAAATATAGTTGATTTGGGTCGTCCATCAACTTCAATGACATATTGCGGTTGGTAATCCGAATCAATTTGGTCATAGTGAACATTCACCTCATCTTGTACATGTTTGGCTATTACATATATATCCGGTGTTGCACAATCAAAGCGCATCGCTTGCCGCATGTAGTAATCGGTAACATCACGCTCCTCATTACTGTCATAAGAACCGCTCAATGCACCACTGTCCATCAAATAACCCACTGTTTTCCACCCCGCTTTGTAAGGGAAACCGAACAAACCTTCTTCTGGCAGATCATCTCCGAATGGTGTCCAAAATAAGGTCGATTTCCGATCCGGGTATTCACGTACATATTCTGGAGAATGGCTAACAAAGGTAATAATCGTGAAACTAATGCTCAAAATAAAGATCAGGATAGCAACTGCTGTGGCTATGCGAATCGTTCTGGGAGATCGCACTGATATCCTTTGGCTGAGATTATAGATCCCCAGCCCAGCCAACAATACAGCGCCAGGCACGGCCGTGTAAACATGGGTCAATGGTAAAGCGACAAAATATAAATAAAATATAGCTGGCACACCAAACCATAACCACAGGGCGCGAGTCCCCGCACTTTGTTTTGGAACAAAAAGAGATCCTAACAGCAACAAAACCAGACTTATCCAGGCCAATGTCCATTCGCCAAACTCCCACCATTGGGGGAAGAGAAGGGTTGTACAAAATGCGAGAATAAGAAAGATGGCCACTATCAGACCACCTCTTGACCATCGCTGCCAGGTGAACAGGATTTGTAGGCCGAGACCCCCAAAGACAAGAATCAATAAGTACAAAGAATCATAGACAAATATTCGGTCAAGTGTGGATTGCAGATGATTATAAAACAACTGGTCATTGCCAATTCGGCCGCTCACATAAAACAATGTCCCCTCCGCTTGAGAGCCGCGAAAAAAGGGATAGTAAAACAGCCCTACCAGCACCATACCGAGTATGGCGGCTGTGACCAGTGATGGGAAAGCGTCGCGCCATAAGGCTTCATCATTTTTTAAGCGTGACAATATGAGCCATAATCCCGCAGGGAGAAATAAAACCGCATCATAATGGGCCCAGGACCCAACGGCGAACAGAGAGGCCGAGATCACAATCAAAAAATGGTGCCCATTCTGCTGGAAGACCAACAGGCACAATAAAGCCAGGGAGCTAAGTAGAATGACTGCACTTTGATACTGGACAATCCGGCCAAATCCGACCATGTAACCCTCGACCGCCATTAATCCTCCGGCAATAACGGCCGTCCAAAGGTTGTTATGTCGTCTTCCAAAAAGAAAAACAGATCCCACACCTAAAATCGACGCAAGGGTAAATGGCAAACGCGCCATCCATTCATTGGTGATACCGGTAAAATCCCAACCAGCCATTGGCAGCAGCAATTCCAGCGGTCCTTTTTTATGCTGAAAAAGGACTGGATCTTCCCCGGTCATAATGCGCGCTGCCCTTACGAGAACAGCCGCTTCATCACCCTGAAATTCTGAATAACCGAGGTTGATCAATCGCATAGCTGCGGCCAGCATTAAAACCAGCAAAAACCAAACCCATTCCTTTTTCCACCATTTTCGTTTGGATCGCGGGACTGTATCCAAATTGTCAGATGTAACAATTTCACCATTAATACGGTGGGAGGAGAGGAATACCAGAAGAGGAATTGGCAGCAGAATAATTGCAAAGATAAACAGAAACAATAAAAACTTCGGATTTTGACCCGGAAGATAGGCAACTAACAGCGTGAGCACAGGAATAGCGGCAAAATTTAACCCCAAAGCCAGAATCAATGACTCAATTCGCGTGAAGATTCTCCAATGGCTAATGACCGGTAACCATGCGATTCCTGGCAGGAACCAGATGAAAAGAAAACTGGCCCAATACCGCCAATGTGGCCAGGGGATCAGCCAAATGATAGCTACCAACAGCAAGGCGGCCGCGCCAATGATGGCCGATCGCTTCAAAATGGTCCCCCGGAAACGCCGTTGACATATTTTGAATTTCGACTGCGCTGAATAGGAAAGAAGCTCATCACATCTTGCAGCCGACCAACGTGTTCTGGCTTGGCTTTCACCTCAATCAGTAAACCATTATCATGAGACATCGATCTTAAAAGATTAGGTAAAGCAGAAAACCGCTGGTTATAAGAGGTAAGATCACTGTCCAATGTCGCTCGGATCGCTCCATCTGGGGAGATATAATATTCACGCCGGTAACGGTTGATGATGGTTGGTTGAGTGTAGGCGTGCAGCCTGGTTTGCCACTGAGCGTCCGCCTGCGCACGAATGATTTTTATGATCTCTTGATAAGGCTGATTGAGATCAATTTTGCAAGACAATTGTTGGCGGGCTTTATCTCCAACCAGACCACTCTTAATTTTTATTTCCAGGAACGGATCAATGACCACATTGTTTTCAGGTAGACCATACCAGCGGAGTCGAATCTTAGCCCGATCCCCAATTCCCCAGCGATTCTCCTGAAAACTTTTTAGCTCATTGGTATCCAAATATAAATTGTTAACTAACCTTGCCGGATACGCATCGCGAAAGCCTTCAGGATGCATACGAAGCCAACTCCTACCCAGAGCAGATGATCCCCATTCGGCCGCTATCTTAAATTCATAACGACGCTCCTCAGATTGCGGCAATGCTTGATAATCAATTGTTGGCTGTGGATTTAAAAAGCGTTTAATATTCATTCGTATTCAATTTAATTTTGGGGGAGCAAAATGGGATCGGGATAACCGGTCTGGGCAGAAACCATGATTACATTCTCTAGTCCGGCCAAACGGGTGGCAACTTGAACATCAAGCTCATGCATGAAGTCCAATTCACTATCCTGGCTGATGATTTGAGTCAGAGGAATATGAACCCGTACATATCTCACTGCTCCCACCCCATCATTTCCAGATGGATTTAAATACAAATTTTCCTCATCATGAGTAACCGCATTTGCAGGATCATGTTGAATCCAATCCGGATCAAGCTGTATAAAAGTCGCCCCATCAATATTGAAACCTAGAATCTGAACCGGAACATTCAGTGCATTGGCGATATCCACTTGTATGATCCCTTCCTGGGCTAACTCAGGGGAACCCAAAAATGCCAAAACAGGCTGCATTGGCGTCAATGACCTCCCTATTTGCGCCTGTCGCTCCTGCAATGCTACCCAAGGCAGTTGTACTTCAATCTCAGAAGATATGGCTTCTACTTGCCTTTGTAAATCCGGATCAATCTGGTTTTTCAATTCTTGAAGATATTCAGCGGTCACTACACGCTGAAGTTCCTCAATATAGGTTTCCTGTAGTGCGAAATCATCGTAGGTCACCGCCAAATCGAGCCGCCGATCGGATGATAGAGGGTTCCCATTGAAGCCAATAGGCTCCAGGCGTTCACTTGCTGGATTGAAGTAATAGCGTAAATCAACCAAAGATGTCGCATCAATCGCTCCCCAGAGATCAGCAAGAGCCAGAAAACGGCCGTATTTCTCTATATCAAATACCTCACTGGCCTTCAATTCCCCACTTTGCAAGCCGCGTAACAGCCCAATTGCCTGGTTCTTTTGCCTGGTCAATTCCGGGTCATTGACAATAGCCGCATCCCGAAAGGCATCAATCTGAAAATATGGAAATTCGCTTGCCGATAGATTGGAAATAGGATCATTGAGCACCGCAATCCGGTTTCCATCATGGTGAACGATTGAACTCCAGAGAGGAGTACTATCAAACTCAACAATTACGCCTTGACCCACGCCGTTACTCTTCATGATTTCCTGGCCAAATCCCTCCTGGAGAGCGTAAATTCCTCGATCTTCACCGTTGAGAAATAGCCTTACAAACAAATATTGGCCGGCAAGTAAACCCTCCATTTTTAATGATTCGGCGAATGCCACCTCATGAACCCAATTATTATAGGCCGGATCAATCAAATAAAAACGCTGCATTCCTGAAATCAGTTGGTCATTGCGGGTCCGCCCGTCAAAATTCCACTTGTCCCCATCTTCAAGATGGTCCGCAATCCCTTGCTGCAACCTTAACTCAACTGGAACCGTTTCATCCTGAAAGCGGATATCCGCCCGTACAAAGTCATTATTGGAGGCGATGACCACTCCCTGATCCAGGGCTTGCTCCCTCTGGTCAAGAATCCGATTATATTGGTCAAATGGCATGTCGATTATCAGATTTGGTAAGGGCTGCCCCGTAGAGTTGAGAAGGATGGATCGCCAGAATAAATTGTTAATAGACAATAATGGTCCCGGCTGCATGGCGAGTAGAAGAAAAACTATGAGTGCAATGGCAATTAGAAATCCCAAACCTAATTTTATAGTCTCATCTCTCGATTGCTTATTAACAATTTTCATCGGTACTGTACTAGAAATCTCCTAACCGCTCAAAGCATTATCCTGTTCAACGAAGCTAATTTCACATCCAGGCAGTTCGGTTTGCAAACTTTCCATTAATCCCTGAAGCGCATCTTCATCCTGTGCTTTGATGAGGTATGTAGCTTGCAAACCTGCTCCATTATGATCAAGCCGGCGAAGCTCGGCTAACGTGACATGGCGCTCTAACTGCTCATTAATGCGCTTGAAACTATCTTCCCGTTGTTCCGTAGCCACATTGAGAAATAAATTGCTCCTATGGGGACGCGGCCTAAGAAGCGTTTTTGCCAGCAAGTATCCGAGAATGATGATCGTGGCCACAATCGTGGCCATCCGCTGGTCGGCTCCCAAACCCAGGCCAATGGCGATGGCAAGAAACAAGTAGATCAATTCTTCAGGCTCCTTAATAGCTGTTCGGAAGCGCACGATGGACAAAGCACCCACAAGCCCTAAGGATAAAGCAAGGGATGATTTAACAATGGAAATAATCAAAGCGACGATCATGACCAATACCGGCAGAGTGGCAGCCAGTTTAGATCGATTGGAAAAGGATCGGCCAAATGTTCGATAATACCAGGCAACCAAAGTCCCTAAAACAATACCTATTAACATGTTGATGGCCAGGGTCGACAAAGAAAGTGGGGCCGATGGGGTTAGATCTAATAAGTTTTCCATCACTCCTCCGATTCAGGGATTTCATAAATAAAGATTGAGTAGCCAACGCGATCGTCCGGCGGCCGTGCACGGAACCAGGGATACACATTTTTTTCAGGCAGGGGCAGCTCTCCAAGGCTGCTGGCGCTTATTGCATAAATACCAGGCCCCGGTGAACTTGGGTTAAAAGGGGGAATGCTCCATCGAGAAAGAAATGGTTGGCGAGGAAAACCGGGCAGCGGTTCATAATTTATGCCATAATAACCAGGATCGGCCGTTCCAAACCAACCCAACTTTATTTCTTGAACATTATTTTCATCCATCCAACGCTCCAGGCGCAGTAAATCCTGCCCCCAATCAATATTACTATCAATCAGTATCTCATGCCCATTTACCGGGCCGCCGGCGATTTCATTGAAATAGCTTAAATAATGCGGATGAATCCAACCGACTATCAGGAAATAATTAATGATCAGGAGAATGATAAAGAGAACTGGAGTCCATGAAAACCGGCCGATCTCATCTCGCCTTCCACCAAACGTTTGCCAAATCCATGATCGGGCCGGTGCGCTGCCTAAGCCGGCAATTGTCATATACATATAGGGCAATATCGGCAGCAGGTGACGATAACCAATATTTAGCGCACTGGCTATCGTCGCCCCAAAATAGACAATTAAAGGAGCCAGCAGGAAAATAACACCGGGACGGGTTTTTTTGATTAGAATCAATATTACAACAGCCAAAAAAAATAATATAAGCGTCAATGCCGGTGTTTTCGTTATCAGGGCAATAGGAAAATAAAGTGGAAAACCCTCATTAGAAAATTGTCCTAATAAAAAGCTCGGCCGTCCCCCTTCACTTAGCAATAAAATGCGCTCAATACCTGACCAAAACGGTGGCATAGGGCCTGAAAAATCGTTTAGGAATTCCAGCCTTTGATCGAGAAAGTTAAACGTTCCCCAGTCAAATAAGTAGGTCGTCCAAAGGATCAATAGTGATCCGGCTCCAGCCAACAACAATTGCCCTAACCGGCGCATGGCTGCGTGCAAATAGGATTTATGCCCATAAATTGGAAGCAACGCCAGGAGTATCCAAATGGGCATAAAGATTAAGCTGGACAATTTACTGCTAAATGCCAGGCCAATGGCGGTCATTGCCCAAAACCAGCGATGCCAATTCCAGCCCCTTATCACCCACAAGCGCCAGAGAAAATATGTCGCTAAGAATGTGAAGAGCGTCCCGCCTATATCGGTGGTGGTGTAACGGCCGTGGGCCAGAATGTTGGGATCAAAAAGAAGCAGCAAGAAAATCAAAATCGCCGGAATAATACCCCACATTTCCCGCGCAAAGTGCCAACCGATTAATGCCAGGGCAATAGTTAGATATACGATGGGCAGCCGGGCCAGGAAAAAAATTTTTTGTAAATCTAATCCTCGATTCACCTCCCAAATCATCTTATCGGCAAAAACATACCAGAAAACATCAACTGGTTGCCCCTGCCAGCTCATATCATCGAAAGGAAGCTCTATTTCGGGCATTGTTAGTAAAGGCAATGCGCTGAAAGCGTTGATTAGAGGTGGATGCTCAAGACTTAAACGGGGATCTCCCGTACGCAATAGCGCCAGTCCCCGTGCGATGTGGTTCTGTTCGTCCATCGTTGGGCTATCCCCAAGCAAGCTGTTAAGCGCGAGGTAATAAAAAATAAGAATGGCCGGAATAACCAGCCACCGTTGATAACGCCTATAGGACATAGTCTGCGGATTATATGTCAGCGTTTTATGGAGGCAAACACCCATTAATACGCCCAAATGATGACTTACCAACGATTGGATGCCAGTCATGTAGGATTCGTGCTCAGATGAATGGAATACAATAAAATTCGGCTCATTGCAATGCGTAAACAATTCACGAACTTACTTAAGATAGCCATCACTCTACTGGGATTGATCCTTGTTCTGACCCAGTTTGACCTGCAAATCATTGGCCAAACGCTGCAGCAGGCTGACCTGTTCTGGCTATTGGTCGGATTTGTACTCGTCAATGCCAGTGTTATCCTTCGTGCTTACCGTTGGCTGCTCTTGATTCGTGGCTTGCACACCCAAATATCTTTCGGCCGGCTGGTTGAACTATATTATGTAGGTAGTTTTTTCAATGTATTTCTACCTTCCGGTTTTGGGGGAGACATCGTGCGGGTGTTGGAAGTTTCGCGAGATATTTCGGCCGATATTGCCACAGGAACGGTGATCATCGACCGCTTGAGTGGCTTAATGATGTTATTTGCCCTGGCCTTGTTAGCCCTTCCATTCCGCCCGCCTGATTTTCCGCAGCAGCTCTTGTGGTTTATCATCATCACATCCGTTGCGGGACTGATTGCTGGTTTTGTGCTCTTGGATGGGCGGGTTTTGTACTATCTAAGCCAACTAATTCCTTCCCAGATAATCAACGTTGGCGGTGGCTTCTTACTTAAAGTAGCACAAGCAGTAGATGAATGCGGCTGGCCGGCAATCGCCAGGGCTATGCTCGTTTCCCTCTTGTTCAACCTCCTTCAGGCAATTTGGTGGACCACAACTGCTTACGCGCTAGATTTAACGATTCCATTCACTTATATGCTGCTGGTCGTCCCCATCTTATCCCTGGCCTTATTAATTCCCTCAATTGGCGGGCTGGGCGTTCGCGAGTTTTTAGCGCCGCTATTATTCATCGGCGCGGGTATATCCCCTGAAGAGGCCATCGCGCTGACTTTTCTCGTCTTCTTATTAGAGCGCGTATCAGGATTGCTGGGTGGACCCGTGTATATTTATGCGACCATACGTGATCGGAAAAAAAACCGGGAACGAGGAGCAGACCGTTAAAATGGAACGAAGTGAGTGATCGAAACTTGTTACTCTTTATCAGCCCCCGCATGAACAAGTCGCGGATCAAGAGCATCCCGCAAACCATCACCAAGCAAGTTGAATCCCAAAACTGTGATCGAAATGGCAATTCCGGCTGAAAACACCAGGTGTGGCGCGCTGAATAGCTGATTTCGCTCCCGGCCTAACATCGTCCCCCACTCAGGGGTAGGTTCCTGAGCACCGAGACCAAGGAAGGAGAGCGCGGCCGTATCCAGAATAGCCGTTGCAAACCCCAATGTCGCTAAAACAATCAACGGTGGCAGCGCATTGGGCAAAATTCTGCGAAATAAAATTTCTAAATTACTCGCCCCCAAAGCGCGAGAGGCTTCCACATAATCGGCTTCACGCAACGAAATGACCGAGGAACGCACGACACGCGCGTAGGCGGGAATACTCACAATACCAACAGCAATCATCGCATTGACAAGACTGCGTTCTTCCATAACAAACACTATGGCGATGGCCAGCAACAAAGCGGGAAATGAGAGCACGACATCCAACAGCCGCATAATAATATTGTCCCAATTACTCCCGGCATATCCGGCGAAGGCACCAAGAATTGTGCCTATCGTCGCCGCAAAAAAGACAACAACGAGACCAACTTGCAAAGACACGCGTGAGCCATAAACAATGCGGCTGAACAAATCTCGAACATTGCCATCTGTTCCTAATATATGCTGTGGTTGATCTTCCGGGCAACCCAGGAGGTGGATACAAGGAGATTCCCTTTTCTTGACATCCTCTTTTCCAATCAATACCTCAGTCGGATCATGGGTTGCAATCACCGGGGCGAAAACAGCCATTGTGACAACAATACCCAGGATAAATAGACCAACTTGTGCCGATCGCTGGCGCAGTAGCCGGCGTAATGTAAGCCGCCATAGACTGTTCGCTTTGTAATCACCAATATCGGCAATATTGTCAGTAGGAATTTCCGCTACGTTATTCAATGTCTCCTCACTCTGCATCGGTCACCCTTCAAATTCCATCAATCAAGCCGAACCCTGGGATCAAGAAAGCCGTAGGATAAATCGACAAGCAAATTGCTTACAACATAAATAAACGCGATGACGAGCACAAACCCTTGCAGGACAGGAAAATCGCGCGAGAAAATAGATTCCACAACACTACGCCCCACGCCCGATAATCCAAATATCGTCTCCGTCAGCACAGCACCGCCAAGGATGCTGCCTAACTGTAAGCCAACAATGGTGACCACGGGTAGAAGAGCGTTCCTAAACGAGTGTTTTAGAATCACCTTATTCTGACTCAAACCCTTTGCTCGCGCTGCACGCACGTAGTCCTGGCCCAATACTTCCAACATGCTAGACCGGGTCATTCGGGCGATGATGGCCAGGGGAATGGTCGCCAAGGCAATCGCCGGAAGAATTAAATGGATCATTGTATCTTTAAGGACTTCCCAATTGCGGGTCAGAATTGAGTTTAAGATATAAAGCTTGGCAACAAATTCAAAGATGTGGAAGCGTAACGAGGTCTCTTCTCCGGGATCAATCTCAAAGACTTCATAAAATGGAGTTGGAGATAAGCCGGCCGTCAACCGCCCAGAAGGCGGTAGTTGGAAAGGCGTGTCTTTTAAGAGCACCGCGAATACATAGATCAGCATCAGACCTAAAAAGAAAACTGGAATCGAGACGCCTAAATTCGCGCCGATCATAGTCCCCACATCAGCGAGCGAGTTACGGCGAACGGCCGAGATGATCCCTAATGGTAGCCCAATGATCACAGCCAGAAACATAGCTGTAAACCCTAATTCAATCGTCGTTGGCAGCCTTTCCACAATAATGATTGATACCGGGCGGCTGAAGCGGATTGAATCTCCCAGATTGCCCTTCGCCAAATTTTCCAGAAATAGGAGAAATTGAACGGGAATCGGTTCATTGAGACCATGATCTTCTAAAAACTGATCACAACGTTCTTTTGTTGCTTTTTCTCCAAGGATAGAATGGCAGGGATCACCAGGAATTGAGCGGGCGATTATAAAAGTTACTAATACGACGAGGAAGAGGACTGGGATGGCGAGTAAGGACCGGCGAAACGTGTATTGAATCATAAAACCTAATTTTCAAACGAGAAAGTCGCTTATTATCTCTATTTCAACCTGCTAAGCACACCATTACAACAACCATTTACACAGAAATTTGACAACTTTTCACTTGATATATGGGCGAAAACCATTTAAAAGTTGTCAAATTTTAGGTAATGCAACAGTAAGTTGATTTTTGTTAAAAATACAGGATAGCCGGGACTTACTTGAAGATCCGGCTATCCTTTATTCATGCTGGCTGTGCTGTGAAGCACTACTTAACCGCACATAGAATAATTGGCCTGCATCAGTGACACAGACCAATTATCCTGGACATTAAACAATCACTTATTCGCTAGGGGCGTTAATCAGACCACCCCAGAGATAAGAGAAGTAATCGAAGCCACCGGTGTTACCAACATGCAATGGGTTGGCAGCATCAATACCGGCAGCCCAAGAGGCAACAACGTCATTGGAGTCGAAGGTTGAGCCATCATGGAACAAGACACCTTCGCGCAAGGTGCAGGTCCATACGGAGCTGTCTTCATTACCTTCACAAGCCGTGGCTAGCTCAGGGACAACATCGCCGGAGTCAAGTTCATAGTCGAAGAGTGTTTCAACGACTTGCTGGCACGGTCGTAGGGATTCACCATCGGTTTCATCTGCGCAGTACAAGCTGATTGGCTCATTATTCTGCATGAATACGAGGGTATCCTTACCCGGATCTAGCTGGTAGAACTGCGTGGCCCCGAATGGTGGCGTATAAGCATTCTCAACGCTGGCCAAAGCCGCATCTGCTGCAGCGCCATGAACAGCCGGAATCATTGGTACCAGTTCTTTAATGGCATTATTGGCCTGCTCATATAGTGGAGCTGCCTCATCAACATCAGCGATTTTCGAGGCTTCTTCCAATGGCTCGTAAATCTCCGGATGGGCATCGCCAAACTGCGGGTTGTTTGCCCCAAAGTGGAAATCTAAGAAATTGGTTACATGAGGATAGTCCGCGCCCCATCCAAGCAGATGGATGCCATCCAAATTGCCGTCTGTCGATTCGGCGATAAATTCACCGGATTCCATGACAACAACTTCAGCATTGATGCCAAGGTTTTCAGCTAGTTGGTTTTGGATATCAACGGCAACTATACCCGGTTCCGGCAGATAAACACGGAATACATCGCGGTAGAAAATGCTTGTATCAAAACCATCCGGATAACCAGCATCAGCAAGCAGTTGTCGCGCGGCTTCTGGATCAAATTCGTACCATTCCTCACCCTGGCATCCATTCGGAATTGTGCATGGTGTAAAGTGTGAAGCTACCTCTGATCCTGGGGGAAAGAAGTTGTCCACAATACGCTGTCGATCAATGCCCATGGCAATTGCTTTACGCACGTCAGGATTATCAAATGGCTCAAATGTATTGGTGAAACCAACATACAAAATGTTCGGGTTTTCGATATTGATCAATTGTAGGTTGGGATCACTTTCTACAGCCTCAAAATCGTCGGGGCTAACCAATGTAATCATGTCCACAGTCCCCGCTTGCAATTCAACCAGTCGGGCAGCGCCTTCCTGATTCCAGCGCAAGACGGCCGTCTGTGCTGGAGCCGGGTCTCCCCAGTAATCTTCAAATCGCTGGTAAACAACTGAATCACCACGAATCCACTCTTCAACCATGTAAGGGCCTGTACCTACGGGTTTTTCAAGTAATTCGCCGGTGCCGCCAGTTTCTTCCAGCCATTCCTCGGCCTGAATGCCAAATGGTGTAAATGCGATTTTGGCCATAAATGCCGGATCTGGGCCACAAAGTTGGAATTCTACTGTTGATTCATCAACTGCGGTGATGGAGGAAATCTTTCCACCATAGTCACAACTCTCTGCTGCAACGGAGCGACCTTCAAAAGCCATTTCTTCCTCAGCCATCTCTTCTTCGGCTGGTTCTTCGGTGGCTTCTTCTTCAGCCATCTCTTCTTCAGCAGGCTCTTCTTCTTCAGCCATTTCCTCTTCGGCCGGTTCTTCTTCAGCCATCTCTTCTTCGGCTGGCTCTTCTTCAGCCATTTCCTCTTCGGCTGGCTCTTCTTCAGCCATCTCTTCTTCGGCTGGTTCTTCCGCCGCTTCCTCTTCTTCTGGAGCAGCTTCCTCAGCAGGCGCCGGTTCTTCAGCCGGCTCATCTGTTGTCTGAGGAGAACAGGCAGCCACAACCAACATCAATGTTAATAACATGGCCACCACTACAAAAATCTTTTGCTTCTTCATATATCTCTTCTCCTTTTAAGATAAGATAATAAAATAATAAGCCGAATCACAGGCCAGCTCATTGCAAAAATAATAGCATGATTTAATCTTGAGGACAAACAAGCTTATTAAAATGTCACCAAATCGTCACTTTATTTTATATTTTCATTCTGTTTGCAGTTGATGATACCATTGTGCTAGAGTTGATTATTCAGTTTTTAAAGGTTGTCATCATTTATATAAATACTTCATCTCAGAAGATCCTTTAAAAGTGACAGTCACTTTAATTTATTACCTTTAACATATTACTTATAAGTGACTGTCACATAATAGCGATTATTTATGAAATGGCGCACTGATCCTTAATACGATAAGAGGCATATGAGTGGAAAATAATAAGGGGAATATTCTCGAAATAACCGGGCTTAAAACGCAATTCTTCACAGAAACGGGGGCTGTAAAGGCCGTAGACGATGTCAGTATCATCGTAAAGAAAGGTGAAGTATTAGGTATAGTTGGTGAATCCGGTTGTGGGAAGAGCGTCACTTCCCTTTCAATCATGCGCCTTGTGAGTCAGCCAGGGCGGATTGTTGCCGGCGAAATCCTTTTTGACAACGAAAATCTCTTGAATTTTTCCGAAAAACAAATGATGGATATCCGTGGCAATCGCATATCCATGATTTTTCAACAGCCCCAAAGCAGTTTAAATCCTGTTTTTCGTATCGGCGATCAGTTAGCTGAAGTGATCATTCTTCATCAAGATGTGAGTAAAGAGCAGGTGGAGCAGCAGGTTATTCAACTGCTTCGAACAGTCGGAATCCCGGAACCTGAAGCCCGTACTCGTGCCTACCCACATGAGCTGTCAGGTGGAATGGCTCAACGGGTGATGATCGCTATGGCTCTGGCCTGTGTTCCGGAACTTTTAATTGCTGATGAGCCAACTACGGCCTTAGATGTCACCATTCAAGCACAAATATTGGATCTGATGCGTAATTTACGCTCAAAGATGGATACTTCAATCATCCTAATCACCCATGATCTCGGTGTCGTAGCGGAAATGTGTGATCGGGTCAACGTGATGTATGCCGGCCGGATTGTTGAAGAAGCGCCCGTCGTTGAATTGTTCAATTCACCAAAACATCCATATACAGATGCTCTTATTGGTTCCACTCCCGTACTTGGTCAAAGTAACAAGGAACTAACAACCATACCCGGTTCTGTCCCCAATTTAATAGATTTACCGCCCGGTTGTAAATTCGCTCCTAGATGTCGGGCCAGGATAGAGAATAATCTTGAAATTTGTACGGAAGAAGAGCCAGAGCTGATCCAGGTTGGTCCCAATCATTGGACTCGCTGTTGGCTGTATGAAGAAGCGGAAGGCAAAATTTAGATGACCAGCCAAAATGTAATGAGTGCAGAGATAAGCCAATCCTCAAATGAATCCAAACGACTCTTGCTGGAAGTACAAAATCTTGTGAAATACTTTCCCATTCGCGGCGGAATTATGCGTAGGGTCCAGGCTTATGTAAAAGCGGTTGATGATATCAGCTTTCATATTTATGAGGGGGAAACGCTGGGCCTGGTTGGGGAGTCCGGTTGCGGCAAGACCACGGTCGGCCGTACGATATTACGTCTTATTCCAGCAACATCCGGAAAAGTAATATTTGACGGCGAAAATATCTTTGAAAAAAATGATAGGGAACTGAAACAATTGAGACGGGATATGCAGATCATATTTCAAGATCCCTACACATCATTAGACCCACGTCTGCCTGTTGGGGAAAGCATTGCCGAAGGACTGCGGATTCATTCCAACAAAAAGTCACAGGAGAGATATGATATTGTTGTGGAAATGCTGTCCCGCGTGGGCATGCGCGCTGACCATGCACGGCGCTATCCCCATGAATTCTCCGGCGGGCAGCGCCAGCGGATCGGAATAGCTCGAGCATTGGCCCTCAACCCTAATTTTATTGTGTGTGACGAACCCGTATCCGCCCTGGACGTTTCCATCCAGGCCCAGGTATTAAATATCCTTCGCGATCTGCAAAAGGATTTTGGGCTAACCTACCTGTTTATTGCCCATAATTTAAGCGTTGTCGAGCATTTTAGTGATCGTGTAGGTGTCATGTACCTGGGAAAAATGGTGGAGATGGCGACCCGTGACGACCTTTACGCGGACCCTATTCACCCCTATACTCAAGCATTGATGTCAGCGATTCCCATTCCCGATCCCACTTTAAAACGCCAACGGATTTTGCTTGAGGGTGATGTTCCAAGCCCGATAAATCCTCCATCAGGGTGCCGCTTCCATACCCGCTGCCCCCTTGCTTTTGATAAATGTATGGAGGAAGAACCACCGTTCAAAGACTATGGCAATGAGCATTATGCCGCTTGTTGGCTGGCTGAGTCTGACGAAAAGGGAGCAAGCAAAATCACACTAGATAAGATTTCCAGCCAGAACATCAGCTTTATTGGTTAATAACTCAAAATGGTTCCTATGAATAACCGTGACATCATCGACATTTTTAGCAAAGTTGCGGATATGTTGGCCATTCGTGGAGATTCGATTCACCGCGTATTGGCGTATCAACGCGCTGCCGAAAGTATAGGCAATTTAGGCCGCGATATAAACCAGGTTTACGAAGAAGGAAGTTTGACTGATATTCCCGGTATCGGCCAAACGTTAGCTGATAAAATTGAAGAAATGCTGACAACGGGTCAGCTAGAATTTTATGACCGTCTTAGCCAGGAAATCCCACCTTCTCTCTTAGAACTGCTTAGAGTCGATGGACTCGGACCAAAACGGGTCAAGCAAATATATGAAACATTGAACATCACAACGCTTGAAGAACTATCCGCAGCTGCCCAAGAAGGAAAATTACGAGAACTGCCGCGCATGGGCAAGAAATCAGAAGAGCGTTTGATTCGGGCTATAGAGGCGCTTGATAAACATGGAGATGAAAGAACCTCCATTGGTGATGCCTGGCCCGTCGCGCATGAGATTTTAGCAAGGCTTGAAGAAATTCCTGGTGTGACGAAATCGGCCGTCGCCGGCTCTTTGCGACGGATGAAGGAAACAATTGGCGACATCGATCTGTTGGTTGCTTCCAATAAACCGGAACCGATAATGGAACGATTTTGCACCTTAGACATTGTTGAATCGGTTTCGGGAAAAGGTTCATCAAAGTCCTCAGTAACACTACACAGCGGCATGAATGTCGATTTACGCGTCTTGCCGGCAGAACAATGGGGAACATTGTTGTCCTACTTCACCGGAAGCAAAGAGCACAATGTCCGTCTGCGAGAAATGGCCTTAAAAAGGGGCCTGAGCTTAAATGAGCATGCTTTTACGCCTGAAAATGGCGACCCGGAAATACTTTGTGAAACAGAAGAACAAGTTTATGCTCAGCTTGAGCTACCCTATATTCCTCCAGTATTAAGAGAAAATAGAGGAGAGATAGAAGCCGCGAAAGGGAGGAACCTGCCTGACCTTGTCCAGCAAAAAGATTTAATTGTTGATCTGCACGTACATAGCACCTGGTCCGACGGCCGTATGTCCATCTTAGAAATGGCCAGGCAAGCAAAATCAAGAGGATTGGAAGCCATCGCCATCACAGACCATTCGCGCAGTCTCGGCATAGGCAACGGCCTATCTATTGAACGTCTACTAAGCCAGGCCGAAGAAATTAAAGAGGTCAATGAACAAATGGGAGATGATTTTCTGCTGCTTCATGGCACGGAAATGGAGATCAAGGCGGATGGCTCACTTGATTTTCCTGATAACATATTACAGCAGCTTGATTTTGTCATTGCCAGTCTTCATGTCAGTTTAAATCAACCCCGTGAACAAGTAACCGATCGGGTGCTCAATGCCATTTGGAATCCATATGTACACATGATAGCCCATCCAACCGGGCGTTTATATCCTGACCGGCCTGGCGCTGATTTGGATATGGATATGATATTTGAATCGGCCGCGGAAACGGGTACGATACTCGAAGTAAATGCCAATCCGCTACGCCTTGATTTGCGCGATTCCCATGTCAGAAGAGCAATTGATCTTGGGGTAAAAATCGCGATTAACACCGATGCCCATCACAGCGACCAATTCGATTTAATCCATTATGGCATAGCAACTGCACAAAGAGGTTGGGCAGCCGCCGAAAACGTCGTCAACACCTGGCCACTGACCAAAATTCTAGAGAGCTTAAAACCCTCAAACTAATGAAGAAGGGAATGCATGCATAGAGGCTCAACACATATATTACGCCAGGCATTTGGGGAAAGAATAGAAGAAAGTACATTGGACACTTTGCGCCAGGCAGCCGATCTGCACACCCATCCCAGTGGAACCGTTTTTGTTCGCCAGGGAGAGCCGGGTGATTCTTTCTTTGTTATCGTTGAAGGCCATGCAACCGCAACGAGAATTACGCAAGACGGCGAGGAGCAACTGCTCAATGTGCTGCATCCCGGAAATTACTTTGGTGAGATGGCTTTAATCGACGATTCTCCGCGGATGGCAACTATAACAGCCACAACAGATGCGACTGTCCTGGAATTCAGTGAGGAAGTATTTGACCGATTATTAGACGAAAGCCCGGTTGTCGCTCATTCATTTTTACGAAGAGTGATGAGGGATATGCGCAACCAGGATCGGCAGTTAATTGATGATCTTAAAAAGAAAAATGTGGAATTGGCAAAGGCCTATGAGGATCTTAAGGCAGCCCAATCCGAATTGGTTGAAAAGGAGCTGTTAGAGCACGAAATTGAGTTGGCTGCAGAGGCGCAAAGAAATCTGCTTCCTCACCAACTGCCCATCTATGATCACTATCATTTTGCCGCTTACCAATCCCCCGCGAGATTGGTAGGAGGTGACTTTTATGATGTTATCGATCTAGAAGACAATCATGTTGGAATACTACTCGCCGATGTTGCCGATAAAGGGCTGCACGCTGCTTTGTTCATGGCCGTGACCCGCACCCTATTCCGCCGAGAAGCAATGGACTCTTTATCTCCTTCAACGGTAGCCACGGCCGTACACCGGGGCATGTTGGAAATCGCCCCGGATCTCGATAGTTTTATCACTGCATTTTACGGCGTCTTGCACCGGCCGTCTGGTAAACTTACCTATATCCGCGCTGCACAAGAACGTCCCCTGCTCATCCGCAAGGGGATGGACGTTACCCAGCTTCCCGGAGAAGGACGTTTTCTAGGCATGCTCCCTGATTTACAATTGCAAGAATACTCTGTGCTGTTAAGAGAAGGTGACCGGCTGCTCGTTTTTAGTGACGGCGTTCCCGATGCAGTCAATCAAAAAGATGTTGCCTATGGAAACAGTCGTCTGGTACAAGCCATTCGTCGTTCGTCCCATCTTGATGCCGCTGAATTAGTCAAATTTATCACACACGATATAAATTTGTGGTCCGACGGAGCGGCGTCATTCGATGATCTCACGATTTTAGCCCTGGAAGTGAAGGAAATGAGATGAGTGATGACATCGGAGAAAATGGTCAAGATCAATCAAAACCCTGGCGCTGGTTTGTGGCCGGGCTTATTGTCACGATTATCGGTTGTACAGCCGTCTATTTTTTACTGCTCAACTTCCTCACTCAACCTTCCGCTGAGATTGCAGTAGCACCTGAACCCACAATCATCGTTTTAACCGCGCCGCCAAGCCCAACCATTGCGCCGACAACCGAAAATCAACAACCAACACCGGTTCCCACATTTACACCCATTCCAACACCTGATACGGCCGTCGCCCCACCTGAAATTACGCCCGGCTTTTACGCCATCGTCGCCAACACCGATGAATTAGGAGTCACCGTTCGCGGTGGTCCAAGTATAAGAAATGTAGATTTACTCATTGCTGAGGAAGGCACCTATTTCATGGTTCTCGACGGGCCGGTTGAGGCAGACGGATTTAATTGGTGGCAGTTACAATTAGAAGATGGCAGCACCGGCTGGGCAGCAGCAAACTTTCTTGAACCCTCTGCTGCCCCTTAAGTAGTTTTGCATTAGGTTTGTCAATTTTTATTTTCTGATGCCTCTGAAGATACCATAGGAAAAATTGACAAACCTTTCGAATAATTGCCTAATATTCGGCATAGATAAGGTTAAAAATGCCAATGATAGAAGAACGCATTAATCAGCTACGTAAAGAACTTAATTATCATCTTTACCGCTATCATGTTTTAGATTCGCCGATCATCAGCGACGCCGAATATGACGAGTTGTATCGGGAGTTGGTTTCTCTGGAAGCAGCCAATCCGCAATTGATAACACCGGAGTCGCCTACCCAAAGGGCAGGCGCCGAGCCTTTGGATGCTTTTACAAAAGTAACCCATCCCGCCCCAATTCTCAGTCTGAGCAACGCATTTAATGAAATGGATTTACGTGCCTGGCGCACCCGAATCGGCCGGCTGCTGCCACAGTCGGACATGTCGCTTGATTATGTAGTAGAGCCAAAACTCGATGGGTTGACCGTGGTATTAACCTACCAGGATGGTTTGTTTGTTCAGGGGGCGACGCGGGGAAACGGCCGGGTCGGCGAAGACATTACCCAAAATCTGCGAACGATAGCCACTCTACCCAGATATGTGCCGGTCGATCCCGACAGTGAGCTGCCCCGACCTGGAACTATTGTCGTTAGAGGGGAAGTGTTCTTTCCACTGGACAAATTTGAAGCCTTAAACCGGTCGAGAGCTGAAGCGGGTGAAGCTCTATATATGAATCCGAGGAATACGGCCGCGGGATCGCTGCGCCAATTGGATCCGGGGAAAACGGCCGAACGCCCCCTGCGTCTTTACTGCTATGATTTTATTCTATGGGATGGCTTTGAATTGCCTGATCAGCAATGGGAACGGCTTAATATACTGCACCAGTTGGGTTTTCCTACCTCACCTGACAATGCTTACTGCCCAAACCTGGATTGTGCGGTTGAAAAATATCTTGAATGGATTGAAAAACGCAACCAGATCAATTACGAAGTCGATGGCGTCGTGATCAAAATTAACGACCGTCCTTTAGCAGAGAGTTTGGGGTTCGTTGGTAAAGATCCTAGAGGATCAATCGCCATGAAATTTCCCGCCCAAGAAAAAACTACCAAACTGCTGGACGTGCAGGTCAACG
>JANQGC010000105.1 GCA_028277515.1 Anaerolineae bacterium
TTACCGTTTCCACCCGCCATTCTCGCCCAATTATTACGCCGTTCATTTGGCGCATAAGGGCGAGGCCGCGCGGAGCCATTCTCATTTGATCCCTTGAAAGCCATACCGCGCGACCCCGCCCCTACCCGTGGTTCGGTTTTTTATTTGGGCGAGATGGCGCGAATATAACGTCTGTAGGCTCCTCCACAATCATACCGCGCCAACTTGTGCTGAGCCTGCCGAAGTATCCCGCCCCTACCTGATCATTTGCGGTTTGGGAAATCCGTTGGCGATTGCGACAACGATAGCGAGAAGCGATAGAGTTGCCAGTTGGCGGATAACTGGATTATGATATGAGTCAATCAGCTATGTTAAGGAGATATTGAATGACCACCCATGTCTTGATCCGCCATAAGGTAAAAGATTACGATCAATGGAAGACCCACTTCGACGCTTATTCGGCAACGCGAGCTACCTACACATCCAAAAAGGGGCACATTTTCCGTGATGAAAAAGACTCTTCGATGGTCACTATTCTCTTTCACTTTGATGATGGGGAGAAAGCACACGCTTTCGTTCGATCACCCGGATTAGCGCAGGCCATGAAGGAGGCTGGTGTTGAGGGAGAATCGGAGATTATCTTCTTTGGCCAGGAAGAGAAATTTGTGGATTAAACGCAGAGACTGTAAATAAGACCTGAGAAAATGTATGGGGGCAGCACAGCTTGTTGGGCTTTTGAGCGTGGTCCAATTAATTGATTGCGCTGTGCCGCCCCGCAAGAGAAGACAGATTTAAACGGTTACAAAGGAGGCTGCGAATAGCAACCCAATGCCCAAGAAGCCCATCACTTGCCCCGCCAATGCCGTTTCCCAAACGGGGACAGCAAAGCGGTGGTAAGAGACAAAAGCGTATAGGATGCAAACCAACGCCATGGCCAGCATCCACATGCCCGCCGAAACCAACAATGGATATCCAAACAATAGCAGGAGAAAAGCAGTGAGCAAGCCCATGGCCACGGCAACGGCCGTCACGCGCGGCTGTCGGACCTGGTATTGTGTATAGATGCTTTCATCTGATTGGATATGCACGGACATCAATTACTCCTAAAAACTTAACGCTCAACCTTGATAAACTTATTCTGCCAAATCCATGCAACCATCGCTGGTCGCCCGCCTTGTCATAAACCAACCGCTACCCTACGAAACCTACGCGTGGGAGCGGTGGACAGTGAGACAGTAAGCAGTGTCAACTGATCACTGCCAACTGGCAAACTGATCACTGTCATCACTCGCCACCCCACCCATTGTTCGGGTATAATACGAAAAATTACGCAGCCAATGCCTGCCCCACTTTACTTTATTGAATCACATCCGGGTTGAACTCCTGGTGGCAGAGGAGGATGAAACAGATTGTCACAACAAGAGATTGAAACCATTTTATGCCGGCACTGGGCCAGTCACCTGCAATCTCCCATCTTTCTCGTCGATCCCCAGGGCAACCTGCTTTATTATAACGAAGCGGCCGAACCGATACTCGGCCGTCGCTTTGCCGAGACAGGCACTATGAGCGCCGCCGAATGGTCAACTGCCTTCAAAGCAACAGATGAAAATAATGTCCCTCTCAGCCCGGAAAAGCTTCCATTATATATCGCCCTGGTTGAGCGCCGGATGGCCCACAAAAAATTTTGGATCATTGGTCTTGATAACCAGAGGCGTTATATCGAAACCACCGGACTGCCCTTGATCGGTCAGGCCGGCCGATTTCTGGGAGCCGTGGCTTTCTTCTGGGAGTTGCAAGGTTGATGCAGGTTAAACTATGGGGTACACGGGGGTCTGTTGCCGCGCCAGGACCGGAGACCATGCGTTATGGGGGCAATACGTCCTGCGTCACCGTCAGGGGAGATAACGGAACGCTATTGATCCTGGACGCAGGCACGGGCATTCGCCGGCTGACGGCGACGATTCCAGTATCGGTGCGCCGGATCTACTTACTGCTGACCCAACTGCATCTCGATCATATTCAAGGATTGGGTTTCTTTGGCATCCTGCGTCGCTCTCAGAACGAGGTGCATTTGTGGGGGCCGGCGGGAACCACCCTGAGCCTGCGCGAACGGCTCTCTCGTTACTTTTCTCCCCCCCTTTTCCCCGTTTATATGCGCGATCTTACCGCTCCCCTGCACCTGCATGAGATCAATGACGCCCAATTTGAAATTGGTGAATTCAAAATCACGGCCAAGTCGGTCGTCCATATGGATCCCACCGTCGGCTATCGCATCGAATGTGGCGGCAAGACGGTCACTTATTTGCCGGACCACGAACCGGCCCTGGGCAACCCCGATTTTTCGGCCGATCCCAACTGGACCTCTGGCTATTCATTGGCTCAAGGAGCCGACCTGCTGATTCATGACGCACAATATACGGCCGAGGAATACCCCTACTGTGTCGGTTTCGGCCACAGCGCCATTCCCCACACCTTCCAGTTTGCCGAGATGGTCAAGGCCAAACACCTTGTACCCTTCCACCACGACCCCACCCATTCCGACGACCTGCTTGACCGCATTTATGCCCGGTATTTAAAGGAACTGGAGCCTGATTACAATGTCACCCCCGGAAAGGAAGGGATGGTGTTTGATGTGGGCTAAAAAGAGTGCTTTTCGCTATTGGAGATAACAAATTATCGCGGTCAACCTGTAAGTAGGCATCCTGGATGCCGGTCTGGGAAAACCCGCGCATTTAAGAATGCGCACTTACTCGATAACCGAATTGATTAGTAAAGGTTCAATAGCTATCAAGCGGCTAATTAAGCTTTACAAAAAAAATAGGTAAACGTAAACGAGGATTCCATTTCTCGTTACTAGAGCGCGAAATGGATTTCGCGGTTACGAGGTTTACCCATTTAAATAAACAAGATTCATATGCCGCTACTACAAACATTACTTGAGCCGAAATATCATTTTTTTCTCAGCGGCCATCCGCTCTCGTCCGCGTCCCATTAACAATTCACCGTTCAACAATTCAACAATTTTCTTCTCTTTTTCTCCGCGGCTATCCGTTCTTGTCCGCGTCCTTTTTCTAAACCGTCGGGTAGCGCTAGAGCAGTAGCTAACTCTGAATATCCGGCCGCAGCGGGTCCAGGACCGTCGGGGCGGCCGCTACTTCAAAATCCTTGGGCAGCCACACTTGGAAACAGGTAAATCCCGGCTCTGTGAACAATTTAATATCGCCGCGGTGTTTGTACACGATGATGTTGTAGCAAATGTTCAGCCCCAGGCCGGACCCTTTGCCGGGCGGCTTGGTGGTGAAAAAGGCATCGAATATACGCGGCACGATATTTTCGGCGATCCCCGGCCCATTGTCTTGAATTTCGACGATGATGTGGTTGTCGTCATGGCGCGTGTTGATCGTGATGCTGCCCTGGCCGTCGATGGCATCAATGGCATTATCGATCATGTTGGTCCACACTTGATTGAGTTCGCTGCCATAAGCCTCGATATTGGCCAGGTCCGTTTCATAGTTGCGCCGGACTTCAATGCCCTGGTTTAATTTATGGCGCAGGATAACCAGAGTATTGTTGAGACCTTCGTGGATGTTCACGGACTGTACTGGCGCCTGGTCCAGGTAGGCGTAGGATTTTAAGGCTTTGACGATTTCCGAGATGCGCTCGGCGCCCTGTCCGATCTCGCGCAGCAGGCTGTGCGCCTGTTGTATGGCCACGACCCAATGTAATACATCATGCAATTGTTCAGGCGTGAATTGTTCTTTTATTTCAACCAGCCGATTAGCGGTGAAATCGAGATCGACTAGGGCGGCGGCGATGTCCCAGGGATCTTCTATGCCGAAATCGTACAGCCAATCCTCGATTTCCTGCTCAAGGTCGCCGCGCTCCAGGGCGCTGATCGTGCTGTCTTCGGCCGTGCACACTTTAGCATAGGCGGCCAGTTCATCGAGTATGGATTGCTGAGCGGGAGAGAAGGCATATTGACTTAAGATGGCCTGTTTCTCGGCGAAGGGGGTTAGGGCAGTCACCATTTGATCCGAACTGCGTTTGACGGCCGCTGCCGGGTTGTTAAGTTCATGAGCCACCCCCGCTGTGAGCGTGCCCAGTTGAGCCATCTGCTCGCTCTGCCGCACCTGAGCCTGCGTTGTACGCAGGCGTTCGAGGATGGTTTTCAACATCGCCTGGGCGGCCGACGCGCTGACGGCCAGCAGGTTGTCCAGGTCTTCTTTGCGAATCGTGATCAGGGTTGTCGGCACGCGGGCGCGAACGGTGGCACTGCGCGGGGCTGCTTCAAGCAGGGCCAATTCGCCGATGATCCCTTCATCGCGCACCGCCAGCAACACTTCACGGCCGCTGGAATGTTTGATGATTTCCAGCGCGCCCTCTTTGATGATATAAGCCCGGTCCCCTTCGTCCCCTTCGGCAAACAACTGCTCTCCTTCCGGCAGCAGCAGTTCGCTGGCCGAGGCGCTCAGCTCAATGAGATCAGCTTCAGGTAGTTCGGCAAATAATTCTGTATTTCTCAGAAATTCATAAATCTTCAAAAGGCGTTCAATACCCCTCGCTTATCCATCCGCTTTTATTCGCGTCCCCGGACCTGCATGCTGGACAGTGACGAGAACGGATAAGAGCGGATTATTCAGTAAAATCCCTTGTGCAGAATGGTACACGATATTGGATGGTTACTCAATAGTATATTATTTTGTTTACTTATGGGCGGTTAGGAAGCTCACAGCAAATGTGCGAAAAGGATTTCGCAATTACGGCGTGTCGATCGGCCGTTTGAAAAAGAAAGCGGTGCTGCCCATGCCTCCCAGATAGCGTTGGTGGAATTGACTTGCTCATTTATCTGCTGAAATGTTCTTCCCGAAGGAGAGCGTAAACTTCCATATCGTTGATTTTTCCGCGATTGTACCAGGTGCCGCGGGCTGTACTTTCGTATTGGTAGCCGCTTTTCTGGGCCACTTTTTGGGAGGCGATGTTATCCGGGTGGATCATCAGGCGCAAGCGGTTGCGCCGTTTGGTTTTGAACAGGTAATCGCTCAATAAGGTCAGGGCTTCGGTGATGACGCCCTGCCCGCGGTGCTCGGCCGAATAAAGATGGTAAGCGATTTCATATTCATCCAGATAGGAGGCGGTGGGGAAGAACTCGATGTGGCCGATGATTTGCTCGTCTCCGATGACGATAACCAGCATCCCTTCATCCTTTTGCCAGAAGCCGGTTTCGTTGAATTCATGGCGGAATTTCGGTTCCGACATCACCCCTAAAGGGTAAAATGTTCCGCGGTTGTCGATGTCCACATGGGCTGCGTATAAAAAGTCCAGGTCGGATTCGCGAATAGTGCGCAGGGTTATATTTTTGCCTTTTAGCATCTTGTTTCCTTTGTGACTTGTTTATCCTATCCATTTTAAGGAATGTTATGGTTGGGTCAATAGGTAGAAAATTGATGGCTGATCACACCAGATTTTGGGATGTCAGAACGACAGGTCATCCAGGGGATCGTCAGCGGGAATAACGGCCGAATCGGCGCCGCCAATTTTAGTTAACCCATTTGTTATCAAGCGATCCGCTTCGGCGACCAGGGAGGCTGAAATCAGGCGGTCGTCGTGGATGGGAACCATGCCCGAAGGAGTAGAAATGCGGGCGGAGGCGGGTACGAACCAGCGCAGGTCCCGTTCAAAGCTGCCGCCGGTGGGCAGATCGTAGGTGCAGCGCGCGGCCTGGGTCCGGAACCACCAGCCATCCGATTCAATTTCTTCTTCGTCGCCGGTCCAATATTTGAAACGGCCGGTTTCGATCAGGGTCAGAAAGCCTGCGCCAAGGGCGGCTTTAGATAGGCGGTTGAATTTGAAGGGCTGGACGATGCTGCTGCCCAGGCGGGCGCTTAGCCAGCCGCTCAAGCCTTCGCCGACGCCGGTGGCATCGCAGATAAGCAGGGAGATTTGCCAATGTTCAAGGTAGGCCAGCAGCCGGTCGGCCAGGGAGGGCAATCCGGGGAAAGATTCAAAGTGACGTGATCCCTGGTCGGTGAAGATGTCTACAGCCTGGTAGAGTGGTCCATTGTCACCCGTGCTGTCATGCACTTCGACGATTGTGCAGGCTGTATAGTCGCGGGCCGGGTTTTCTAATTGGGCCAGGGGATCGGTGGCCGCTTCGTCTTGCCCGCTGATGTCCAACAGGGCGATAGTTGGCGCGCCGGAGGGTGATCGCCGCCGTTGGTGCGTGCCGCGCATGAGGGTCAGGCGGCGCGGAGGGAAGAGGCCGCTGCGGTCGTCGATGGGTTCCAGGAAGTATTCACTGGCGATGATCGGGTGTGCACGGCCGTGTTTGGCGATTTGAGCTTGCAGAAAACGGCCGTACTGTTCATTTTCCTTGATAATCTGATCGGGTCCGGCGGTGAAGACGCGCTGTAGGCCATCTCGCTCTGTTTGCCGTTCAAGCTCTTCCTTTTTTATCCACAGAGCGTCATGCCGTGTGCGCACGGTGCCCAGGTAGATGGCCGTAGCGTTGTTGGCGGCGCGCATGGGGGTGAAGACGGCTTCGATGTGCGATAGGTCCTGGTCCTGCATTTCGTCGATGACCAGCAGGTGATCGGCCGTTTCCCCGCGAGCGGCCGTTTGCGGATGGCTGGAAATGAAGACGACGGTGGCCTTACCTAGCATGCGGCGTGAAGGACGGCCACGGACCTGCCATTCGTCCTGGTTTAAGGGATTGTTCAACCGTTCTTCCAGGCGGCGCAGGCCACGGCCGAGGCCGTCGCCGGTGGCGGCAAAGACCATGCTGCCGCCCTGCTCGCGGAAGCGATTGAGCAGGTAGACCAGCAGTTGGGCGATGGCTTCGTTCTTGCCGCTCTGGCGGCTGAATATGAGCAGAAATTCCTCGCCGAGGTTTTGGTTGATGCTGCAAATGATCGCCCTGAGCGGCGCGACCTGGTAATCGTAAAGGGGTGGGTTCAATAATTCGTGAGAAAATTGTTGAATGTCACCTGGGGGAGAATAGGGATCGTTGGAGGGCAAGGTTAATCCTATGAGCCTCCGGATATAGTTTAGAACATTCGTTCTGTAATGTCAAGTAATCTGCGCTCGGTGTGATTACTTTTTGTGTATGCTTTGAGTTGACATGAAATTCGATCTCTACAAACCTACGATCATTGCCGTAGTGGCGGGACAGGCGGGGCAAAGCCTTACCGGAAACCCTGAACTAACCATCCCGCCTGTCTCGCCCGGCTAGACAAGGGTTAGCCGGCGCGGAGGGCAGGTCATGGGTACGGTCAACATCATGCCGCGCCGGTTCACCCCTACCAGTGGACGGCCGGCCCAAATTGAACCCTTCGATTTTACACAATTTGTAACTGCACCCTGCTGAGCTGGGATTGAATGGAGGATCTTTCCATAGTAATACCAAAGAACTGTGTTAGAATGTTACAGTGGAGGAAAGCAGATTTGTAACGGATATTGCAAATTCAATTAGGAGCGCTCAAGAGCAACTGAGATGGAGGCCGGGAAGTGCTTCAAGGCATCTGTTAAAGCGAAAGCTTCGCGGGCATTTGCCTACAGATGTAACATTAAATGATTATCACAATGTGATAAAATCTGTTTTAGAAACGAGGACTGCGGAAGTTTATATCCATTTTCATGGAAATAATAATTACCCGACCATAGTATCTACAATAGATGGGAAAGCCTGGTTAGTAATGTTAACAATTGAGGGGATTATCGAGACTGCATTCATAGTAGAAAATCCTGAAACTTATTTTAGCTCTGCACGGTTTAAATTTATTTCTCCATTAAGCGAAATACTATCATGAAATCAAATGAATTAGAAAAACTTATTTTAGCTTATGAGACAGATGTCCGCTTTCCTGACGTAAGTGGGATTGAACATCTGGATATGCTGTTGGCCAGAACAAAAATAGAAGAGAACAAAGAAAATCTTACCCTTGAGCAGCAGGCACGCCTGGCGGTCGCGGATAATTATTTGGTGCAACAAAGTCAATTATTCTATAAGGCGATCAGTCAGATCGCCGATCTCGAGCAATGGCGAAAAAATGCCAGGGCAACGACCAGTCAATGGTGGTGGTATCTTGATGTTCTTGCCTATTCCAAACCTTGGACGAATATTGTGGAACCAACAATTGTTTAAGTTTCACTTTCGCTTCTCGGCAACTATTGACTGATTAGAATTCTTACCCTGATTCAGGTTACAAGTAGGAATGTTTTTTACGTGTTGTTGAGAACAGGAGTAGGTCATAGTGGATACTAAATCAGCAAGTGCTCTGAATGGCGTGCGCATCATTGACCTGTCACGGGTCTTGGCCGGGCCATACTGCACGATGCTGCTGGCCGATTATGGGGCCGAGGTAATTAAGATTGAGCAGCCGGGCAAAGGAGATGGCACGCGGCAGTGGGGGCCACCCTGGGAGGGGGGTGAGAGCGCCTACTATTTAAGCGCCAACCGCAACAAGAAAAGCGTGACCTTGAACTTGAAGTCGGAGCAGGGACGAGAGATCCTGCGAAAGTTGATCGCCGGCGCGGATGTGTTGATTGAGAATTTTAAACCGGGCACAATGGCCCGCCTGGGGCTGGGCTACGAATCTCTGCTGGAAAGCTTTCCTGGTTTGATTATCTGCGCGATCAGCGGCTTCGGCCAGGATGGTCCTTATCGCGACCGGTCGGGCTATGATTTTATTATCCAGGCGATGGGTGGGATCATGTCGATCAGCGGTCCGGCCGATGGCGAGCCGAGCAAGGTGGGTGTGGCCATTGTCGACATCACAACCGGACTGTTCGCGGCCAATGCGATTCTGGCGGCGCTGCATCACCGGCAGCGTACGGGTGAGGGGCAGTTTATTGATGTGGCCCTGCTGGACGCCCAGGTGGGGTGGCTGGCCAATGTGGCGCACAATTATTTCGCTTCCGGGGAGATGCCCAGGCGGTATGGCAATGCGCATGCCAATGTGGTCCCGTATGAGAGTTTTGCAACGGCCGACGGCCATGTGACTCTGGGCATCGGCACCGACGAGCAGTTTCGCCGTTTTTGTGATGCGGCCGAACGGCCGGACCTGGGGCAAGATGAGCGCTTCAAGACCAATGCCGACCGGGTGAAAAACCGGAATCAATTGATTTCTGAATTGCGAGCCTTGTTATTGACAAAGAAATCAAGCGATTGGCTGAACTTGCTTGAGCAACAGGGCATTCCTGGCGGGCCGATCAATGATATTCCCAGTACTTTAGCCGATCCGCAGGTGCTGCACCGGCAGATGGTGCAGGAAGTTGAGCATCCCACGGCAGGAACGATCAAGCAGTTAGGGCCGGTAGCCAAACTTTCGCGCACACCGGCGACGGTTCGCAGTGCGCCGCCATTATTAGGCGCCGATACGGGATTGGTTCTGGGTGAGCTAGGTTACTCTGATGCGCAGATCGAAGCGTTGCAGGCAGATGGTGTGATCTAAAGCTGCCAGGCACTTTTTAAGTGCCTGGCAACTACGTATTATGGCCCTTGAATGATTGCCGGGAAGTAAATCTCTCGTTTCACGCGAATGAAGTCCTGGTCCTGATTGTTGTTCAGATTGGCTTCATCAGTGTCGCTGCTGATGACCACACTGACCGGTCGCGGTTGGGGCGGTGTGCCGGTGACCAGGGTCTTCACTTCCAGCGTTTGCTTTCCGCTGCGTCCCGGCAAGGTAGCCAGGTCCCAACTGACCTGGTTGCCGTTCTTAACACCGGGCGGGTTGGAACTTTGGTAAACCATGTCCGGGTTTAAGGTGAGCACCAGTTGGCTGTCCACGGCAGAGATTCCTCCGCGATTGCCATAATCGAGGTTCAGGGTGACGATATCGCCGTTGATCGCCGATTGGGGATGAGCCTGCATGTCCACCCATAGTTCAGGGTAGGCGGAACCGATACTGATATCATCAACGAACACACTTAAGGGCGGATCGGCCGAATCTTTGACGACCCGGAAGAGCAGTTCAACCTTTCTGTTTTCGTAGTTCTTTAAAGTGTAATAATGGATGCTCCAGCCCGGACCTAACCGGCCCTGGAACAGCGTGTCTGCGGCGCCACCTTCCGGTTGAATAAGCACTTCCAATCCGGACCCGTCACCGGCGACATCCCCAGTTGCCCGGGCCATGAAAGCCAGTGTGATCGCCTGTTTGCCCCCTGGAATGGTTAAATCTTGCGATAGGGTGCCGATGTCAATGGCCTGGGCTTCTTGGGTGCTGATCAGACTGTTGCTGCCGAACTGCACGCTGTAAAGTCCGGAGGATTGGGATTGGGCGGTGATGAAGACAGGCAGAGTGCCCCCCGTGGTCCAGCCGGTCGGGGAGGTTGCATCAGCTTCGAATGTGCCATTGGTGACCTGGTTGTCCGTGGGAATCAAAGTCAAATTTTGATTAAAGTCACCGTTGGGCGAAATATCAGTGACCGGCAGTTTCATGTAATTGGGTTGATCAACGGTTAAGGTGGTCACGCCGGTTGTTATAGCTAAGGCTGAGAATTCGCCTTGTTGGTCAGTTTCGGCGGGGTTGATGGGCAAAGGATTGAGGTTGATCGGAATGTCACTCAGGGGAGTGCCGCGATTGTCAAGGAGACGGCCGCTGATCTTGGTCTTATAAAATGTGGTGCTGACTACCGGTTGTTCGCTCCAAACGCCAACATTCAGAGCATTGTCGCGCGCGCGGACCAGAAAATCGAATGTTTCACCCGGCTCACCGACAAATTGGGCGGCGGTGGCCACCGTGTCGTTCCAATACGTGCGCCAGCCGTTGCTGCTCGGTGATTGATAATGCACGCTGTAATCCTTTAGCCCGGAGCCGCCGAAGTCGGTGCCCGACCAGCTCAGCCAGAAAGTGTCGGCGTCAGAATATTTATTGACCGGATTGAGGTGGACTACCGGCGGGATAAGATCCAGAGATACCCAATCGAAGTACCAGTTGGTGTCACCGGGAATGAGTTCGGAGATGTTTTGGCTATCCACATCCCACTGCTTTAATTCCCCTTTGACCCAGACCCATTGGTTATTTTGCCGTTCGAGTGTGATGTCGGTGATGCCCAACGATTGGCCATCCGGCGACCAGCTTCCAGCCCATGCTGTGGCCGAATTGCCGGGATCGTAAATCATTTGCTCACCGGAGCCGTCCGAATTCACGAGGGCAACTTCCTGCCAGCCGTCACCATCAACATCAGCGTCAAAGGCGATACGGTTGCTGTTGGGCGCCCATTTGGGGTGCAGGCTTAAGGGATAAGTGCTGACTTTTTGTAAATCTGTGCCGTTGGGCGTGATCGTGTAAATGGAATATTGGCTGTTTCGGCGGGATGAGAAGGCGATATAATCTCCATTGGGTGACCAGGTGGGTTGGCCGTCAAAGTCGGAGTGGTTGGTCAGGCGCTTTAGATTGCTGCCGTCGGTGTTGATCACATAAATTTCGTAATCATTGCCCGCCCAACCCTGAAAGGCAATTTTTGAGCCATCAGGGGAAAAGGCAGGGAAGGCGCTCCAATTGTCGAAGATCTTATTCAGCCCGCTTTTGTCACTGTTCATAGTGTAGAGGTCCAGGCGGCCGTTGCCGTTGCCCCGTGATGAGGAAAAGGCCACTTTTGTGCCCCCACGATTCAAAGCAGGATAGATGTCATCGGCGGCATTCGTGGTCAGACGTTCCGCGCCCCCAGCATCGTAAAGGTAAATATCCCAGTTGTCATTTTCCTGTCTTTGATAAGCGATCTGGGTCCAGCCGGGGATGTTCGCCAGGGCTGAAGGGGCCAGGCGGTCGATGCTCACAGTTGGGCTTCCATTGGGTAAGGCCGCGGGATCGGCTTGCGGCGGTTCACCGGATAAGTCTTGTGCGCCGGCGGAAACGACGAGCAGAAGCAAGGCACAGGTGACGAGCAATAACAAAAAAACTGAGACACGCGTGGACATATCATCCTCCTATTTCAGAGAAGTGACAGTCACTTTTTTAGCTGTTACCATTTAAGTAAATATTCGAAAGATTTGTCAATTTTTATTTTCTTGTACCTCTGGAAATTCCACAGAAAAAATTGACAAATCTAATGCAAAAACACTTAAATGACGACCAAAGTGATTGTCACATTACTTAAAATGTTTTAAAAACCAAACCTTTTAGTTACCATAATTCTTTCACATTATACTTGAATCATAAATGAACTTCTGTTAAGAAAAGGCGAAAATTTGAAAATGAACCTACTTTTTTGGTTGCCGGCGGCTGTTTTGTTGCTTGCCGGCTGTGTTTCCCAACCTTCTGCGCTAGTACCTGGACAGGACCCAACGCCGGGTCCCACTGTTGAACAGCCGACGGCCAAAGCCACAACATCTATCCGACCCACGGATATGCCGCCACCGACGCTGACGCCTCCGGGGGTAGAGACGGCCGTTTCCCAACCGGCGCTAACGCCCACCGTGCTTTCACCAGCCACACCTGTTCCGGCAGCGGAGCCATTGACGTTCGCCGTCATCGGCGATTATGGCCTGGCCGGACAAGGAACGGCGGATGTGGCGGCGCTGATCGACCAGCGGGACCCGGACCTGGTATTAACGGTAGGTGATAACAATTATCCGGATGGGGAGGCCTGGGGGTTTGAGCAGAATGTATATCAGTATTATAGTCGTTTCATTGATGACGGCCGCTTTTTCCCCTCCCTGGGCAACCATGACATGACCACCGACAATGGCCAGCCTTATCTAGACTACTTCGAGCTGCCGGGTAATGAACGTTATTATGATTTTGTACAGGGGGATATCCATTTCTTTGCCCTGAACAGCGATTGGCGCGAGCCGGACGGCATTGGCTCAAATTCGGCGCAGGCGCGCTGGCTGCAGGAGAGATTGGCCGCTTCGACGGCTCCCTGGCAGGTGGTCTTCATGCACGTGCCACCTTATGTATCAATGGTCGGCAAGGAGGTGCCGGCCCTGCGCTGGCCCTTCGCCCAATGGGGAGCGGACCTGGTGCTGTCCGGCCACGCACATTTGTATGAGCGGCAGATTGTGGATGGTTTGACGTATGTGGTTAACGGGTTGGGCGGTACGACTATTTATAATTTTGATTTCTTGATCGATGGCGGCAGCCAGGCCCGCTTTAATGATGATTTTGGGGCGTTGTTTTTACAAGGGACGGCTGAACAGTTATCGGGAGAGTTTGTGACGCGCGGGGGTGTGGTGGTGGATTCGTTTGTGATTGATTAAGTGGTGAGTGGGCGAGTTTTCAGTAAGCAGTAATCAGTTGGGGTTTGACAGGATAACTGAAAACTGATAACTGCTTTACAGATTACTTCCCGCCAAACGGTTATGATGAATATGGTCGGTATAGTAGGCGATTTCATGGGTGCAGTTATAAATTGTGTAAATCCGGCGGGTTTGAGTTGAACCGGCGGTCGTTTGGTAGGGATTGGGTCGGCGGGATAAGATGCAAAGGAAGCATCTGCTGTTGAAATCCGCCGGCCTAACCCCATCATGAAAGCGGCCGAAACGGGGCGAGGCCGCGCGGATTCACCATCATGTGGGTCCCTCCAATTTCACACCGCGCGGCCCCGCCCTTACCTCAAAGATCGAGGTATCGTACCCTGGTTTTATCCGACTATTGATTGTTGAATGTTAATATTTTATACTGTAAAGAAGACGCTGATTGAGCGTAGCGTCAATCAGTTCGGTTGATGAGCGCACCCCAGGTTTGACCAAAGGAGAATGTTATGAAAATCGATTTACCGGCTTTGTTTCGCAAGGCATTGCGGGATGAGCAGAAGGTTTTACGGCCGTATTTTTTCAAAGATGATGGTGCCCGGCCGCAAGATTTGGCAGCGGAAGAAGTGTATCTTCGCCTGCGCCTTTCACGTATGTTCCTCAAGTATCGCCGGGAACTGTTTCAAAACAAGTATCCGGTGGTCAATGCGTTAATGCGTTTTTCCGGCCTGGAAGGCAAGGTGGAGGTCAATTACCTGGCCAAGCCGGAACTGCCCGGCGAGAATGATGAGACAAAGCTGGATGATATCGTCACCTTAAACCAGACGATCTTAGGGCCTGTTCTTTATCGTGGCGGCGATCTGGAGCTGATGCTTGGCCTTTATGCTGCGCCGGCGGATGATTGGGCGCAGCGTTTTATCTCACTGGCCGAGGGCATCAGCCAGCTCACGCTTAATGCCACCCTCTCCACGGCGATTTCCATTGCCGGCAAGGTGAAATCTTCGGTCATCGACTCGATGGCCGGGGATGGGCTGGATCTTAAACTGGGTCTGGATATGGAACTGCGCCAGAATCGCTGGCTCGCGCCCGGCTACCTGGTGATGATCGCCGCGCCCGAACAGGAAATTGATCAAAGCAAGCTCTCGGTGGTCGACGGCGAACTGCTGGATGAAGGGAGCAACATTTATACGCGTCATGATTATATTGTGTTGGCGATTGAGATCGGCGAGGAACGGTCTGATTGGCAGTCGCTGGGCTATGGGGAGTTGTGGCAGGAACTGTTGCAGACGGCCGCGGAGGCGGATGATATCAAGACCGTTGAACAAGCTTATCTCACGTTTGCCGGGGCGATCATGGCCAGCAAAGATTTGAGTTGGAACGATCGCAAGGGTATAGTCTCCCTGGCCCAAAAGCGGATTAAGGCGATTCGTGATGCGCGCGCGCCGGTTGATTTATTTGAAGGTTTGAAAGGGCTGGATGACCTGGTTGAATATGAAGCCCAGGTGCAGGAGATCATAGATGAAGATACCGGGGTGATACCTAGAGTGGGTGCGGATGTCAGCGGGGAGGATTTGCTGCAAACAGATTGGCTGAGCTAGATTTTTTCGGGAGGTTATGATGGGTGAAACGTTTGCTCATGGATATGGGCTGATAATTGGTGTCAATGACAATATGGTCAAGCGCCTGGCGCTGCCGGCGGTGGAGAAAGATGTGACGGCCATCTATAACGTGCTGATTCATCCCCAACGCTGCGCCTATGAAGCGGAGAATGTGCAACTGCTCAAGGGCCCGGATTCGACAAAGAGCAATATCCTGGAGGCGTTTCTGTGGTTGAAGGAAAAGGTGAAAGCGGACCCGGAGGCGACGGCCATGATTTATTATTCCGGCCACGGCATGCGCGATAAAAAGACGGAACGGTATTACCTGGTCCCATATGATATTCAATCCTTAACCCGCGTGCGCATAGATGCCCTGTTGGCCGAGGAGATCCAGGCCTCGATCGGCGAAATCCAGGCCAGGCGGACGTTGGTCATTCTGGACTGCTGCCATGCCCAAGGGATGGATGTAAAAAATATTGAGCTTGACGGGCCAGCGCTTAATGCTGCTGCTTTTCCGGAACTGCCGGAAATGAAAGAGGTGCCGGTCTATGAGGAAGGGGCGAAAGATATTACTGAATTGGCCGAAGGACAGGGGCGGGCTATCCTTAATTCCTCAACCGGTGCAGAGTCCTCTTATGTACGGCCGGATAGGAAGATGAGTGTTTTTACCTATCATTTAATTGAGGCGTTAACCGGGCACGCGCCGCATGGGGATGATGATACGGTGGTCTATGTAACGGATGTGATGAGCCACGTGAAGCGGCAGGTCAAGAAAACGGCCGCGGAGATGGGCCGTTCGCAAACGCCGGTGATGCGCACCAGTGACGTTTTTCCGGTGGCGCAGTTGATTGGAGGTGAGGGTCTGGCCAAGGGGGTTCCCGCGCCCGATCCGTTGGAGCCGCTGCCGGAAAGTAGCGTTACGGCAACTTTCAATCAAGAAGGGCAATCAGTTGGCGGCCACCAGGTCAACGCCGGGGTCGTGGAAGGGAGCATATCTGTTGGCGATACGGTGAATACCGGGGGCGGCGATTACGTCGGGGGAGATAAAATCGGTAGGGATAAGATCAACATTGGCGGTATTTCAGGAGGGGTAGTCGCAGTCGGTGACCAGGCCCGCGCCGTCGGGGAAATGAGGAGAGATAGTCAAAGGCCGGCAGGGGATTTAACAGCACTGTTTACGCCTTTGTATGGCATGGTGGCTTCCGATGCGCCGGAGCAAATGAAACATGCGATTGATTTGAAGGATGAGTTGCAGCGGGGGAAAGATGCGGATGGTGACCGTGCGGCCGATCTTATCTTGGAGATCGCCAATGCCGCGCCATCGGCGAAGCCGTGGTTATTGTCGATCCTGAATGACAGCCAGATTGCGCCATATCTGCAAGATAAAGATGGCATTGGATACGCGATTCGGAAATTAAAAAGAACGTAAAGCAAATTGCCTGATTTGCTGTCTGCCAGTTTGTCATTCTGAGAAACACCACATCGCAGACTCCATTCTATGAGTAAAGAAACTGTACATGTCATCCCGAGGGGACCGAGGGATCTGGCTCTCGACCGGCGAAAGATTCCTTCCTTCGGCAAGCTCAGGACAGGCTTGAGGACCTCGGAATGACGATTACAATAGTGATAGATAAGTAGTTTGCCTAAATTGCTGATTAATACAAATTAGGTAATTTGTGTTACAGGGAGGTCATGATGATCTTTGACATGGTATTTGAAGGTGGCGGCGCCAAGGGCATGGTTTTTGTGGGCGCGATGCAGGCTTTTCGTGAGAAAGGTCATTCATTCGACCGCTTGATCGGCACTTCGGCCGGGGCAATTACAGCGACAACCCTGGCCGCGGGCTATTCAGACCAGGAAATATTACAGGCGCTTGATGAGAAGGTAAACGGCAAACCGGTTTTCGCTACATTCCTCGGCGCGCCGCCCCCCTTTGATGACGCACATATCAAGCAGAGCGCCTTTCGGGAGATGCTGCGCTCGATTAACTTGCCCCTGATCCCGGAATTTGCCGAGGAAAAAATCGACGACCAGATCGCCCGCACCCTGGCCACCAATCCCACCCTGCGCCATGTGTACTCCTTTATCGAGCGCGGCGGATTGTTTTCAGCCCATACTTTTGTGGATTGGTTGAAACGGAAGTTGGATGAAGGACAGTTCCGCGGTAAGCCGCGCGATTTTAGCGGGATGACCATGCAAGAGTTTTTCACCGCCACAGGCACAGAATTAACCCTGACCGGATCAGATACGACGTCCGGCCGGCTGCTGGTGTTAAACCATCACACCGCGCCCGAACTGCCCCTGGTCATGGCGGTGCGCATGTCGATGAGTGTGCCCCTTCTTTGGCAGGAAGTGATCTGGGAAGAAGATTGGGGTGAATATCGTGACCAGAACATCACTGGCCACGCTATTGTGGATGGGGGACTGCTGTCTAATTTTCCCATCGAACTGTTTATCTCTGACGAGAAACCGGTGACCGATGTAATGGGTGAAAAACGCAGCCAGAATATCATTGGCTTTCTGATTGATGAAACGTTGGAAGTGCCCAACGCACCTGAGAAAAAAGATGACTCCTCGATATTGCAGGTGTTAAGCGGTTTGCAGACTGTCACCCGCGTCAACCAACTGGTCAATACCGTCACCCAGGCCAGGGATAAAATGGTAATTGATACCTTCAGCGATTTGGTCGTTCATTTACCGGCCAAGACCTATGACACCACGGAATTTGATATGGACCCGCTGCGCCGCGACGCATTGTTAAAGGCCGGATATGAGGCAGCGAAAAATTACCTGACCACCCCGGATGATGCCCTGGGCACGCCAAAAGATATAGACCTGGATGAATTGATCCGCGCTCAGGAGCAGGCGAATCGGATTGCACTTGGTATTTTGAGGGGTAATTAATAAAACCCATATGGGTACAGTTGTAAATTGTGTCAATCGAGCGAGTTTGAGTTGAACCGGCGGTCGTTTGGTAAGGGTTGGGCCGGCGGGATAGAATTCAAAGGAAGCATCTGATGTCGAAAACCGCCGGCCTAACCCAATTATGAAAGGTGCAGGTTATTGGCGAAAAGGGAAACGAATTTATGAAGAACGAAATAATTTATGATGCCCACGGGCCAACACGTTACCTGATTATACTATCTCCCAGATTGCACCAAATGACCTCAGAGTTGCATTCAACCCCGTACGATGAGCACGGTGAGGTGCTGAGAAGGTTTGAGTCAGAAATCGTTGATTGGAAAGGCAGCTAAGCAGCTAACAAGGGTTTGCAACGGATGTGTTCCCATCGGTCACATGGGTGATAATCGGCGCACCTTTTGATTTCCGCAGAATTGATAAAGCTGTTCAGTCACACTTTCTAATAGCAAACCTTCATTGCCATTTTATTGCTAAATCAGCTATCCCTTCTTATCATTAGGAATGAACCAGTAGTCCAACAAAGCAATTTTGTTGGGTTGGTAGTAACGGCTTATGAAAGTTCAGAAAATAAATCGGGAATCAATTGCGCAGATTCTGCAGATTTTGTCGTTAACCCTACACCGTAACCGAAAATTCCAATTTTCGTCGGCATTCGTCGGCGCGAAATGGATGTCGCGGTTACGCTATTGAAAAAT
>JANQGC010000113.1 GCA_028277515.1 Anaerolineae bacterium
CTCAGGATCGGTCTCCGCCGGTGTGATTGTTTCCTGGGCTGGTGGTTCTTCCTGTTGACAAGCGGCCAGGAGTAGCAAGAGGAAAGAAACCAGCAGCGCCCCGCGCAGCGCTTTACCAATAGAATTTTCGATTTTCATGAGCGTGTTCTCCGTTTTTATTTGATGCGCATGAAGTCGAATATAACGTGCGTGTTGCCTTTAACACCTGAGCGAGCCATCAGGCCAAAGTAATCCTTACGGATATATGTGTCATCTTTGGCGCTGCCCGCTTGCTTGGCGTTATTAGCGAAAATATACAATTGACCATTGTTATGGACTTCAACGTCCCACTTAACCCAGGTGTCGGGATCAACGTTATCTAATCGCTTCCACTCGATGATGTCCGGGCCAAAGTTTTGATTATTTTCGTCATGACCTTCAACTTTCTTTAATTTCCATTCCAGGAATTTGTCGCCATTGTCGTCACGGTAGCGCACGCGGAATTCATAATATCCGGTGAAACAGGTGGTGAAATCCTGACCCGGGCAGCCATTGTCGAGCCAATTGCCGCCAATAATCATGCTATAAGCATCCCCATCATCCCGGTTTAACAATTTTGCCCTGGTCGTAACTTTGTAGGCGAATGGGGCATCTACTGCGGCCATTGGAGAGGCGATGACGTATGCCTGGGCGTTTTTGACCTTCATCTCAAGGAAGCCACAGTGCCCATCATCACAGCCATCATTATGTTTGATTTCATAATCCGGTCCGGCGCTCCAACGGCGCGCCGCCCAGGGATCAATGTTGTCGGTAAAGTCCTCATCATAGCTTTCCAAGGTAGGTGGGACTTTGAGGGTCAGGGGGACAAAAGCAAGAAATTCATCCGATTCTTGAGCCTTAATAGATCTGGCCGCAGTTATTCCGCCTAAAATGATGCATATACCGATCATAAGGGCGGCCGAAAAAATGCTGCCCACCGATATTTTTTGTTTCTTGTTGGCTGTTTTTTGTGGGGCCAAGGGATTATTTTTGGACATGATATACCTCTTTTCTAGTAATCCGACACTTTAACAAAGAGAAGATTAATTGGACGCTGATGCATGCGGATGACGCTGAGTTTTTTATTATTATTGGCGTAAATTCGCTCTTGTCCGTATCCTATTTCTAAACTGCCAGGTAGCTAGACCTTTTTTTGTGATCTATATTGTTTTGGTTTTTTGTGTTGCGGCCGAAATTTCGGCAAAAGCAAAGATGTTTATCTGGCTTCTTGTTCAACCAATTCTGGCATGGGGAACCGATTGGTTGCAAATTTTTTATTTTGTTACCTAAAATTTGACAACTTTTCACGCGATACATGGACGAAAATCATTTAATAAAAAGTTGTCAAATTTATTTTGTCCGGCAAACAATCAGCATAGTTTTTGGCCATTCCCTTTTTCACCCATGATTGTTAAAAAGCGCTGGATTATCCGGCTAACGAGTTCATTTTCATCATGCCCGTCAAGAGGTAGTTGGCCACCAGCCATGGTACCGTGCCCGCCGGCTTTCCCAGGGGGAATGATCACCTGTTGGACAAGCAGCCCGGCATCCTGGCTCAAGGGTTCGGCGCGGATGGACAAGTACAGGCCGGCTTCAAAAATTCCCAGGCATAGAACGGCACGAGCGTTGTTCAGGCGAATGAGGATGTCGGCCAGTTCGGCAGGCAGGTCGGGACGGTGCATATATCCCAGGTAGGCTACGATGGATCGCTCATATACTTGCGCGGCCTGCAACCCTTGGGAAATAGAGCAAAAATAAACCTGGGGCAAGCCGGCTTGCTCTATTTTAATGAGTTTGTCGTGGTCGATGATGGGCAGAAGTTTGAGATAGATATCAATATCTGCTTCGGATGTACCGCGGGAAAGACCGCGGGTGTCGGTTTTAATACCGTAAAATAGCGCCGTGGCCAGGTCGGGGTCGATTTCAACCTCTGCTTCTTGCAGGTATTGGGCCAGGATAGTGGCTGTGGCTCCGATCTGCGGCCGGACAACCCCGAATGGTACTTCTTCTAATTTTTCACGTAAGGGATGGTGGTGGTCGATGACGATTTGTGGTGTCTTGTCCTCAGGAAAGCGGTTGTTGCCGGCGCCTGGTTGGGTGTCGACGAGCGCGACGGCCGAATAGGGGTCGAGATCGGATAAATCATCAGCATGCTGCCATTCAGGGGTCAGCAGGTTGAGCAATGCCCGGTTTTCAGCGCGCAAAACCAGCCCACAATATTTGAGCCGGCTGGGAATATTCCAGGCTGTTTCGAGCAAGGTGGCCAACGCTTTTCCAGTCGCCAGCGCATCAGGATCAGGGTTATCATGCGTGAGAATGAGAACCGGGCCTGAACCGCAAGCCTGGCGCAGGTTTTGCAGTTGATGGGCTATGGAAGGATCTTGTTGGAGCTTATTTCTTTGTTCGTCCATATCTGCCGTTTTGATTATAGCATAGGCAGGTGCATGCAAGCTAAACTATGGATGGTTCGTTTGTAATGGCGGCTTCAGCCGAGAACCGCTGAAGCGGTTACTATGAACAGGGTGACGACGGGCAAGGTGGGAAGTCGGCCGTTTAGGGGCATAATAAGGTATACTTACTTCCGGCAAGCGGAAGTTCCGCAAGGCACCTATTTTCTGTGGAGGCAACATGACAGATATTGGCATTATGATTGAAGGGCAGGAGGATTTAACCTGGGAGCGCTGGCTCAATTTAGCACAGGCGGCCGAGGATCTCGGTTTTGAATCCTTATTCCGCTCGGATCACCTGGTCGCTTTGCAGGGTGCGACAGAGCGAGACACGTTGGCCTTATGGCCTTCGTTAACGGCGCTGGCTTTAAAAACGGAGCGCATTCGCTTCGGTATCATGGTCTCGCCGATGACTTTTCGCCACCCGGCCATTGTGGCTAAATCGGCCGCGGCGGTGAGTCTGCTGTCGGGCGGCCGGTTGGATTTAGGTCTGGGTGCGGGTTGGAATGATTTTGAGCATAAGATGTACGGCCTTTATTATCCGCGCTACGGCGAACGGCTGCGGATGTTGGACGAGGGGACTGCGGTGATCAAGGCGCTATGGTCGGGTGAGCCGACGAGTTTTGAAGGTGAGCATTACCAACTGTACGAAGCTGTATCCTATCCCCTACCCGCGCAACCTCTGCCGATTATCATGGGCGGCAAGGGGAAGAAGACATTGCGCGTGATCGCCAGGCACGCTGACGAGTGGAATTTTACTTATGATAAGGTTCCCATATATAAGGAAAAGAGAGCAGAATTAATGGCTGCCTGTGAGGAAGTGGAGCGCGATCCGGCGGAGATCCGGCGCTCGATAATGATGCCGTTCGTGATTGGACGGGATGATGCCGAGGTACAGAAACGAATTGATGGCCAAAGGGCGGGATTCTCATTCTTCCCTGGTGATATTGAGGCCTGGGTTGCAGCGGGCTATTTTGGGGGCAGCCCAGATCAGGTGGTTCAGCAGTTAGGCGCTTATGTGGAAGCCGGAGTTTCACGCTTTTTCTTACAGCATTTGGCTATGGATGATTTTGCTTCGTTGGAGCTGCTGGCGGCCGAGGTGCTGCCGCAGGTCAGTGAGTGGTGAACAGTAAACAGTGGGCAGTGAGCGGTGAACAGTGGGCAGTGGGCAGTCAATGTCATTAAGTTAAGAAAAAGTGTTACTATCCATCCATTTCAAACAGGCTAATGACGAAATGGAGGTAAAACACTGGATAGTAACACAAGGC
>JANQGC010000119.1 GCA_028277515.1 Anaerolineae bacterium
TCGCCGGCCCTCCGTCTTTGCATGCCTCTAAAATCATGGGCGGCACAGAGATCAGCGTCTATGCTGCTCGCTGCCTGCTCAATGTCGTACGGCGCGCCATTCCCGGTGAAACGGTAGATACCTGCACAGCGGAGTTGCAGGCGATTATCGACCGTCTGTCCGCCGAAGATGAAACCTTCCAGGCCACTGTGAACCCCATTTTTGATCGCGAAGCGTTCCAGGTAAGCCGGGATGCGGCCGTTGTTCTGGCCATCGAACAAGCAGCTCTCAACCGCCTGGGGCAAGCCCCAGCACACACCGGGCAATCCTTCTGGACCGACGCCGCCATTCTAGCCGGGGCAGGCATTGAAACCGCGCTCATCGGTCCCATCGGCGGCGGTCTGCACAGCGCAGAAGAATGGGTGGATCTACAGTCTGTTTATGATTTGGCCCATATTCTGGCGGAAACGGCTTTGATATATTGTTCTTAGATTGGACCAATCTTAAAGATTGGTCCAATCTATTCGTAACGCGAATTGCCTAATTTGCCGGCAAGCAATTTAGGCAAATTACTCTACAATATTATGATCGAAACAGAAAAAAGAAAACGCAAAGACATGCAGACCAATGTGCGTGCGCAAATGAGCAGTTCCCTGCTGCTGCCCACCGCTCTTGGCCTGACCATTCTCCTGGGTGGCGTGCTTCTGGCCATCTTCGCGCCCTGGACTTTCACCACTACCATCTCCATTTTCATCATTTTGCTGCTCTTCGCCTACCTGATCTGGGGCACGCGTGGCAGCAGCCCCGGCATGCGCGTCCTCGCCTTGATCCTGGCTATTCCCGCTGTTGTGGGCATTGCTCTCAGCCTGGTTAATGGTCGCATTACAGATGGTCTCATTGGTGTAGGCTTAACCGCTTTACTGCTGATCATCCTTCGTTTTCTGAGCACACCTATTTCCTACCGGGTCGCCCTGCGCCGATTTCGGGACGGCCGAACCGAAGCAGCGCTGGAAATGATCAATAAATCGATCCGCGCCAAACCTGATTTCTGGGAATCTTACCAGCTACGCTCCTTGATCTACCTCACCCAGATGAACCTCGATCATGCCGAACGAGATGCTAAAACCGCGATTGAATTAAATCCCAAAGCCCACCCTGTTTATAACACCCTGGGCCAGGTCTACCTCGCCCAAGAACGGTTTATCGAAGCTGAGGAAGCCTACAGCAGCGCCCTGGACCTGGCGCCCGGCTACGCGCTTTATCTTTACCATTTAGGACTGTGTGAATTCCGCCGCCAAGATTATGCTGAAGCCGCACAATCATTTGCCGCCGCTAGCCAGGGAACCCTGCCGCTCATTGAATATGATCTGCAAAATGCCTATTATCTGCTGCGCTCCCTGGAGGAAACCGGTGACCTGGAAAATGCCGAAAAAGCCAGCCGGCGCATGGCCCGCTTTCGTGATGGCATCATTCCCATCCGGAAGCAGTTGAAGGACCAGCCGCCTTATCCTCACCTGGCGCAAATGCGCGCTGATGCCGCTGATCTGCAAGCCCGGCTGGAGCAAATCCCCGAAGATGAATGAGTTGAATAAGTGACAGTCACTTGCTAAATTATTCAAGTTGAATTGTTTTAGCTGAAGTGACTGTCACTTTGACGGCCGATTTCTCATGATGAAAATCGGTTCCCGCTGATTTCATCCATTTTCTGTAATAAAATTGAAAGAGTTTATTAAGGTTGCCAACACATGCACGTGATATTAATCCTAATGGTGTTAAATTGGGTTGGTGCCAACATCGGTCGGAAGATGCGTAATATCAATTACCAAATAAATGAACTCTTTATGATACCAACGCTTTTATTAAGACGTGACTGTCACATTTATTAACCAAGATAGGAGAAAATAATGAAAAAGACCTTACTGTTTAGCCTGATTCTATTAACCTTTCTACTTGCCGCTTGTGGCGCACAGGAAGAAAGTGAACCCTTTGTCATCAGCGCCATTCCCGACCAGGATCCGGAACTCTTACAGCGGGAGTACAGTAAATTAGCCGATTACCTCAGCGAAACCCTGGACGTACCGGTTGAATATCAACCCGTGACCGACTATGCCGCCTCGGTTAGCGCCTTTCGCGTGGGTGACCTGGAAATGGTCTGGTTTGGCGGCTTGACCGGTGTGCAGGCCCGAACCCAGGTTCCCGGCGCAGAAGCCCTTGTGCAGCGCGACATAGACGAAGCCTTTACTAGCGTATTCATCGCCAACACGGCCAGTGGCATTCCTGTAATCAACAGCGTGGAAGAGCTGGATGTCCTGGCCGGGCATACCTTCACTTTCGGCAGTGAATCTTCCACTTCCGGACGGCTGATGCCCCAGTCCTTTCTGACCCAGGCCGGGGTAAGCCTGGAAGATTTCGCCGGCGAGCCGGGCTTTTCCGGCGCCCACGACAAAACCATTGAGCTGGTTGAATCCGGTTCTTTTGAGGCCGGGGCGCTCAATTCCCAGGTCTGGGAGGACCGCGTTGCCGCAGGGGAAGTGGATTTGGATAATGTGCAGTTAATTTTCGAATCCCCACCCTACCACGATTATCATTGGGTGATCCGGCCCGAAGCAACCGAAAAATATGGCGAAGACTTCCCGCAGCGTGTGACCGAAGCCTTCACCCAGCTCGATCCGAGCAACCCCGATCATGCCGAAATATTATCCTTCTTTGGGGCAGAGCAGTTCATCCCTACTGAGAACAGCAACTATGAATTGATCGAAGCGGTCGGCCGTGAAACTGGCCAGATCGTCGACCAATAGAATAAGGAAGAGGACGCAGACAAGAGCGGATTTACGCGGATTTTTTTGCTCCAAATTTGCTTCAACAGTCCGCTCTAGCTTGTATTGAGCTTGCCGAAATATCCATTTCAGTCAGCGTCCAATAGAAAAAGATGGGAGCATGATAAGACGGATGAAAGCGGAAAAAAATCCGCTCTCGTCCGTTCTCGTCCGCGTCCAAAATAAGAAGCATAAATGACCACGCCAATTTTTCAACTCACCAACGTCCACAAACTCTTCGGCGATCTATCCGCCTTGCAGGACATCTCCCTTGCCATCCGGCCCGGCGAACGGGTAGCCCTGGTCGGTCCCAGCGGAGCCGGCAAAAGCACCCTGATCAGCCTGCTCAACGGCACCCAGTTAGCCGACAAAGGGCAGGTGCAGATTCTTGGCCAAAACCCGGCGCACCTCAACAGCAGCCAACTCCGCTCGGTGCAAAAACGAATCGGCACTGTCTACCAGCAGTTTCACCTGGTCGATAACCTGGCCGTCGTGCACAACGTTAATGCCGGGAAGTTAGGGCAATGGCCATTCTGGCGAGCGGCCGTCTCCATGATCCGCCCCTTAGCAGTGGACGGCGCCCATCAAGCATTGACAAGGGTGGGTATCCCCGAAAAGCTGTACGAACGGACGGGCCATCTATCTGGCGGACAGCAGCAGCGCGTGGCCATCGCCCGCGTGCTCGTGCAAAACCCGGATGCCATCCTGGCCGACGAGCCGATTGCCAGCCTGGATCCGGAACGGTCACGTGAGGTGATGGATCTGCTCAGCAATCTGGCCCAGGAAATGGGTAAAACATTGGTGGTCAGTGTTCACGCCATCGAGTACGCTTTTTCCCATTTTGAACGCATCATTGGCTTGCGCGAAGGACGTTTGCAATTCGACGAAGCGCCGGACAATGTGCCACCCGATATAGTTCGCCAACTCTACCATATCAGTTAAATCATGGATGTTTCAGCCAAAGAACTGAACCTGCCCAGTGCCACCATGCCCAAACGGCCGTCGCTCTGGAATGGACGCACGCGTTGGCTAATCATCTTCATTCTGGCCCTGATCTGGTCATTGGAACAGGCCGGCCTCTTTTCCGGCGAAGCCATTGTCAACGCCGGAGGTTGGCCGCAGTTTGCTCGATTCTGGCAAGCCGCTTTCAATCCGGTGCTCAGCGCCGATTTCCTGGTCCTGACCCTACAGGCGACCCTGGTTACTCTATCATATGCGGTGGCTTCTACCTTTCTGGCCTTGATTATCGGCGTCATCCTGGGCTTGTTGACCTCAGAAGTCTGGTGGGCGGCCGTCTGGCCGCGCCAGGCCAAACTGGGACGAATCCCCTGGTCCGCCCTGCGCTTACTTTTGGCCTTCCCTCGCGGCATCC
>JANQGC010000146.1 GCA_028277515.1 Anaerolineae bacterium
CATCATACAGCCAATTCAACGCGGCGCTGAGAATGGTGCGTTGTTTTTCCGCATCCCCCGGCTCGCCAAAAGGATTGCCAAAGGGAAAACGGACATAAAGCGCACGCGGCACCCCGGTACACAGCGTAATGTATGGAGCCATACTTAAACTCACGGTAGCGATACCGGCTTCTTCAATCCCGTTCTGTAACAGTCCCACGGACCGGTGACAGATCGGTCAGCCTGGCGAAAACACCACCGCATCAACGGCATCCGCTTGCAACTGTTGCACAACATCAGCGATTGTCTCCTGCCGAAAATGTGTCGGATCGGGTATCCAACCCATGAAACCGATGTGACGAGGGGCGACACTGCCCACTATCCCTTCGGCCGCCAATTCGCGTAAACGTTCCAGCGGCAACATGCAGTTAGGGTCCTGGTCAGGATCGGTGTGATCATAGTGGTCATGGGCGAAGCGCACGTCGGCCAGATTAACATCGCCGGGAATCCAACGGACAGTAGAATCTCCGGTATGCGAGACCAAATCAAACGGCTCCGTACCGGTCACATAAGCGCCCCCAGAGGTCGCCAGCGCCACGCGCAGCGCTGAAAGCGGCTTTTGGGGTTCATGGAAGGCCACCGACGCGTTCCGAGCCGAAGTGAAGTGACCTGCGTGAGAAACGAGACATCGCGCCTCCCACGCCTGCCAGCGCTCCTCAGCATCAGGAACTTCGTAGAGAATCGTATCTGGTTGGTTCATAAAAGCTCGTAATAGGGGACGCCACTGTCGTTGGCATAATGTCCTTGTGGGTAGGGCTTATCACGGCTGTCGATCTGATACCAGATGCCTTCCGGCCCATGCATCATGGCATCACCGCCAACATCAACCTTGATACCGCGCGCTTCAAGTATCCCAATGGCCTCGTCAGCGTCGGCGAAGTCAAAGGCGATGTGGTTCAACCTGGCTCGCAACTGTCCCGCGCGCCGGAAAAGGGGCATCAAGCCAGGAGGACGGCCGACCGAATCCAGCGGTCCGTCAGGATAATAGGCTTTGCTGATATACCATCCCTTACGCGCCCAACTGCGCCGGCCGGGGGCATCAAACACCTTGCCCAGCCAGTTTGCCATGCGGGAGGGTACAGCCACGTCCAGCGCTACGTGATGGATACCGCGTACCAGACAAGGCAAGTCCGGATCTACTTCCAGGTCTTGCATGACAATGGTGGGATCATCCGGGTCGATGGGGCGCGGCTGGGTGAAGCTATCCACCTGAATGTGCAGCTCTTCCGGCCCATAAAGCATACCATCGCCATAAGTATCGACCTCGATACCTTTGTTTTCCAGGTAGGCGATTGTCTCTTCGGCCGAGAGTTCAGCATCGGCTACGCCCATGCCCAGGTGATTCAGTTCACCTTGCGGCGTCGATTGGCGCATTCGCAGTTCGAGAATGCCGGAATTGTCTGTTTGATAGTGGGGCGAGCCGAGGACGCGAACATAGTCACCGCGCCACCAACCATGCCTTAACGTTTGCAGGCCGAATGCCTCACGCAAATAGCGTTCCATGCGCGTGGGTGAGGCAAGGTCTAGAGAAACATGGGTAATATTGAAAATGTGCATGCGAAAAAAGACTCCTTTTATGATTGGACGCGGATGAGCACGGCTGGATGGGGATGAAATTTTTTGCTCGTGAACAATCCTTTGCTAATCCGATTAATAATTCGATACCTGACTTAACAAATCAGGCACGGTTTGTAAATGAATATCTATTAAAGCCGAACGTCCAGCGCATCACGCAGCCCGTCGCCGAACAGATTGAAACCGAGAACCGTGATCATGATAGCTATGCCCGGAACCAGGGCGATCCAGGGAGCCGTTTCCAGAAAGGCGCGACCCTCGGTGATCATGACACCCCAGGAAGGGGTGGGTGGTTGGATTCCCAGCCCTAGAAATGAGAGCGCCGATTCGCTCAAAATGGCGGTGGCGATGCGTGTGGTGGAGAGGACAATGAGTGTACTAGAAACGTTGGGCACAATGTGGCGCATGATGATCCGCCAATAGGTCGCACCCAGGCCAAAGGCTGCTAAGACGTAATCGCGCTGTTTGGTTGTCGTCGTTTCCGCTCGCATGACGCGCGCAAATAAGGGCACACTGCCCAGGCCAATCGCTAACATCAAATTAAAAAACCCCGACCCCAACACGGCAATAAGTACCAATGCCAGCAGCAGAACGGGAAAGGTCATCAGCATCTCGATAAAGAAATTGATCACCGCATCGACCTTGCCACCCGCATAACCGGCAATAATGCCCAAACCGGCCCCGACGAAGATGGAGATGAAGACAGCCACGACACCGACAACCAGGGAGATGCGTGCGCCATAGATGACCCGCGACAACATGTCCCGGCCGAAATTATCCGTCCCCAGCGGATGATCAAGCGTAGGAGGCGAGTAGCGGTTCAACAAATCCTGTTCAGCCGGATCATAGGGGGCGATCAGCGGCGCAGCCACCGCCGCTACGAGAAAAAGCAGCACAATGATGGCGCCTACCCCCGCACTTTTACGCGTTACAAAGATGTAGCGGCTGAAGTGGCGCAGGCGGGATTTAGATTCCGGCACGACCTGGGTCTCCTCGACCGCGAGCTGGATGGGTTGCGTATACTCATCGACACTACTTGTCATAAGAAACTCGAGGGTCGAGCCAGGCGATCAGAAAATCGGAGGCCAGGTTTGTCATCACAATAACAAAACCGAAGACCAGAATCAACGCCTGAATCATGGGAAAGTCGCGGTTATTCAGGGCTAAAATCATCAAGCGACCTAATCCCGGCCGAGAAAAGACGAGTTCCACAACAACCGAACCGGTGAGCAAGGTGGCGAAGACGGTTCCGGCAGCAGCGACTACCGGTATGGCCGCGTTCCGCATGACATGTAGCGAAATGATGCGTCGTTCTCTCAGCCCTTTGGAACGTGCCGTCAAGATATAATCCTGACTTTTCACTTCCAGCACGGCCGCGCGCGTCAAGCGGGCCAGCAGCGCGGCAAGACTGGTGCCGATGACCAAACTGGGTAAGATAAGATGCCGCAGCGTATCGACGCCGCCATCCCCGGCCCCGATTATGGGCAGCCAGGAAAGACGAAAAGCGAAGATGTAGATGAACAGAACTCCCAACCAGAAGTTGGGCGCGCTCAATCCCACCATTGAGCCGGTCAGCGTCAAGTAATCCATCCATGTATTGGGCTTGAGGGCGGAGATGACGCCCGACGGAATGCCGATGAGCAGTCCCATGGCCATGCCGGCCAGCGCCAACTGCAACGTGGGCACAATACGCGGTACGATGTCCCGTGTAACCGGCAGGTTGGTTCGATAAGAATAGCCGAGATTGCCTTGTAGTACCTGGCCCACGTAACGGCCGAATTGGACGTGCAGTGGCAAATCCAGGCCAAAGTCCTTTCTAATCTGATCGAGAACTTCCTGGGGGATATACTCCTGTTGCAGATCGTAGAGCAGCTCCACCGGGTCGCCCGGCGCAATGTGCAGAAGCAAAAAGACGCCCAACAACAAGCCGAAAAGCGTTGGAATCAGCAATAGCAGACGATTGAAAATATAACGGGACGACATCTATGTTTTCAGGTTTGACTAAAAATCTTGGAGGGTAATAATTTACCCTCCAAGATGATTTTATCACAACAGCCTGCTGCTAGTGAGATGCTACTCCGCAATGTCGAACAAGTAGAAGCGAGTTTGCCATCCACCCAGGTTGGGGATCAGTCCGGAAACATTGGGTCTGGCGGCTGTAACCTCCACCGGATACCAAAGGGGTACGATGGGCGCGTCGTCAGCAATTTGACGCTGGATTTCCTGTATGGCCTCAGCGCGCTCATCCTGGTCGATGATGGTCGCCTGTTCGTTGATCAGGTCACACGGCCCTTCGTAGAGAGCAAAGTTAGGCCCTGGTGGGAAGTTTTCGCAGCGGAAGAAATCAAGCAAGAGATCAACCTCGGCGCGGGTGGGGTTGGAGACGGTAATGTCATAATCACCGGCGCCTTGTCGTTCGCGAATCGCGCCTCGCTCCAGATACTCAATTTCCAGGTTGACGCCAACTTCTGCCCACATCTGCTGCACGATGGTGAGCATGATTGGGTTAAAGGCTGTCTGCATCGCCTGCGCGCCAATGGTCAAGGCGGTCAAATCGGCACCATCTCCATAGCCGGCTTCGGCCAATAGTTCACGTGCCCGATCCTGGTCAAACTCATATTGAGTGACATCTTGTGTGTGTCCGAGCAGCGACGGCGGCACAACCGAATGGGCCACTGTGCTCAGGAAGCCCTCTGTGGCTTCACGCACCAATGTCTCGCGATCGATGGCGTGGATCAACGCCTGACGCACACGTGGGTCGGTAAATGGCTCACGCGTATTGTTCAGCCATAAGGCATACATGCTGGCAGCAAAATTTTCATCAGCGTTAACGACGATACTGTCATCGTTTTGCAGAGACAAAATGTTGGCCGGTTCGCGGACGATCATATAGTCGATTTCACCGTCTCGTAGCGCCAGGGCGGCCACACTTTCCTCAGGAATAGCGCGCAAAACCAATTCATCAATAGCCGGGCGACCCTTGAAATGATCGTCAAACGCTTCCATCACCGCATCTCCGTTGGATTCGGCTTCGGTGACGATATAGGGGCCAGTACCGACGGGGTTGAGACAATATTCCTCACCCAACTCCTCAACAGCTTGTTGGTTGACGATCAGCGTCGCCGGCGAGTGGGCAATATTGACCAGGAAGGGAGAATAGGGCGACTCTAATGTCACTTGTACCGTGTAGTCGTCAACTGCTTCAATACTGGCGACGGGGGCTAGCACATTTGCGCCACGCGCTCCCGTATCAGGATCCATGATGCGTTCCCATGTCCACACCACATCATCGGCCGTCAGCTCACCATAGCCGTTCTGCCATTGAACCCCTTCCCGCAGATTGAATGTGTAGACCGTGCCGTCTTCACTGACTTCCCACGATTCGGCCAGGTCCGGGTCAACGACCTTTAAGGATTCGGGATTATGCGTCACCAACGAATTATAGACGTTTACTAAGATCATTGAATCCGTCCCACCCGTCTGGAAGGGCGGGTCAAGACAAACAACACCCTGGGTAAACGACCAGGTCAATGTTTTTTTCTCGCCCTCCGCTTCTGCTTCTTCGGCCGGTTCCTCTGCAGCGGGTTCTTCCTCGGCCATTTCTTCCTCGACCGGCTCTTCTTCTTCGGTCTCGGGTTCAGTCGATTCGGACGCTTCCTCTGCGGCCGGCGGCTCGGCTTCCGGCTCGCTCGTGTCACCCGGCTGGGTCGTCCCGCCGCAGGCGGCGAGCATCAACAACATTAAACTAATTACAAGGAGATAAATCAACCGTTTGCGCATTCTTTCCTCCGTTTATCTATTAACCCAAATTGGGTACTGATGAATGACCGATGGCAGTGATATGGGGATTAACTCAAGCATGGACTTGCTAGCCATGATATCACGTGCCACGCACCATTAGGACAAAATGCATGCCATGTTGACAGTGCATTTTAACTGACGATCTGCTTGCAGACAGTTATCAGTTCGGCTTTTTCGGGCGCATTTAAGGCCCAAGCCCAAGGTAATTGGTATGATATCTTATATATTACACAATGTCAAGGCTGTTGGAATCCATGTAATGTAGAAGTGATTTGACAACATATAATTGGTGTGATATCTTATATGATACAAGATGACAAGCAACGTTCCCTGAGAGTTGAACAGACTCTCCAAACACAAGTTGGCAATAATGAGAACAAACGCATACCCCTCTGTTATGGAGCATCAAAGCAGGAATAGACGCGATTATCGAGGGTTGTCTAACTCTTAGATGTTTAGCGTCAGTAGCGCAATTAATAACAGGTTGCAATGATGGAAGCGTTGGAAACAAGACCTCATAGCGTTGAGGATGTCGAAGAACAGTGGCTGGCGTGGAACGAGCGGTGCCGCGTGTCTCACCACCACCATTTCATCCCTGCCCGTAATACAGGCGAGATCGCTTTTCACGAGGTGGATAAGCCTCTCGCTGACCTGCGGGTTGCGCTAGGCACATCTGGCGGCCTCTATGTGAGGGGGATGGAACCATTTGATATGACGTCAACGGCAGGCGACGACACGCTACGTTGGATTCCAGCTGACGTAGAAACTGGCCGTCTGCGCTTTGCCCACGATCACTACGATCATAATGAGGCTGATGATGACCCAAATTGCATTTTCCCGATTGATCGCCTGCGTGAATTCGCCGATGAGGGGATTATTGGCAGTCTAGCCGGGCAGCATTTTGGTTTTATGGGCTGGATACCAAATCCAGACCGCTTCATTCGTGAGACAATTCCAGATCTGGTTGAACAGCTTCTTAGCGATAAGGTCGACGCTGTCGTTCTATCCCCTGGTTGACCGGTTTGCCACCGGTCCGTCGGACTGGTCCAAAATGCAATTGAATCCGCCGGGATTGCCACAGTTAGTATTACCATGACGCCCTATATTTCGCTGGCAACCGGCGTGCCCCGCATGTTATATCTTCGTTTTCCATTTGGCAACCCTTTTGGGCTTCCAGGTGATAGCAAAACACAGCGAAATATTTTATTCACAGCGCTCCAGTGGCTTTATGCTGCGCCGGGTCCTAATCAATGTTATTTGGTCAAGGCTAAGTGGGGACGTCCCCGGCGGCGAAGAGAACGAAAAGCATCGAATAGGCGATGAAAGGTAAACGCAAGAAGGATCCGGCATTCTACGAGCTACACGAGATTTTGTCCGATCTCCTGGAAATCGTCGAAGATTATCATCAGGCGTTGGAGGACGAGTTGAGCGCCGAAGAGGCGCAAGAAGAGCCTTATGCTTCACTGGTCTGGGCGCTAAATGGTCACGTCAAGGCTGTGAAGCAGTTGGAAGAGCTTTTAGATGAAAAAGCATGGCCCCACGTGATTCGTATCGGCATCACATCTTCGTCTATATCTCATCGGCGTGCAGGTGGCTTTTTCTGATTTTGACCTTCGGCTTTGAATGAAGTAGCGAGCATGACTATGGAAGGTAAACGCAAGAAAGACCCTGTTTACTATGAGATACACGAAAAATTGAGTGAGCTGCATCAGGTTGCCGCCCAGTATCGCTCAGAAATTGAGGCGGAACTCGCCACTGCCACGGCCGAATCTGAACCGTATGAATCGTATGTCTGGATTCTCAACCGGCAGTTAGACACGCTTACCCAATTTGAGGGATTACTTGATGATGAGATTTGGCCGGCCGTCGTGGCGGTGGGCAACTGGTCTTCAAATGTCTCACACCGCAAGTCGGGCGGTTTCTTTTAATCGACGTTTATTGAGCACCATAACAAAAGCTGTAGCGCGATTTGCCTAAATCGTGGAGCGGATTAGGCAATCCGATTTACTAGGCAGAATTACTGAAAAGTTTGGTTGATAAATCAGGTAGCACAAGGAGGTGTTTATGATTCGCGTTAATGGGTTAACACACATCGCGCTTGAACTTTCATGGCCTACACGCATGGAAGATTATCTGCGGGATGCGTTTGGCTTGCAGACACTCAAGCACGGGTATTGGAAGGGTGATTATATTCGCATAATGGGGTCGCCTCATGTAGATCGGCCGAATAAGGGATTCATCTGGCTCTATTTGCGGACAGGGATTCCTCACGGCCGCCTGCGCCATATCGGTGTAGGCGTCGAAGACGTCGATATTCCGACGGCCGTTGCTGATTTGCAAGAACGCGGCATTTACGTCGATGTTGACGCAGGTGACATGCTTTATGCACCGGAGGGGCTCTCCATCAAGCTGGATAGCTTTACCAAGCCAAGACCAATCGATGAAGACGATCCGAACATCAAGATGGAGGATTGTCCTGTTGATCCCGATCTGCCTTGCTCCGTCAAGGGCATTCACCACCTCGCTGTCGATCTGGCCATACCAACGCGCACGCGTGATTGGATGGAGAATGCCTTCGGTTTAGACGGCCGCAGGAGTTTTCATCGGCGCGGTGAATTTATATACGGGATATTTTATGAAGATGCCAAGCGAGATGTCATTGGACGTCGTGGCAGTTTGTTGGCGGTTTTTCAGAGACCACTCCTTGAACGCGTCCGTTGCCATCACATAGCGTTTGACGTGGACGATACGGAAGGCGCCATGCAAATGCTAAAGGAGCGTGGCTTCGAAGTGCCGGTCACAGATGCAATTATGTTTGGCCCGGAAGAAATCTGGTATCAGATAGACAGCCGTGTAACGCCTTTCCCTGTTGGTCACCCGACCAATCAACCTGGCGTTCCCTTAGATGCTTAGGAGGTAAAAGATGATGAAGAAGATAGTCTTTTTGCTAACCCTTGTGTTGGTTGGCCCGCTACTGTTAAGTGCTTGTCAGGCCGAGCCGGAGGTGTTAGAGGTGGAAGTCACCCGTGTCGTCACCGAGACCGAAGTCGTCACCGAACAAGTTGAGGTGACCCGTATTGTCGAAGGTGAAGTTGTCGTTGAGGAAGTGGAAGTGACGCGCATCGTCGAGGTTCCCGTCGAAGAGGCGGAAGAAGCGGCGTCCGAGGACAATGAGATCGTGATTTCTGGGGCCTTGCCCTCCGTCAACGTCGACCCCCATAAGGGAGGCACCTCGCCATGGGAACGATGGGTCATCTTTTCGGTCCACGACACCCTGGTCAGCACAGAAAACTACAATCCGCGAGGTGAGCTGGTGGGACGTCTGGCAACCGATTGGTCGGCCAGCGAAGATGGTTTGCTGTGGACCTTTAACCTGCGTGATGACATCATGTGGCAGGATGGTTACGGACAGTTTACGGCCGATGATGTCGTATTTACCTACGAGCGCCTGCTGGACCCGGATCGTTCAGCCAGCGCCGGGCTCGTGAGCGATATTATAAAGGAAGTGCGCGCGGTCGATGATTTCACCGTAGAAATGGAACTGTTAGTTCCCAATGCCGACTTTGAACGCCAGGTTCTGACCTCGTTTACAACAGGCGTTATCCTTTCGCGGGCTGCGCTTGAGGATATTGGCGACGAAAACTATGGTAATCAGCTGGTCGGGACCGGTCCCTATCAATTAGTCGAACGCGTGGTAGGCGAGCGTACGGTGCTCGAAACAAGTCCTGATTATTGGGGCGATTCGCCGGCTGTCGAACGTTTCGTCTTCGTCGACATTCCCGAAGAATCAGTGCGCGCGGATGCGTTGGCTTCAGGTGAAATCGACATCGGCAGTTTCCGCCAACCCGTTACCATTGACCGGCTAGACGGGGTTGATGATCTGGAACGGCACATTTCTTTTGAAAGGCCATGTGTTTGGACACTGTACGTTGACGATAACGTCGTACCGGATGTCCGCGTGCGCCAGGCCATCGCCCATGCGATTAATAAGCATGAATTGGCCAACACGGTGATGGAATACCGTATTGGACCTGATGTGACGAGTTTTTATGGCCCTGGCCTACCAGGCTTCGAGGAGATTGCCGGCGATAGCGAACTCTATCCTTATGATCCCGATCGCGCGCGTGAACTCCTTGAAGAAGCAGGAATCGCGCCGGGTGAACTAACTTTACAGTTCCCGACCCGTGCAGATTTTCTGGAGTTCTCTGAAGTAATCGCCGGTTATCTGGAAGTAGTGGGCATCAACACGGAGCTTTCAGTGCTTGAGACAGCCCTTTTCAGCAGTGCGCGTCGTTCCGAGGGCGCTGATTATGATATTGTGCCCAGCAATCCGGGGCGTGGCACGATCAATCAGTTCCTGGCATTTGTGGCTGATGAAAGTAGAGCTTCCCAATACGAAGCCACAGGCCTGCCTGAAAGGGTGGCCGAACTGTATGATCTCCAGGCTGTGGAACAAGACCCTGAGCGACGCCTGGAATTGATAGATGAGCTGGTTACCCTCCTTGAGGAAGACTTGCCCTGGGTTGTCTTTGGCTATTGCGCTTCCCCGGCGACTATCTATCATGCTTTTGTGGACGCTCCGTTTGATAATTGGGTCGACGCGTTCCATCTACCGCTGGAATACATTTCGGTGAACTGATAATTCAGACATCATACTCGAACACCAATTTTGACTGGTGTGAGTGGTATGATTACGTTTCTATAATCTGGCCCGTAGAAAAGGGACTGAGGAATCAGATCAGTCCCTTTTCGGTTATTGTTCCGATGCCTATACCTTCCGATACCTGGCAATAAAATCTGATGAGTTCGCTTAATATTGCGCGCCAACTCGCTTTCGGTCTCTTGACAGCCTTCGGGGTTACCACGTTGGTTTTCATCTTAATGCGGGCCGTCCCTGGTGATCCCGCCGTTATCATCCTTGGCGACTTAGCTGATCTAGTGTCCGAGGAGCATATTCAAGAGGTTCGGGAAGCACTTGGCCTGGATAAATCTCTCTGGCAGCAGTACCTGATCTTCATACGCTCTGTCTTTACGGGTGAGTTTGGTGTATCGTTTCGTACGGGCCAACCGGTCAGTCAGATGATAGGTGAACGTTTACCCTTAACTATCCAATTAGCTATTAGTGGTTTTATTGTCGGCATCATAATCGGGGTTCCCTCGGGCATAATCGCCGCGATAAAGCATGATACATGGATTGATAAAACCCTCATCATGTTTTCGACATTTGGTTTAGCAGCCCCTAGTTTCTGGATCGGTCTTTTTCTTCTATACATATTTGCGTATCAATTGGGTTGGTTTCCATTATTTGGCTCACAACAGGAAGGGACAATTTGGGAGCAAGGCGCGGCATTGGTCCTACCGGCCATAACGATTGGTTACCATTCGGCCGCATTGCTGGCACGCGTGACAAGAACATCCATGTTAGAAGTGTTGAATGCACCATACATTATGACAGCCAGGGCAAAAGGCTTGTTCGAGAACGCAGTAATTTTGCGTCATGGACTGTCTAATGCAATCTTACCAATATTGACGATTATGGGAATCAACGTTGCTTATCTACTAGGTGGATCAGTTATTGTAGAAGTTGTATTTTCACGGCCTGGCATGGGACGCCTCTTAATCGACGGTATTTTTGCCCGGGACTACCCTGTAGTGCAGGGTGCGATATTAATATTTGCGCTTATGGTCGTGCTTGCCAATATGTTGACGGATCTCATGTATACCATGCTCGACCCACGCTTGCGGTCGGAGAAATAATAAGAGATATGTTGCGAAAGCGATTGCGCTCGAATCTAAGCAGCACTGGTGCCATGGTCTTTTTGGCATCCGCCGTTATTCTCATTATTATTGCGGCTTTAGGCGTGTTTGCACCAATCATTTGGGAAGAAGATCCAACTCAGCAAAACCTTAGCGTTCGCTATAATCCCCCCTCCAGTGAGCATCTTATGGGGACAGACCAATTAGGTCGTGATGTCTTCTTACGCGTTATCTATGGGGCACGTGTTTCTTTGGGCATCGCCATCTTTGCGGCTACCCTTAGCGCCTCCATTGGCGCATTTATCGGTTTCTCGGCCGGCTTCGTTGGTGGTTGGTTTGACACTGTTGTCATCAGGATGACAGACATGCTAATGGCCTTTCCTACGGTACTTCTAGCAATTATCTTGATTACGCTTCTAGGTGGTGGCGTAATCAATCTCCTGTTCGCCATCAGTATCGCGTCACTTCCTAGCTTTATTCGCATTGCTCGTTCCGCAGCTTTATCAATACGCAATACGGATTATGCGCGAGCATCCTATTCATTTGGTGCAACCATGCTATGGCAGGTTAGAAAACATGTTATTCCCAATGGGTTTCCCTTAATCATTGTCGTAGCAACGGCACGAATGGGCACAATCATCCTCGCCGAAGCGTCGTTAAGTTTCTTGGGATTAGGAGTACCGCCTGGGACACCTAGTTGGGGGGCGATGATCTCCGATGGTCGCCGGGTGTTGACCGAAGCGCCCTGGGTATCTTTGGCACCAGGTATAGCGATTATGCTTGTTGTTTTAAGTTTCAACCAACTTGGTGATGGTCTGCGGGACATCCTTGACCCCAGCATGCGTGGCTCTGGGATTAATTCTTAAAAAGGCGGCCCCGTAGCGCATGCTTTCTAGCTTGCGAGACCGTGATCCAGCCATTCGCATTAGGGCATGGCTATCGCCATGAACAAGCTGGAAAGCTTGTTCTACCGGGCTGATCCGTCAACAGGAATTTTTGCGGCCTTAATTTGCTTTGGCAATCATAAAATTGAGTAAACTTATTTTGGAGGAAATCCATGAAAAAGCAAAAGAGAGCATACCAAGAAGTATTCAAAGAACAGGCGATAAACTTATTGCGTAGCAGCGGGCGTTCAGCGGCAGATATTGAACGCACGACCATCATCTGTGTCCACTTAATCGGGGGAACCTCAGTTGTGTAGATAGAACATGTATGATATCATCTATGTTCAGCATTTTCGACAAAACCAATGATAAATGCTGAACAATTCTTCAGGCAGCAAATTAATCAACATAGAAAGGAAACGACCAAATGCAATCCTTAAGCATACAGGCGCTGCGTTCTTTTTCAGGTGTGGGAGCTGTAAAGCCCTGGCAAACGCAAACCGCTCTTCTCCTAATTGATATGCAAGGTTCATGCATTTGGTCGAGCGGCTACACTATTAGACGCTTGCGGGCTGTTGGCCTGGATGAAGCTGCCAATCAATATGAGCGTCAGGTACAAGTGGTCGTACCTAACCTGGCACGAGCGCTAGACAAAGCTCGTCAAGCTGGACTATCCATATTCCACACCCATGTCGTAACCGTTCCCGGTCGTGGTCCCGGAGGTCAAATAAAACCCGGTCGCCAGGTAGCCGCCGACTCCCCGGATGCGTCCATCATAGACGAGCTGAAACCTAAGCCGGGTGAATTTGTACTGGCGAAATCCTGCTCCGGCGTTTTTGCCGGGACGAATTTGGATTTCCTGCTGCGCCGTTTGGGGATCGAGGGCCTCATTATTGGCGGCGTTGTGACCAATGGCTGCGTTGAACACGCCGTCACCCACGGTCATGACCTGGGCTATAGCTGCGTACTGTTGAGTGATGGCTGCGCTGCCTTAACTGATGAAATTCACGAAGATGCCCTGCAGCGGCTGACTCACCGGCGTGCCCACATCTACAGCGTAGATAATCTGTTAACCACCAAAGAAATTCCAGCAACCGCGGATCAGATGACGGCCGCGCCATGAGCTATCGCTTGCTGATGCGTCAGACTTTACTAGGTGTGTTCACAGCTCTAGGGGCAACCACGCTGGTATTCATATTCATGCGCGTGATTCCGGGTGATCCGGCTGAAATTATTCTTGGTGATTGGGGCGACGTCGTAAGTGAAGAACATATCGCCGTCATTCGTACATCATTAGGCATCGACAAGCCACTTTGGCAGCAATATGCCCTTTTTCTTGAATCAGTATTGCGCGGCGAATTTGGCGTCAGCTTTCGTACTGGCGAAGCCGTCAGCACCATGGTTGCCTCGCGCTTTCCCTTGACATTGCAACTAGCCATTAGTGGTCTGATCTTTGCCGTGCTGATTGGGCTGCCGATTGGTATCTTAGCCGCTGTCTATCAAAACTCTTGGATTGATCGCTTAGCCATCTTGTTGGTCAACATTGGTCTGTCGGCCCCTGCGTTTTGGGTGGGACTCCTTCTTCTATACTTTTTCGCCTTTCGCTTGAACTGGTTTCCGTTGTTTGGTGCCCAGCAAAGCGAGTCGCCTTGGCAGTTAGCCCACGCCCTGGTTTTACCTGCCATTACCATTGGCTTCCGCTCGGCCGCTTTGTTGGCACGCGTTTCGCGCTCATCTATGTTGGAAGTGCTAAACACCAATTACATCACAACGGCCCGTGCAAAAGGATTGTACGAAACGACGGTTATCTTGCGTCACGGCCTCAGAAATGCTGGATTACCCATTGTTACCTTGATGGGTGTCAGTGTAGCATCTTTACTAGGGGGTTCCGTTATTGTCGAAGTTGTCTTTTCGCGACCAGGGATGGGACGGCTGCTCGTTGACGGAATATTTGCTCGTGATTACCCGGTCGTGCAAGGAACCATTCTCATATTTGCCATATTTGTTGTAGCTGTAAACTTCTTTGTTGACCTTCTATACGGTGTGATCGACCCTAGGGTTAGAACTGAATAAAGTAGTATGGGAACAGTTTCCTCTGAAGTAAACACCCCATTGATACCTGAACAACCGCGGCGGCTGGGGGTGATGGGCCGTTTGCGTTCATCCCTTGGTCAAGCCGGATCGATGGTCTTCCTCATTTCTGCTTCCATACTATTGGTTATGGCCCTGGCTGGATTGTTTGCACCGCTGTTGTTCGAAGCCGATCCAAATGCCCAAAACCTTCGTGAACGCTACCAGCCGCCCAGCATTGAGCATCCTATGGGTACAGATTCACTGGGACGTGACGTTTTTGTACGGGTTGTCTATGGAGCACGAACATCACTGGGCATTGCTGTAACAGCAGCCATTCTCAGCGCCGTCACAGGCTCCTTGTTGGGGTTTGCCTCTGGGTTTATTGGGGGCCGCTTTGATATAATTGTTGCTCGCTCAGTTGACATCCTGATGGCTTTTCCAACCGTGCTGTTAGCCATTGTCATAATTACAGTACTTGGGGGAGGTGTCTTTAATCTGATCGTGGCGATTGTTATTTCTTCTTTACCCCAATTTGTACGCATCGCTCGCAGTCTGGCCTTTAGCATCCGGGAACAAGATTATGTACAAGCAGCCCGCTCAATGGGGGCTACCGCCTGGCGACAGTTAATCTATCATATCGTACCCAATGGCATCCCAGTCATTATCATTTTGACGACGGCACTCATGGGATCGGTCATCTTGATTGAATCATCACTCAGTTTTTTGGGATTGGGAGTACAACCAGGGACCCCCAGTTGGGGAGCGATGATTTCAGAGGGACGAGGAGTATTGCGCGAAGCCCCTTGGCTTTCATTGGCGCCCGGATTGGCAATTATGATCGCTGTGCTGAGCTTCAATCTAGTCGGAGATGGCCTGCGCGACTTACTTGACCCGCAAATGCGGGGAACGGGTATAACAAGCTAAATAATTTGGCAGTAGATAGAAACTTAATTCCTGTGCAGTTTGTTTAAAGAGTGTAATTTCCAAAAGAACAACAGCCTCAAATTGCGGCTTATTGCTCAATTACCAATCTTCGGGTAGAGCCGGCCCCCAGTCAATACCTTCTTCGTACCCCATTTCGTTAAATACTTTAAGGGCAGTTTTGCGAATCGTCCACTTGTAAATTCCTGTCCACAAGCCGGTTTGCAGGATAACCTCCACCACTTCTTGCGGGGTTGCACCACAGCGCAACGCGCCACGAATATGCCGTTCGACTGTGTCACCCACCTGCTCAAAGTTACCCACGGACAAGAAGGTTGCGATGGCACATAGCTGACGGGTTCGCAGGTCAAGACCTGGTCGGGCGGTAATTGTGCCCCAGCGAAAGCCGAGCATATAATCATTAAATTCCGGATCGAAAGCGTCATTAAGCGCTTCCCATGCAGCCTCATCCGATTCTCCGAATACCTTTCGGCGAACTTCTCGACCACGTTCTTTACGATCTGATAAACTTTTACTCATATTTAGTCTTCCTCAATTGCTTTTCCTCTGTCTTGGTAGGCCGCGACGCCAGCGATAAGGTAATTTGACCACGATACCCGGCTCCTCGATCACTTCAATTAGTTTCAGAAGGTCGACAAGAATTGCCCGCTGCACCTCAACATCTCCAGGCTCACCCAAAGGGTTGCCAATCGGAAAGCGCACATATGCTGCACGCGACACACCTAATCCGGCAGTGATCATCGGCTGCACCGTGACGCTGCTGGTGGAAAAGCCTGCTTCTTCAAGTGCATTTTGTAACAGTCCCACGGACCGGTGACATACCGGTCAACCACCCGTTAGGACGACAACATCAACGCCATCATCCTTAAATTGCTGAATGATTTCCTGCACGCCATTGTTGAGAAACGGCCGTGGGTCAGGCATGAAGCCAGATGAACTAACATGCGTGCGGGCCACAGCACCGATCACACCACCTGCAGCCAATTCATGGAGGCGTTGCAATGGAAACATGCAGTTCGGATCAATATCGGCACCCGTGTGATCATAATGATCATGCGTGAAACGAATGGCTTCTGCCGGTGTACTGGCAGGAATGAAGCGTATCGTTTGATCCCCAGCATGGTCTTTCATATCAAATGGTTCCTGGTCTGCCAGATGAGCCCCGCCAGTTGTTGCCAGGGCAACAGTTGCCTCGCTCATTGGTTTGTCCAGCCGGGTAAACGCAACTGATTGATTATAATAGACAATTCCATTGTGGGAGGTTGCCACTCGGTCCTGCCATTCCTGGTGCAGCCGTTCTACATCGGCTAATACCAGCGGTTGGAAATCCATTCCTGTTCAAGCTCCTTAAGTTGTCGGATCCATTGATAAAATTCTTCACTATCTCTAAAAAAAACGTCGCGTTCGTCGATGTGACAGCGACTGAGACATATTGGCAATGATGAGAAATTGTTCCCATAAATCCTCATCAACAAAATAGTGTAGGGTACGCAGCATTGTTATTTGTCGCTCCAAACCGCTGACAAGAGGCGGATAGTTTTCACCTGCTTTCTCTGACTCTAATTCTTTTTCCAGCTTGTCCAGATAACCCAAAAGTGCCGACTCAAATTGTTCCAGCCCAGTTAACATCTCATCGATTTCCGGTTCCTTCTTACGAGTCATTTTGTAGTAAACCCCTATTTTCTTCAGGATCCAGCAAGGTAAAGCCGTCAATACTAGCCAGTCGCAGCCGCCAACGGCCGACCGGCAATGCACCATGATGTAGATGAAGTATGGCATCAACCAAGTGCAGATAGAGGTCGCCCTCAGCCTGGGCTGCTTCAGCTGCCTTGAGTGTTTCCATTTGAGATTGCGTTAGCCCGGTTCCCCAGCGCAGCCGTTCACGAAGGACAGTGATTCGCGGATCATCTACCATTAATGGTGCGGCCTCATCTATAACGTCTGCTAGCAGCGTACTAAGCATGGAATTCAACCCATCAGCAGTCTGTATCCATGTATCTGCGGCCACGGCCTTCCCAATAATGATCAAGCCAGAAACACTGACAACAAGGCGATGTTCAAGACGCCGTTCAATCAGCCGCCGTACCAATAAGGGTAAAGCCTCATCGCCGTGTATTTTTTCGTCTATTGGCTGCGCTGTTTTATTTTCGCCTTCCATTTAATCTGCCCTTCTCAAACAAGAACGATGAAGGGGCTTACACTGATCAATTAGCGATTGGCCTCCCATTCCTGATAGGCTTCCTGGTCGATAGTAATATACTCAACCGGCAGGTTTAGCTCGCTAACATAATTCACAAACGGTCCATCTATGAAAGGTTGAGTAACCGTAGCCGCTGAAGCAGCATAACCGATGACGACCCAAGGCAGTTCTGCCTCCACAATTTCCAGCAGCTCGCCAATTAATTCAGCACGTCGTTCAGGATCGGTTTCCTGACTTTGCTGCTGGTACAATTCTACAACACGATCGGGCGGACCACCTTCAAACTGGTTCGTGCTAATTGGGGCACCATAATAAGCCAGCATTTCATTAGCAGTAGCACGTGAGGGGAAGAAGTTAGTTAAATCATAGAGTTCACCGGCAGATCTAATCGATTCACGAAATAGTGCCTGCTCCTGCACTTCTAGCTCTGTATTGATTCCGACAGCACTTAAATAACCAGCTACAGCTTGGGACAGTTCCAAAAAGTCCTCTCGTGTTGGGTAGAATAAAGTCAATTCTCCCTCAGCGATTCCAGCTTCAGCCAACAACTCGCGTGATAATTCGGGATCGTAAGGATACAGTTCATCGCTTCTATCCTCAGGGAAGCCGGCCAATCCTGGACCATGATAGGCTGTCACATCAGGGTTCGACCGAAATTCCAATACTGTCTCAGCCAATTCCTGTTTATTGATGGCATGCGCGATAGCCTGGCGGACTCGTATGTCGGTTATCGAAAGATCACTCATAGCTATAACCCAAACCGCAGGTCGATCAAAGGTGATATTTACATCAAGATCGCCTGTATCCTGAAGACGAGCAATAGTCGTTGGTGTGCGGAAGCTGCCTATGTCTATATCACCCGCCTCAAGCGCATCGGCACGCACTGTCTCTTCAGGAATTTCTACAAAAACATAGCGTACGACATCCGCCTGTTCACCCCGATAATCAGGGTTTCGTTCAATGGTTGTACGATCACCCAAGGAACGTTCAACTAATTGATAAGGTCCGGTACCAATTGGATTGCTACCATAATCCTCATCACCAATGTCTTCTAATGCAGCACGGGAAACGATTGTGCCTGTGCGGAACTGCAGCAGTACAGCAGGGATAAAATCAGCATTTGGCGCAGCCAGGACTATTTCAACAGTTTGGTCATCGATTGCATTAACGGATTCAATCACACCATCAACAAGTCCAAATGAACGTGAAATATCGGGATTCATGACACGCTCAATGCTAAAGACGACATCATCAGCAGTAAATGGTCCGTAGCCGCCTTGCCATACCACATCATCACGCAGATTGAATGTGTACACGAGGCCATCATCACTGACGCTCCAATCAGTCGCTAAGTTGCCGACAATCTCAGTACCCTCAACGCCATCTTGCCAGTCAACCAATCGGTCGTGAATTGCGAGAATTATCTCTGTGTCCGCCTGGCTGAACCCCTCTTTATGAGGGTCAAGAGTCACAGCCGGCAAAGCGTCGGCGACGACTATTTCTTCTTTTACTTCAGCCTCCATGGCCTGCTCTTCCTCTGGGGCGGGGATAGTGACCTCGACTAGGCGGGTGACTTCGACCGATTCCCCTTCGACAATGCGGGTTTCTACGATGACTCGTGTGACTTCGACCTGTTCCGTTTCGGTGATGACTCGGGTAACTTCAACTGGCTCCGTTTGCCCTTGACAGGCGACTAAGGTAACCAATATCAATACACTTATCATGAAGTAAACTACATTTTTTTTCATTTTCCTCTCCTTTTATATGGATTTGAGCGCTAATACCATCGGTAAAATTCACTAACCTTCAATCAACGTCTGATTCCCCTTTAATTGGTGGAATAAGACCACGTTCTTCAAACACACGAACACCTACGCGTGAACCGATAGCCCATTTTGGAAAACCGCAAAGCGTACCAGTTTGCAAGACTACCTCAATAATCTCTTCGCGAGTTGCACCAACATTGAGTGCGCCATTCATGGCACCTTCGGCCGCAAATTCCTCACCTGTTGCCAAAAAGGTTGCCAATGTACATAGCTGCCGGGTCGGCATATCCAGTCCCGGCCGCGAAGTGACTTCGCCAAAGCGAAATTCAATAACATAATGGGGTTGTAATGGATCGAAACGGGCTTGTTGGGGCATGCTGGTAGGTGTGTTGGCTCCTCCTGCGATAAGATCGCGCGTCTCCCAGCCTTGCGCCCACAATCCTTCTTTGTTCCAGGTTTCGGGATTCTGCCACTCATCGTCCGCTGGGTCTTCCGAGATAAGCCCTCTTTCACGAAACACTTTCAAACCAAGGCGAGCACCTAATGCCCATTTGCGAAATCCGGCGAAACAGCCGGTTTGCAGAACAACTGTAATAATGGCTTCTTTAGCTGCGCCTGCATCGAGGGCCGAATTAATGGCAGCTTCAACGCCCTCTGCGTCGCCAATTGGCAACAACGCAGCAATGGCGCATAACATACGGCGTTCAGCGGTTAGATTTGGTCGATTGAGAATGGCCCCGTATTGAAATTGGACGATATAATGGACAAGGCGAGGGTCAAATTGAGCCAGATCAGCCAATTCAAGCCCCAGCCCAAGATCGCCAATCTTCTTAAACAGTGCCATTCCATCTTCCCAAAGATTAGATTTATCCCAAAAATCGGGGTCTTCCCAAGAGGATTTTTTATCGTGGTTGGGCATGCATTTCACTTCCTATAAGTTATATGGTTGGCGAAGTTAGACAGTGAGCGATAAGAGATATAAGATATCATACCTCTCATTCTAAACAATAACATTAATTGAGGCAATTGTCAATAGGGTCATTGCAGGGCAGTTCCAGAGTCAGATTCGCAACCGCGATTTCACAATCGCGTTCTTGTGCATACGCCAGAGCGCGAAAATGATTTCGCGGTTACGGTACGATAATTGGCGACTTTGGAATCGCCCTGAGTGTCATTGGGGGTTTTACCCCGGCTAAATTGACACGTTTAATGATTTTTTTTATACTTTCACTATTGTTCTTACTCAGTCGCTTTACCAACTTATAACGGTGCTCATTCTATTCTCGGGAGGAGGAAATCATGCCCATTCGCAAATCGCAGCGTAGTATAGTTTTAGTTTTTGTGCTCTCTTTGATCTTCCTGGTAGGAATCCATTGGACAGGACGTTCCGCCCCTACCCTTCAGGAAGCGTTATTCGATTCAGGGACTCCCAATTTTGCATATTTCAGCCAAGGCCATGACCCAGGTGACATGTCGCCTGAAGAACAGGAAGCAATGGTCAAGGAAGCCATGACCAATTTGTGGCGCTACCAGTCTGCTCCCGATGCCCCAAGGCCGGAACCGGTGAGCGTCAACAATCAAAACGGATTGCTCATTTATGTTAATGAAGCGGGCCACCTGGCCAAAGCTTTTCCCAATGGTGTAGGCGCTGATGTGATCACCACAGAAGTGGAAAATGTCGATAGCCCTCAATGGTCAACGGACGAGAAAAAAATCGCTTTCGTCGGGGATAAACAAGATGGAGAGGGGCGCTGTCTGTACACGCTGCAATATAACAATAAGAAACTGACGACTGTAAACTGCACCCCTTATCGCATTTATGATCCCCATTGGTCGCCGGGCGATCAGTTTCTGACCTTTTACGGCCGTCTCGCGGCCGATGACAGTAAAATGCATGGCTGGGTCGTTCAGGCGGCCGGCGGCAAGCTAAAAGAAATCGGCTCCTCTTTAATGAATGTTTGGACGCCAAAATGGATGGATGAGGATACCGTGGTCTTCTCCGGAGAAGCGCCGGCTGATGTCTGGACCATTTATCGCGCCGATTTGCAAAATCCCGACCAATTGACACCCATAACCCCCGGTTTTTCTTGTGATTGCACTTCCGACAGCGTCGTCGCGGCCGATCCGGTCCTTTCCCCGGATAAAAAGTGGGTTGCTTTTGTCGGCGCCAGGACAGAGAGTGGCAAATCAGATACAAAAGCGATTGCCGCTGTTTATATCGTCGATCCCCAAGGAGAGCGCGATCCGATTAAACTAGGGGACATTGCCGACACCTCATCCGGTCGAGGTTATTATCAAAGGTTATATTGGGCGCCGAGTAACCAGCAATTAGGCGTCATTGCCAGTGGCTCCGACCAGATGCTGCGCCTCAACCTGCTGCGCACCAATAGTGATGAAGTGTTTACCCTACGCAGCCGTGAAGGCGGGGCCTGGAGCAACTGGGATTGGTCACCTGACGGTTTGCTCATCGGCGCGGGACACCAACGGCCCGATGGACCTTGGGAGGTGAATACGGTCTTTGTGGGCAGCGATGCCTTCCAGCGCCTGCTGCCCGGCCACTCCCCCAATTGGCGTAAAGCTGTGGCCACCCAATGTGATGATGCGGATGCCGGCCGGCGGCCGGTCATGCTGGTCACCGGTTGGGGTGGCAGTGAGCGCAATCAACTCTACAATGATGAGCATCTCCATTATTTTCTCGATTATTTTGACAAAAATGGATATGTTGAAGGTTGCAATTTGTTTTACGCGCTCGGCACAACCCCTTACCGTGATTTAGAGGCGAATAGCTATATTATCTATGATAACCTGTGCAGCGCCTACAATAATGTCAAAAATTTCCTCCCCGATTGGACCGGCACATTCGATATGATCGGCTACAGTTATGGCGGTTTGCGTGCGCGCGCCTTCCTGGAAAATGAGGATATTTACGACGGCCGCTTTGGTGCTTCCTGTCCTGGAAATACCTCCGTCTATGTGGAGAATTTGATCACCCTGGGCACACCGCACGGTGGCGAACCCTATCCCACGAATACCATGCAAGATGTGTTACCCTTTGCGGGATACATTGGACTTTGTGCAGCGGCCCCCAGTCTCTGTGAATGGAACGGCGAGTGGCAGCCCCCGCAACTGCCGGCTTTAATAGAAATGCTGCCCGCCGTCCGCGCTGTGCAGAATGTTTGGAACAACCAGCCGGAAGGGACCTGCTACTATTTAATTGCCGGGGATGCCCGGCCCCAACTTCCCAAGGTGCCACCGAAAATGCTCACTTTATTTGCCGGATGGTCTTTAATAGGAGATGGGGCGGTTGTGGAGGCCAATGATTTCGCCGTACATCGGGCTAGTTCTTATGTCTTGGATAGTCCCCTTTTAACCTGGAACTATCCACGTGTGAACCCTGTCAACACGCCTGATGTCCACGGCCAGGTGCCGGAGGAAAACTTTGGCCCGCACGATCTGAGATCCTACGTCAATCCCAGCACCACGTTCCAGGAAGAAATTTACCCCCTCATTGGCAAGGATTGTCCGGCCAACAACGCCCAGCAAAAAGCCGCGGATGGACGCGCGGTGGATCAATTGAAAACCCAATTGCAAACGACACTAACCGCCTCCGCACCACCCCACCAGGATATTCGATCCGGTGTGCTCAACCCTGATGAGCCACAGTCCGGCCAATTTGAGCTGTATGAGGAAGGGGCAAGCCATGTTACCTTGTTCCTCGATCACGGTGATATCAATTTTGTTCTGAGAGATCCCTCAGGCGCGACTATCCCTCAAGACGAAAATTATATTGCTTTCGATACCGGCTATGGTCTCATGGTCGATTATTACCTGCCGCAAACGCTGCCCGGAACCTGGAATTATGAACTGACCGTCACTGATGTGGAATATCCGATTGCTTACCGGCTCCTTTACCAGGCGGGACGGCCGATCGCCATTAACCTGACCGCTCCCCAGTGGCACCTATCCGGCGATCCGCTACAGATTTCCGCCACCATCTTGCACAACGGCACGCCGTTGGCCGGGGGCAATGTCACTGCCCGAATCGAAAGGCCGGATGGTTCACAGGAGGAGATCGCATTATTTGATGACGGCACGCATAATGATGGCGCGGCCGGAGATGGCCAGTACGCCAACAGCTATCCCAGCACAGGATTGGGTGGTTTTTACGGCCTGGTGGTCACGGCGAGCGGCGAACTGGATAGCATACCTTATGAACGAACAGCCTCGGCCGTCATTTCAATCGCGCCCTCTGCCCGACTGACCGGAGTCTATAAAGACGAGCCACTGGACTTTGATCAGGATAGTTTCTATGAGTTTCTTGCTTTTGATGCCCAGGTGGAGGTTGAACAGGCCGGGTTGTATGGACTGCAAGCTGAACTATGGAGCCAGGGGCGCTTTATTACCCAGGCCGAGGGAGCGGCCGAGCTTGATCCGGGAACCCATGAACTGCGCATTTATTTCCGGGGCAACGATATCCGTGATGGCGGTTTAAACGGTCCTTACGCCATTCGCAACCTGATATTTACTGATCAAAGCGATGCGCCGATCCTGGTTGATTCCCTGGACCAGGTCCACCAGACAGATGGCTACAACCATCGCCGCTTTGGCATTACACGCAAAGTTTATGCGCCATTGGTGAGGCGTGCCGATTAGAGCGCGATGGATAGCAGCGTCCCTGGCGGCCGCTTTACTACTTATCTTAGGATTTTTCCTCCTCACGGAGAGCGGCCGTTCTACGGGGCGAGCCGCTCTCCTTGTGGCCGGCCTGCTTTCCGATGATGGGCCGACGCCACTCAGTTTATTCACGCCCGCACCGTTAATCGAGGATGTCCTGATCCCCACCCGGCAAGCAGCCGTTCCGGCGCGTTTGTTTGAACCGCGCGGCACGGGTCCTTATGGGGCGCTGATCCTGGTGGCCGGATATCCCTCCAACATAGATGATTTACAACTGTCCACCGTCGCCGAAGATTTGGCGCGCCTGGGCATTGTCACCCTCATACCCAAACTTCCGGATCTCAGGCGCGGCCGTCTTTCTGCGGACGATGTGGATGTGCTGGTCGAATCCTTTCAATGGCTGGCCGAACGCCCTCATGTGGCCCCAACCTCTGTGGGCTATGGCGGGTTTTGCGTGGGCAGTTCCCTGTCCCTGCTGGCGGCTCAGGACCCGCGCATTAACCGGGATGTGCGGCTGGTGAACGCTTTTGGCGGTTATTACAATCTCACATCTTTCATTCGTGCGGTAGCCACCCGCACCAGCACAGTACAGGGCCGGAAAATTTCATGGCAGCCGTCTCCTTCGACGCTTATGCTGGTCACCCAAAATGTGCTGGAATTGGCCCCTGAACCCGCTGATGGCGATCTGCTCAGGCGTATCATTGTTGATGGTGATCCGGCCGATGAAATTCTCCCGGCTTTATCACCGGTGGGTGCCATTTCCTATCAATATCTAACGACCAGCGACCCTCAGAAAATAGACGATTTATTAGAACGGCTGCCTGGTTGGTACAAGGATCACCTGGATGCCCTCTCGCCAAGTAACGGTATGTCCAATTTGCACGCTAATATTTTTATTATGCATGATCACAGCGACCCTTATATCCCCGTCGCTGAGTCTTACCGGTTGGCTGATGCTATCACTGATCCGGAGCAGAAAAAACAGGCCACTTTTGAACTGTTTGCCCATGTTCGGCCGCATACGTCCCTGGACGGTATCATTCTATTGCGGGACGGCGTCAAGCTGGTCGGTTATCTAAATGATTTGTTGCAAGCCATCATGATTGATCCCTAACCAACATCCATACCGGCCGATCCAGCAGCGCATGCTTTCTAGCTTGCGAGACCGTGATCCAGCCATTCGCATTAGGGCATGGCTATCGCCATGAACAAGCTGGAAAGCTTGTTCTACAAATTCGCCCTCATATAGATTCGATCATAAACGATTTACTTGATTATTGAACTTTTTAAAGGTTGTCATTTCGAGAAACACTTCATCGCGAGCGATGTTCTATGAGTACAGAAACATCAGTTCGTCATCCTGAACGCAGCTTGCGGAGTGAAGGATCTTTGCATACTCACCACAATGATGTATAAGATTCCTCGCTTCGCGTCGGAATGACAATTGGTGACGGTTTGTTTCTGAGTAGCAAAGCGAGAAATCTCTCGAGAGATGTCTCGACAAGCTCGGCATGACACATGCAACAATACTTTTTGTTGGTACTTAGCAACCCGACACTTTTACAAAGAGAAGATTAATTGGACGCTGATTCACGCTGATAACGCTGAATTTTTTATATTTATCGGCGTAAATCCGCTCTTGTCCGCGTCCTTTTTCTAAACTGTCGAATAGCTAGGTTGTGTTGACATCCGGCGACCCCTGCCGGATGCGCTGCAATGTAGCTTCCTCAGTTTCTTCCCACATGCCCTCAATCCACCAGGTAATCCCGGCTTCAATCCAGGGCATTAATTTATCTTCAACTTGCTGCTCGTTCAGGCCGCCGCTCTTACCGATGGTCACAATATCAAAAGGGGTTGTCATGGATCGCTCTTCGCGGACATAAGCCTCGATTTGGCGAATATCTTCGGGGGTGACTTCTTCGGGTTCTCCGGCAGCATTCAACTTCTCGACGATAATGCCATCACACCTCAGGACGCGCTGCATCGACTTCGGCCGCGGCCAAACACCCGCACACCATAAGGGGACTCGCGGCTTCTGCACCGACCTGGAGGGATAATACATCTCATCCAGTTCGGTCAGCTTCAATTGATAGAACTGGCCGTCGTAATCAAACGGTTTGGAGCGGTACATCAGCGTCAAAATGTCAATCGTCTCATCTAGCATTGCGGCGCGTGCTTTTGTATCGGCCACTTCATCAGGGAAAGCATGCCAGCCCATCCAGACCGCGCCCATTGCCAGGCCCAGGGTCAGACGACCATCGGAGAGATGGTCCAGGGCCAATGACGCGCTGGCCAGACGCCACGGCCGTCGCAGAGGGACCGGCGTGACCAACGTGCCCAGGCGAACCCGATTCGTGGTCATCGCGGCCGCCGCCAACCCAATCAGCGGATCTTCACACCAGATTGCATCCCCCAGAAAGCAGCCATCCCAGCCATGTTCCTCTGCTTGCTGTGCCAGGTCGGCCACCTTGCGCGGCGTGAGATAGGGTAATGCAATGCCATATTTGATCCCTTTCATAATGCCTCCATTGTTCAATATTGTGTTACCTAAAATTTGACAACTTTTATTGAATGGTTTTCGCTCATCTAGCAAGTGAAAAGTTGTCAAATCTCTCGAATATTTACTTAGCAGAAAAGTCCCAAAGAAATTATATCAGCAAAACCAGTGATTTCAGCTTCACAAAACACAATGGATGAGAGTGTCATTCCTCCACTGTGGTGAGGACAGGAACCTCGCAATCATCGGCCAGACGTTTGCAAATCGCAAGGGGATCAAAGTGAAAATTGGGGATTGTTGCCTGTACAATGATGGCTGGAAAGCGATCAGGAGACGCAATAAATTATCATGAAACTCGCAGCCAACTACTCCAGCCCCACGTCCGACCTACTGCAAAGTGGGCAAATTCAAATTGATTGTTTCAAATGCCCCGCCTGGCCAGATCTAGTAACGACCGTCCAGGAGATCTATCCAACTTATGTCCATTTTCCGCTTCGAGTGGGCATGGGCATCGGCGATGCAATTGATACGGAGACTAATCAACCGGCCGATTGGCGTAAAGTCGAAAAATTGCTCGCCCAAACCGATACCCCCTATGTCAATGTTCATCTCGCCCCGACCGTCCACGACCACCCGGATATGCCTGTAGATATGACTGACCCGGTAGACAGCGAGAGGTTGGTTGAAAGTGTACTCAAGGATTTGCGTGCGGTCGCTAACCGCTTCGGCGCTAATCAGGTGATCGTCGAAAATATTCATGGGTTTGCGGACATCAACCTGCGTGCAGCTTATTCATCGGAACTGATTTCGCGTGTGCTGGAAGAAACTGATTGTGGTTTTCTCCTCGATTTATCCCATGCGCGCCTGGCCGCTTTACAGCTTGGCCTTGATGCGCAGCAATATGTGAGTGGCATGCCCGTCTCGCGCATCCGCGAGATTCATATCACGGGTATTCACCGCTTTGAGGGGCAGTGGGTTAAGCGTCTGCGTCAGGCCGGACTTGAAGATAAATTGATTCAACCCTTCATCGGCCGCTGGGTGGAGCATCTACCCATGACCGGTAAGGATTGGGAGTTCTTCACGTGGTCAATGGATCAGATTCACAATGGAGTATGGGCAAAACCCTGGGTCGTGACCTTTGAGTATGGTGGGGTCAGCCGGTTGTATAAGTCGGTGACGGATGCAGATGTGCTGGCTGAGCAGATTCCGCGCATTTATTCAATTGTGAAGGGGAAATCTTAGTTTTTTGCATGATGGCTGGCGCCAAAAAACAGGAATGTTTGTGCATTTCCTAAAGATTCAATTTAATTCACAAACAATGCTCTTATTTATATTTTCTGAGATCCGCTTCACGCGTATGCTCTGCACCCCTGCCGGGGTTGGTACATCAACTTCGCGGCCGAGCAACCTTTCCAGATAATCAACCAGCTCCATAAACTGAAAACCGATAGGTTCCTGAAATTCAATAAACAGATCGATATCACTATCATCTATCCAATCTGATTTGAAAACATTTTTGGAATATAAATGTCACTCAAGAACGCTTGTTTGAAGTCCTATTAGAAGGTATAAAGTAAGTGAAGGAAAAATTTATGACCAAACATTTTCGATTGATTTTTCTTTTAGCATGGATCATCTTAATGCTTGTTGGATGCGGCAGTGCGGCCGAACTGGAGCCGGCTACGGTTGGTGAGTCGGCCAATGTTGTCCCTGAAATCCAGGCGACGAATGTGCCGGCGATAGATGTCCCTGTGGCATCAACAGAGGTTCCCCCCACATCAACGGCCGTCCCCCCTACATCCACAACCATTCCCCCTACAGAACCCCCGCAGCCCACAGAAGAACCAGCGGAAGAAGTAGTCATCGCCGCTGCTAAGCCGCAGTTCCTCGAATTTTATACCGAGTGGTGACCAACCTGCCAGCAAATGGAGCCTATCGTGAATGGGCTAAAGAAAGCGTATCTTGGTCAAATAGTCGTCACTCGCATTGACCGCGAAGATCCGGAAAATGCTGAGATTGTCGCCCAGTATAACGCGCGCAACCAGCCGATGTACTTTATGCTGGACGGTGATGGCGAAATAATCTGGCAGCGCATCGGCGGGATCAGTTCGTCCGAGTTGGAACAGGTCTTTTTGGCGGCTTTGGAGGGATAGAAGAGAAAACTTCGACATTGGCGATATTCTTTAATCCTCATGGTTATCGCTTGGCTTAATACGATAGCAAATATTTGGCCGCAAATATAAAATTAAACCTGTTATAATATTTCAGGTTCTAGGCCAGATTTGAGCAATCTCCCGTAGATGAAATAATTGGCCCAATCCCTAAGCCCCAGAGGTACTTCGTTGGTCAAATATCGCATTCGCAGCATGGTTCAACGGCTACCAGCCGCTAGACTTAATGGCCTATGGAAAATGCTCGATCTACAAAGATCCTCATAATGCTCAACCTTTTCCTGGGGCTGATGCTCTGGTTCTTTTTCTCGACCGACTATTCTTTCTTTGGGATCATCATCGACCTCCTGTTCCCACCAGCCACTGCCATTTTCGCCCTGATTTCTTACCGTTACATCAGGCGTAACTGCAAATTGAAACGACCGCGCCTGGTCAGATTACCGTTCCTCCCCTCAATCATTGGCGGTGGTTATTATGTCCTGGTCGGTGTCTTGATGTTCATCCCTCCTTTCACATTGGCCGCGCTGTTTACCATCTCCGAAATCGGATCTGAAACAGAAATCCAGCGCGCCATCTCGCCTGATACAAGCCGTACGGCGCATGTCTTGTTTCGCGCAACTGGTTCTTATACCGGAGGTTTGGGCCGTACTTACGTTCGTGTCAGGCACAAGTACTTGCCTTTGTTAGAGCGAGATATCTATCATGTGAGCAGATCAAACGCCAGCGGAGATACAGCCAACTACATCGAATGGCGGGACAACGACACCATCTATATCCCTGAAACTGCCCAGGAGATTTCAGTTGGCCGCATCAATACCGAAGTCCCCCCAATACTCGTCATTCCCGTCTCCCTCTTTCAGATGATAAGAAGCACGGTCGTTGATCTCCTTGAAAGTCAACAGCAGGCCGCTGCCGTAAAGGATGTACCGATTTATCCAGGCAATATCACTAACAATCTGCATGAATATCGCGATTTCCAGGATACCGCTTATCGATCATTCCATATCCAGGAGGAAGATGCTGATTCGGTGGCAAAATGGTACGAGCAGGAGCTCTCAGAACCACCCTGGACACTCATCGACGTCAACAGCTATCTGGAGTCTGAGAAGAATGTCGAGTACTATGGAGCCTGCATCCACGCGATGCGCGAATTTGAAGGGCAGCAGCAAGATTTCTGGTGGGAAATCATGGGTAGAGAACGGTCGGACATCGCGCGCGTCAACATTGGTTCCCCTAACCCCATATCCGATACCTGCGGTAGATATGCCGGCTCCCCTCGATAGTATGCTACTTATTGAACAGGTAAATCATCGCCCTGAAACCACAGATAACAATAATATTGCCGGGTGGGATTATGATTTCATCTGGTAAAACACGATATGCAGGAAATAATGATTCTCAACTTACCACTGTTAACCTTACCTGGAAACTCATGACTTAGAATCAGCCAATATTGTCTCCAAGTCAAAGGTCTCTTCATCCGCTGAACGGACTTCATCGATCAACATTCGGTCAATGGCATCCTGAAGATGGGCAGGCAGTACTTCCCAATCCTCTTCGGCCGCTACGCCTTGTAAGTATGTGAGGTAATCCTCAGCCGTTAAAATCACTTCAATTAATCGGCCTTGACCGTCGTACACCAATTTTGGAGGATTTGCAATCAGCACCATATTTATGAGTCCTTTATATGACTATTTCACTCATTATACCAGATGCAGGATTGAATAAACTGCCCTATTTTCATGCCATGGCTTGAATCAATTTTTTGAAATTGAAAAAACATTATCGAGAATAATCCAGGTTATGCTACAATCTTTAAACTATGTCTCAAATCACCATCGTTAACGTCGGTACTCGCTCCACCAATGCCTGGGTCGTCAGCAACGGCCGCTCGCGCATCCTTGTCGATCTGTGTTGGCCCGGCTCCATGGGCCGGTTCCGCGCTACCCTCAAGCGTATGGACGTGCCCCTGGAAGAGATCCGCTACGGCCTGGCCACGCACTATCACATTGACCACGCCGGGCTGGGCCAGGACTTGAAAGAGGCAGGTGTGCCCTTGCTGGTCGTGGATGTGCAGGTTGAGGCCATTCCGCAGATGAAACAATGGATCAAGCCGTCAGATAACTACAATGAAATCACCCCTGACGGCAATGTGGTCATCTCCTGCGCTGAAAGCCGCGCCTTGCTGGAAAGCATCGACATCCCCGGCCAGATCCTGCACACGCCCGGCCACTCCCCGGACTCTGTTTCCCTGCTGTTGGACAATGGGGCTGTCTTCACCGGCGACCTGACTCACCCACTGTTCATCGGCCTTGAAGATCCCGACGTGGTCAAGGCCAGCTGGCAGCGTCTTTATGATCACGGCGCTAAAAAAGTCTACCCCGGTCACGCGTCGCCAGGGAACATCGGCCATTATATGGCGTTACTCTTGTAAGTAAGCATCCTGCCCTTCATAAACAAACCATCTAAAATTGTCATTAGTATCTAAAAGGTGAGGCATAATAGGGTGAAAAGGACACGGCAGATCGATTGTCATTAGGTCCATTGAAGACCGATTCGGAGCTCCGATCGCCGTGTCCTTATCCAAATGTAGCCCGAACAGTTGTCTGGACAGCAAAGTCCGTATTTTTGCTAGTGAGGGCCAATGACTATTATACCCGGAGGTAGTAATGGATATCAATAGGAGTGCGATCTTTATCGGCATCGATGTCTCGAAGAACCAACTGGAGCTGGCGGTAGCGGGCCAGGAAAAAGTCCGGCGATATGCCAATAACGAAAATGGGTTTAAGGCAGTGGTTCGCCAGTTAGCGGAACTAGCACCCACCCTGGTCGTTCTGGAAGCGAGTGGCGGATGGGAAATGATGCTGGTTTCCGAACTGGTCTTTGCCAATCTGCCGGTGGCCGTGGTCAACCCGACACGGGTGCGGTCCTTTGCTCGAGCAACCGGCCAATTGGCCAAAACCGACAAGCTCGATGCCCTGATGATCGCCTGGTTCGCCCAGGCCGTCCAACCGCCGGTGCGGCCGTTACGCAATGAACAAGAAGCACATCTGAACGCCTTAATTACGCGTCGTCGCCAGGTGGTAGGCATGCTGACGTCTGAAAAGAACCGTCGCCACACCACGCCCGGCATGGTGGGTGAACGCCTGGCAGCCCACATTAGCTGGCTGGAGGAAGAACTCAAGAGCTTGGAAGATGAGATCGCCGGCTTCATCAAGCGCTGCCCCCTTTGGCAGGCGAGGGAAGAACTCATACAAAGCGTGCCAGGCGTCGGACCGGTTACCGCCTTCACCTTGTTGGCTGAATTACCGGAATTGGGTACGCTCAACCGCCAGAAGATTGCCGCCCTTGTCGGCCTCGCTCCCTTTAATAGAGACAGTGGACCACGGCGTGGCAAGCGCCGCATATTTGGCGGCCGAGCCGGTGTGCGTTGTGTTTTATATATGGCCGCTCTGTCGGCCTCAAAGAGGAATCCTGTCATTAGAGCTTTCTATCAACGCTTGCTTGATAATGGAAAGGAGAAAAAAGTGGCCTTGACCGCCTGTATGCGCAAACTATTGGTCATCCTTAATGCGATGGTTCGCGATGGAAATTCGTGGCAAGATAGACCTGTTTTTTCTTGATTGGACCATTTTTATTCACACAGTTGCTCCGAGGTCCTCCGGCCTGTCCTGAGCTTGCCGAAGGAAGGAATCTTTCGCCGGTCGAGAACCAGATCCCTCGGTCCCCTCGGGATGACATTTACAGGTTCTTTGCTCATAGAACAGAGCCTGCGATGTGGTAGTTCTAGTTCTCGAAGTGACAATATGAAAGTGTTTTGATTATGGACCGGCGAAGCTTTCCTGGGGATCGTGGTGGTGAAAAATTGTCTCAGGTTCGGAGGTGTGGACCCAAACCCATAAGTCGTTTGGCGCTTCGGTCGACCAGTTGAAAACCCATTCCGCGGCGCGTGGCGGCATATTGACACAGCCATGACTATGCTTATAGCCAAACCGGTCGTGCCAGAAGGCGCCATGCAGGGCGATGTCATTGTCGAAGAACATGGTGTGGGGCACATCTTCGATGAAATAATAATCGATCTTGCCTTCCGCTCCGGACATTTTTGTTTTTAACTGCCGGTCCCAAACCTGGAAAATTCCTTCATGGGTAGGCCATTGGTTCAGGCCACTGGAGATAAGCCCGGCATACACCATCTTGTCCCCTTCATAAGCGGCGAAGGTTTGTTCGTACAGATCAACTTCCACCCAATATTCGTCTGGTCCAACTTCTTCCGGCCGTGTTGAGGGATCAACCAGGCTGACATAGGTCTGGCGCATCCAACGGCCGTAACCGATGTCATACCAGATCCAGCCGTCATCGGCCAGTACCGCATCCTGCACCTCGAAGAAAGTGTAACGCGGTAATTTCAAGGCGCCAAGAACCGGTTCCGCTCCTGGTTCTTCGCTGTACCAATAATCAACGACCATCCAGCCAAATGGTCTTGTCGGCTGGGCATGGATCTCAAATCCGGTAAATTCAGAGATATCGACTAGGGTAATATCCTTCTCCTGCACCCATTCGCCGAGGTTGATCATATACCAATTCTGACCGCCGTGTTCTTCAACCGCCTGAACAGTGGCGAATAAAAAGCCGTCTCCCACATTGCGTACCGGGGGCACGGCCGTGCTCGGTTCCGGGTAAACGTTGGTCAGATCGGCCAGCTTGCCATAAACGGCGCGCCTGGTTGGACTATCAGGAAAGGGCTGCGGTTCGACGAAGATGCTGGGTTCCGGCTGGGAGTCACAAACGTAGCCGACGTCATCAGAATGGAAGTAGCAGCTGGCGGCTTCGGCCGTTTGCGTGGCGAGAGCCAGGCCGGCTAAAAAAAGAATAGCAGTAATTGAGATGAAGCTAATGCGTTTGATTGGCAAATTCGATTCCTAATAATGAGCTTGGTCTATTTTTATTGAACTACTTGCGCAGAAATTTGCCAACTTTTCACATGATATATGGGTGAAAACTATTTAAAAAGTTGTCAAACTTTTAGGTAAACAATAATGAATGGTAAAACAATTATACCGGTATATGGATTAAGAACCAGCTTACATTGGCAATTATTCACCTATTTTTACACGACGGCAATGCTATCATATTGTGCGGCTGAAATTCAAGTGTGCAGGCTTACATATCCGGAGGGAGATTGGGAATTTTATTGAAGCGAATTATACTCCAGTGTTCGATAGGCGAAGGATTAAAATGACCGGAACAATTATCAACGCACTGACGGTATTAATTGGCGGGACTTTGGGCACGATAGTCGGCCATCGCTTTCCAGCGCGCATGCAGGAGACGATTTTGGCCAGTCTTGGCCTTTTTACGCTGGTCATTGCTATCGACAGCGCCCTGGTGACCGGCAATCCACTCATCGTGTTGGGTAGCCTGTTAGTTGGCGTTCTCGTTGGTGAAGCACTGCAGTTGGAAAAGCGCCTGGAGGATTTTGGTGGGTGGTTGAAGCGCCGGTTGGTGAGCGACCCGGAGGCCGGCCAGAATGCCCGTTTTGTGGAAGCTTTTGTGACCGCCAGCCTTATTTTTTGCGTGGGGCCTTTGACGATACAGGGATCGATTGAAGATGGGTTAATGGGTGATTCCACCAAGCTGATTATTAAAGCTATGATGGACGGGTTCGCCGCCCTGGCTTTTGCCACAACATTGGGGCCGGGCGTGCTCGCCTCAGTGATTGTTGTTTTATTATTTCAAGGGGGAATTTCGCTGCTGGCCGGCCTGGGCAATAATGTGTTTACGGAGCCAATGATCCTGGAGATGACGGCGACGGGTGGTGTGGTCTTGCTGGCGATCGGATTCCGGTTATTGGATATTAAGCGCATTAGGGCTGCCAATCTGCTCCCCGCGATACTTATTGCACCTTTGGCTATAGCGGTGATGGATGCGTTGGGAATCGCTTATTATCCAAATCTTTGAATTGTAAACACGGATGGAAGGAACACGGATATTATTTTTGATTTGAGTATTGCTTATTATCCAAGTCTTTGAAGCGTAAACACGGATGGGAGATGCGCGGTTTGGAAAATAAATTCATCTGTGTTTTTCCATCCGTGTAACAATATAGTCCGCTGTTTGTAAACACGGATGGAAGGAACGCGGATGGGAGAATGAAGGATATGTTTTTGATAGAGTAGATTTTGGTTAATTTTTCAATTTGGTGGGATCGATCGCTGAGATCAGGGCGCGGGCCAGGATCAGGGTGGGATCGATCAGGGGAATGGAGTCGATTTCTTTTTCGGGGAAGGCCAGCGGGATCTCCGTACAACCTAAAATAATCGCTTCTGCACCTGCTTCTTGCAGATGGCGCAAACCAAGCATCAGATCCTCGCGGGCGCGCTCCGTGGCCTGACCTTGCGCTTTTAATCCATAATCAGGGTCATAAATCGCCGGATGGATTCGTTCGGCTTGCAGTGTTTGAGCGGGTGTGAGGATGTCGAAGATAAAGGGGTCGAGTGTGAGCGGATAAACGCGCGTCTCGGCCGTGCCCGTCGTAGACAAGAGACCGACTTTCCGTATTTCCGGAAAGTTACGCCGCAGTTCTTTTCCCACCTCATCGATCATATGCAGCAAATTTATCTCGCTGTCGGCACCGGCCAGCCCCTTGATAATGGGTGAAAAGATGGCCGGGGCGTGTGCCGTGTTACAGGGTATCCCGACGACCTGCGCCCCCATTTTTTCCAGCAACAGCAGCTGCTGAAGGATGGCTGGGGCGGGATTAATTTTGGATCGGCCGAGAAGGTAATCCGAACGGTCAGGGATCTGGACCGGTGATGAAATGGAATAAACTGTCAGATGATCCTGATCGCGCTCGGCCCTGGTTTGGTCCAGGATCTTGCGCAGCAAGTCTAATCCAGCATAAGGACCTACGCCGGCTACAACCCCGATCATGACCCCTCCTTCTGGTAGGTGAAAATAATTTGCAATGTTTCTTCCGGCCGTTCATCAAGTAGATTGTATGCTTGATCTGCTTCGGACAGGTGAAAGCGGTGGCTGATCAGCTTCTCTGGGCGATGGAGCGCCAGAAGCGACCAGGCATATTGTAGGCGGCGATCGTGAGCGAATCGGCCGCGCCATTGGGGAGCGATGCTGCTGACCTGGCTGCTGATCAAACGCATATGATTGCGGTGAAATCGACCCCCTAATGCTAAGGGTGCTAGTTTTTGACCATACCAGGAACCAATGAGAATACGCCCCGCGTACCCAGTCAGAGCAATGGCCTGGTTTAAGGCCTGGGGATTGCCGGTCAATTCGTAGATGAGATCGGCTCCGGAATAAAGGGGATCGTCCAGGAAAAATCCGGCTAATTTATCAGGCAAATCGCTGCTATGCACATCGAAAGTTTGATTAGCCCCTAATTCGCGCGACCAGCGACGACGCAGCGAAAATCGGTCGAGTGTTACCAGTTGGGCTAAAGGATATTGGGCCAGTAAGGCGGTGGTCAGCAAACCAACGATGCCCTGGCCGAAAACCGTTACTTTTTCTCCGATCATTGGCTGGCCGTCCATCAGGAAGGAGACGGCCGTTTCCATGAATGGTAAAAAGACGGCCGTTTCTGCCGGCAGACCTTCCGGGACCAACTTGAGATTAGAAACACGCGTGACGAAGTGACTTTCATGGGGATGAAACAGGAACACTTTCTCTCCCAACCACCTGGGATCGACATCCGCACCGACAGCGATGACATGGCCGACGAGCGCATAGCCATATTTTAGCGGGTAGGAAACTTTATTTTGCAAACCGTCAATGCTGCTATCTACAGACATATCCGGAGGAATCTGCCCACGATAAAAGAGCAGTTCCGTACCGGCGCTGATAGCGGAGACGGCCGTCTGCACCAGAGCTTCACCTGATTGGGGAGTGGCGGGCGGCTCTGCTCGTATTTCAACCTGGTAGGGCTTGGAGAAAAATAGTGCCTCTCGTTGCGGCATATGCTTATGCTTCTTCCCATTGTGCAATCCTGATTAAATGGGGCAGGATACATTTATTAAGATTTTACCATGAAGTTGCATTGTTCTTGCGAAAAGACCCACTTTCAACTCACTTGTAGGTATTTTCTCTCTCAGATGCGCCCATTTGATTTGCCGTAGATTAGGGTGATAAATGGATAAGATTGTGGCTGGCAACTCATTGAATTCATGTTAAAATTCAAGCATCAATAGATTTTTCGGCAAGTAGCATCACGCCTGCTTTGCCCAAACCCCCGAACGTTTACCAGGAGAATGTAATGAGCAGTGATTTCATATTTGATGGATCCATAAAGGATATTGATCCGGCATTAGCTAACTTGCTGGATCGGGAGGATGCGCGCCAGGATGCAACCATTATCCTCGTAGCCTCAGAGAGCGCTTCTCCCCAGGCCGTGCGAGAAGCGATGAGCAGTAATTTCGGCAATATTTATGCTGAAGGATACCCCAGAGAAGCGAGTCGCCGGCAAACGGAGGAGGAAATTCTGGATATTGATGCTGAATTAGCCCACTATTATCGCTATGGGGACCCCAGATATTATAAAGGTGTCGAATATGCAGATATATTGGAAGCGTTAACCAGGCGGCGGGCGGCCGAACTCTTTGCGGCTAACGGGATCAGTCCTGATGATTTGCTTATCAATGTTCAGCCCTTAAGTGGCGCACCGGCCAACAATGCCGTTTATACTGCCCTGCTCCAACCGGGTGACACTATCATGGGACTTAATTTGAATGATGGAGGGCACCTTTCTCATGGATCACCGGTCAATCGTTCCGGCAAAGTTTATAATGCCGTGCCTTATTTTGTCGACGAAGAGAGTGAGGTGCTGGATTACGATGACATTGAGGTGCGAGCATTAGAAATGAAACCGCAAATCATCGTCGCCGGCTACTCCGCTTATCCAATGGTCGTTGATTGGCAGCGTTTCCGTGAAATCGCTGATAAGGTTGGCGCCTATCTCCTGGCTGACATCGCCCATATTTCCGGGTTGGTGGCCAGTGGTGTGCACCCCAGTCCCATCGGTATTGCTGATGTGGTGACCACGACGACGCACAAAAGTCTCTGCGGACCGCGGGGAGCCATGATTATGACCCATCGCCGCGATTTAATACGAAAATTGGATCGTGCCGTTTTTCCCGGCGAGCAGGGCGGACCCCATTTAAATACAATGGCTGCGCTAGCCATCGCCCTCAAGTTGGGCCGGAGCGACCAATTCGTGGCTCTGCAAAAACGAATCGTGCAAAACGCTACCCGCTTAGCGGAAAAGCTGTCCGAACATGGGCTGCGCATCGTTGGCGTAGGTTCGGAAAATCATTTGCTGCTGGTTGATACCAAAAGCGTCACCCATGAAGGGGTGCATTTATCTGGGGATATGGCAGCCCGCATTTTAGATGTCGCCGGCATTGTGCTCAACCGCAATACCATTCCAGGGGACAAAGGGGCTTTTAATCCGACAGGATTGCGCATTGGGACGGTCTGGATCAGCCAACTGGGGTTTGAGGAAGAAGAAATCGATCTCCTGGCGGAGGCGATCGCCACGATATTGAATGGCTGCAAACCTTTTTACTATCAGGGGCCTGGCGGCAAGAAATTGCTGCGGGCGAAGGTTAGTCCCCAGGCTTTGCAAAGAGGGCGGGATATTGTTCGCCGGCTACGTGGGTTGCCCAAGCCCTCCCCTGCCGGACGATCAGTTTCCGTTCGTGGACCGGAGGCGGCTGCCTTTCTCAACCATGCCTTGACGAGCGATGTACATGCATTGGAGGACGGCCAGGCGCAGCCGACGCACTTATATAGCAAGGGATTGGATGTGGATGCGACCTTACAGCGCAAAAGCGCAGACCTGTTCTTGCTGCACTTTGATGAAGCCGAGGCGGCGCGCGTGTCGGCAGTCTGGCTTTCCGACCTGTCCGACGCCTATGTTGACTTTGGCGATCTTTACGCCAAGCTGGAAGGACCAGTTGTCGTCGAGAATATCGCCGGCGAAGAACATGCCGACATCCAAGGTGATAGAATTGTTACTCAAAAGCCTTTCTTCATTTGCTGCGGAAGTCACACTGACGATGACGTATTGCCTGCCTTCAACTGGGAAGAATCGCAAGATTCGCCCATGAAAAGGACGACGCTTTTTGATACCCATCAAGCCATGGGGGCTAAGATCATTCCCTTCAGCGGTTATGAAATGCCGGTGTGGTATACCTCGGTTAGTGAAGAACATGCCGCAGTCCGACAAGCTGCCGGGTTGTTTGACGCTACGCACATGGGGGTTTTTGAGGTGAGCGGCCCCAATGCTTTAACATTTCTCAATACGGTCACCACCAATGATGTTACGACATTGGCTGTCGGCCGTTCTCATTATACCTATTTGCTCTTCCCCGACGGCAGCGTTGTTGATGATCTCATGGTATACCGCCGAGGGGATGACCGCTACATGCTAGTGGTCAACGCCGCCAATAATGATAAAGATTGGGCTTGGCTCAATGCTGTAAACAATGGTGAAGTTCTAATTGATGAGCAGCGCCCCTTTGCCCGCATCCAACATAAGGTGACATTACTTGATCTGCGCGATCCGGCGCAGGGTGATCAATGCCGTGTCGACATTCCGCTGCAAGGTCCGACATCAACAGAGATCTTACTGTCCCTGGTCGAAGATCCGCAGCTGGCAAAGCGGATTAAGTCCCTGCCGTGGGCTGGGTTGGTTGAGGGTGAAGTGGCCGGCATGGACATGATCATTTCCCGCACCGGTTATACAGGTGAGAGAGTCGCTTATGAATTGTTCGTCCATCCCCAACAAGCATCTCAATTGTGGGCGAAACTGATGGAAGCTGGAGAGCCACTGGGCTTGAAAGCGTGTGGTCTGGCCGCCAGGGACAGCACACGCACGGAAGCGGGACTGCCCCTTTATGGGCATGAACTGGCCGGTGAAATGAACTTGAATCCGGCCGATGCCGGATTTGACAGCTATGTAAAATTGTGGAAACCGTTCTTTGTCGGCCGTGCTCCATTTATCAAACATGAGCAAGATCGAAATCGCCAGGTCGTGCGTTTTCGCATGAACGAAAAAGCGGTTCGCCGTCCGGAGACGGGTGATCCTGTCCTCGACAAACGAGGAAAGGTGGTTGGAAACGTTACAAGCTGTGCTATTGACGAAGAAGGATATTTATTGGGACAAGCCCTGGTACCTCTGGAAATGCGTAAGCCGGAAACAGCTTTGTCGATATATCAGCTTGGTGGCGGCCAAAGGCTGATTCGCACGCCGCGCGAGGTGAAAGTTGGCGCGCGATTGCCGATGCCGGATGGGGCCACGGTCCTTACCCGCTTCCCAAAAAGGAAAAAGTAAGGGACAAAACAAGAATTTCTCCTGGTTTGCGCTCAAGTTGACATGAGCAAAGGTCCGGTGTAGGATTGCCGAATACAAACTTCGTTATCGCCGGATATCGTTGTTGGCCATTACCATAAGAAACTTGATAAGTGACTGTGACCGGAAGGGTTTTAACTACCTCAAAGGGGCAGTCACTTTACGCTATATTTAAGGAATTGCAAATGCGTCGCGAAGTGTTAACCTGGTCTGACGTTGATAAATTAATTGACTATTTAGCCCCACAGATCCACGGCCGGTTCGATTCAATGCTCATTATAACCCGAGGCGGCATCGTGCCTGGTGGCATGCTGGCCGAAGCGTTAAACATCACCTATATCTTAACAGCATCCATTCGCTTTCCGGCTGATTTCCCTGGGATGCAGGATAGAGAACAGGCTAAATATGCCATTCCCGAATTTATCCAGTTTCCCGATGACGATCTGCTTGAAGGGCGGCGAGTGCTGATTGTCGATGATGTTTGGACCAAGGGGCGGAACAGCGTAACGGTCGCCAATCATGTCAATGCAGCCGGCGGATTTCCGGAAACGTGCGTCTTACATTACAAACCGGCGTCATCTCTTTATCCCAGGTATACACCTACTTATTACGCCGCAGTTACCGATGCATATATCATCTATCCTTGGGAGCTTGATCGCGGGCCGGAAGCCTTAGGCATTTGGAATTAGAGATATTTGCTCCCCGATCAAGCTTTTGTTAGGATCGAGGTTTTGATATGCCCATGTGACCGGTGACGACTGGGTCCCTGGCGGCAGGAGCCGTCGAACCGCGTCAGGTCCGGAAGGAAGCAGCGCTAAGGCGTTTCTCCTGGGTGCCCAGGATCACCTGGTAGTCGCCGGCCTCATGTGCATATCATAAATTTGAGTGAGGAGTGTGTGCTTGAACAAACACTCCTCTTTTTTCTTTAGGCGCTGTCAAGGCGGTCTGATGTCTGATGAAAAGAATCCCCCTGCCCATGCTACCCCTGCTTATCGCCGCGCTTTTCTTTGTGGCTGTTACCAGCCTGGCTGTTGCTGCTTATCTGATGAGCCGGCAAACTCAGGCGGTAAATGCCGGCGAAAATGATAAACCCACTCCTGCAATTTCAGGAACAGATTTTCTTCCACCAACCACTGTCCCGACTGCAACGGTGACGCCGGCCCCTCGAATTGTCTCAGTGACCTTAGAGGATGGGGAGCAGTCGCAATCGCTTACTACCCAGGCGGCAACGGTGGGCGAGGTGCTGGCTGAAAATGGGATCATGCTGGAGACGGCCGATACCATCGATCCCCCACCATCGGCTGGCTTAGAGCAGGATATGGTCATTCGGATTAACCGGGCGATTCCCTTAACCATTGCGGTCGATCAGCAGGTCATCAATTTAATCACAGTGCAAAATGAGCCATTGGCTGTTCTGGCAGAAGCAGGTATCCAATTAGGCGATAGCGATGCCGTGGAACCCGGACCTGGGTCCCGCTTGCAGGCCAATGACCGGCTGCATGTCAAGCGCGTAAGTGAAGAATTTCGTTTTGAAGATGAGGAAATTCCGTTCCAAACGGTCTACCAGCCGACGGATACGCTTGACTTAGACAGCAAGGGCGTGCTGTCTAACGGGGTTCCGGGCATATTACGCCGCAGCTACCGGATTATTTATGAAGATGGTGTGCAAGTTGATGAAGTATATGAAGGCGAATGGATAGAGCAGGAACCGGTTAACCAGGTAATCGGCTACGGCACACGCATCACAACCGGTACGGTTGATACGCCGGAAGGGCCACGGGAGTATTGGCGGGTGATCCGCATGCGCGCCACTGCCTATACGGCCGCCAGTTCCGGCAAATCACCCGACCATCCTGCCTATGGCATCACGGCCAGCGGCCGCCCGGCAGGAACCGGCATCGTAGCCATCGATCCCAATGTCGTGCCCTTCCGATCAGAGGTGTTTGTGCCTGGTTATGGGATTGGCTTTGCCGGAGATACAGGGGGAGGGGTTAAGGGGCGCTGGATCGATCTGGGTTATGATGAAGATGAATTGCAGGCCTGGAATGGGTATGTGGATGTTTATTATTTGACCCCTATTCCTGCGGAAATTAATTACCTGCTGCCGGAAGTGCTGCCCTGATGAATCATCCCCGCCAACTGCTCCGTTTTTATAATCTGGAAGCCAAGAAAAGTCTGGGACAAAATTTTCTGTTCGATGAAAATATCCTGGGGCGCATTATTGCTGCGGCAGGCATCAGTAAACGGGACCAGGTCCTGGAAATTGGTGCCGGTTTGGGTTCGCTGACCGGCCTGCTGGCTCAACAGGCGGGGCGCGTGCTGGCCGTGGAACTGGACGGCCGTTTTCTGCCCATTTTAGAAGCTGAATTGAAGCCCTTTGACAATGTAGATCTAATTCATGACGATATCCTGGCGTTAATTCCGGCCGAATATTTTCAGGGGGCTTATAAGGTAGTGGCCAATGTTCCTTATTACATCACTGGGGCTATCCTGCGCCATTTACTCCAGGGAGTACACAAGCCGTCACAGCTCGTTTTGACCGTACAGAAAGAGGTCGCCGAGCGCATGACGGCCGATCCGCCTCATATGAGTCTGCTGTCGGTCAGTGTGCAATATTATAGCCGGACACAAATGTTGTTCACCATTAAAGCAGGCGCTTTTTGGCCCCGGCCTGATGTTGATTCGGCCGTGGTGCGCATCATCATTGATCCGAACCGTGCCTTTGACCCGGCACAAGAAAAGGCATTTTTTCGCCTGGTCCGCAGCGGTTTTAGCCAAAAGCGCAAGCAACTACAAAAGAACTTGCGCCAGTTGGGAATGAGTAAGAGAGATATTGGCTCCATTCTTGAGCAGGCAGGTATCGACGGCCGACGAAGAGCAGAGACGTTAAGCATTCCTGAATGGCTGGCTCTTGCTGACCTGATTCCTTAATAAGGCACGACGAGACCAGGACAAAGTGGACACATATGGCATACTTTAATTTGGCATTAAAAGGGACTTTAGTTATTTTGTCGATCAAATAAATATTGACCTAAAAATGTTCAGATTATTGACTGTATTTTCCCTAGGTTTGAAGAGGAACAAAGATAAATAGGCCGCAAGGCTTGCGGCTTATTACTCAGATTGTCATAATAGGCGGCAAGTTTTGAGGTAATAGAAGAAAATAATGTGGGTTATACGGCCAGCCTTGCGACTAAAATACCTACCTACTCGATAAATAGGCCACAAAGCAAACTGTCTAATTAAAAGTTGGGTAGCTACTCGTACCTTTTGACCCCAACAACAGCCACGGCTGATGTTTCGTTAACAGATGTGCACTCAGTTGAACCTAGTTAAGGAGACTTTGCTTATGTCGTATCAACACGAACCAACAATGATAGAATTCTTCCAATACAATCACTGGGCCAATCAAGAACTTATGCGTATCTGTATAAACTTAAGCGATGAAACTATTACAGCTAGTATTCCAGGCTCGCATGGATCAATTCGCGATACTTTTACCCATATTCTGAAGGCAGAAATCAGCTTTTTGAAGCGAATCCATGGGGTATATCCAGAACCAGACTTCAAGTGGGAAGAAAATCCAAGTATGTCTCAAATGATGGCATACGAAACAGTATTGAACGAATTACTGTTGGATACCCTTCAGCGCGTTCCAGCAACTCAGAATGTGCATGAAGAAGGCAATGGCTGGACATTCGATTATCAAGCACGCCTGATCTTTATGTCAGTGGTCTATCACGGCATCGCCCATCGAACTGACATCACTACGGCACTTAATGCCAAAGGCGTCAAACTACCAGAACTCGATGTGTGGGGCTATCAATCTGCATACCCAGAGCGGTTTCAAGCGAGGATATTCAAAAGTGGTCAGTGATTTGTGATCCTAAGCCACCCAACAAGGCACTACAGCGGACGGCGCTTTGCGCCCACAAGATCGGGCCTTTTTGAGCGTTTATATTAGCAAGAATGCTTTCCTGATCTACTATCGCGCCACCGCTGAGTGTCGGGCCGTTAGAAAAGAAAACTTACACAATTCATCACCTTGTATTCGATGTTGAGCTGGTCTTCATAAATCCAAATCGTCACCCGCTTCCCTTCAAATTTGACGAGATAGCGGATGTCAATGAACCAATATTGGTGACAATAGTAGGGTTGATAAGGTAATTCTGCCGTTTCTTGCGGCGTTTGGCTCGCTTCTGGATTCAGTGGATCTGGCGCATCATGCCAAAACCGATTGTGGGCCATTGCCCGACCTACCGTCCGCTCGCTCGGGGTCTCATCCCCCATCTTTTGCTCCAATATGCCATGTATCCGAAAACGGCCAGCATCAGGATATTCAATTTTTTTCTGTCCAAGCATCTAAAAAATCTAAAATGTGGAGTAGAGAATTGCGAAAAGCCCATGCTGCGTTGTTTTATTTGCAAGAATAGGATTTCGCTCACTTTAATGGCGGCCGGCTGTCCGACACTGTTCTTGACAAACCGCTCAATATCGTTTATGATCTCATCAGGTCATATGATGACATGATGGGTGAAAGATGAAACAATCGGTTAAACAAATAAAAATTGCTTACTTTGCAGTTATGGCACTTACCTGGTTTTCCGTTGCTCTACCACTGCCTATTGTTGTCTTGTTCATGCAGTCAAGAGGACTTGATCTACTACAAGTGGGCATCGTTATGGGCGTTTATTCTCTTGTGATCGTGCTGCTTGAGCTGCCGACAGGTGGGCTGGCCGATGCCATCGGCCGGAAAACAACGTCCGTCCTGGCCCAAATCATCAACCTTGCTTCCGCTATCATAATGATTCTGTCATTCTCCTTTGAAGGCTTCCTTTTCGTGATGATTCTGATGGGGATTGCACGCGCCCTTTCCTCCGGGGCGCTTGATGCCTGGTTTGTTGATAGTTTGCAGGCGGCCGATTCAGATATCGATATTCAGCCCCCGCTGGCTCAGGCCGGAACGGTGACCTTAATAGCCCTTGGACTGGGCACACTCACCGGTGGTTTTTTGCCCGATCTATTTCGCGGTTTAGGGCTTGAAGGGTCAAGTTTGATCACGCCTTTTTCCACAACGCTGATTTTATCTGCCGTGATTAAGACAATCACCATCATAGTGACCTTGCTTGCCGTGAAGGAACCGCGTTCGAGTGCGCAATCAAAAACAAATTGGCGCGATGAGTTCATGCAAGTACCTCAAATCATCAATGAGGCGGTTAAGTTAACGTCTGGCAGCTCTGTCTTGCTCCTGCTAATGGGAGCAGCCCTGGTGGGAGGATTCATTTTAACGGCCGCCGAGACCTTCTGGCAGCCACATTTTGCCAATATCCTTAATGATGGCGAAAGTAATAGCTGGATTTTTGGAATAATTATGGCCGTAAGTTTTCTTGCCGGTGTTGGCGGCAACCTGGCCTCAGTTCCCTTAAGTCGTTATTTAGGCAAGCGTTATGCTTGGGTGGCTTTCCTGGCCCGTGCCGGGCAGGGGGTTGCCTTCATATTACTGGCCACGCAGTTGACCATCCTTCCGGCTGCTATTGGCTTTTGGTTTTTCTATTTAAATCTGGGCATGATCAATTCACCCCATGAGACGCTTGTCAACAGAGAAATTCCCTCTGCCAGGCGCTCAACGATGCTCTCGGTACAATCGCTGGTCAGCTATATAGGCGGATTTCTAGGAAGCATTTTGATTGGTTGGATTTCTGAGAGCTGGTCGATCAGTCTTGCCTGGATTGTAGCCGGAGGGCTTTCAATGGTATCATTATTATTTTATTTGCGGGTAGCAACACTCCTTAATAAACGGAAGCAAACCAATGAGTAAAGCACCCCGGTTTTCCAACCGGATTCAAAAACAGACACTGGCTGAGCAGGTCGCCTTAACTCTTGAAGAAGCTGTTCTGGAAGGTGAGTGGGGGGTGGGTGAAGCGCTGCCACCTGAACCGGAACTGGCGCAATCTTTTGGTGTTAGCCGCGCGGTTGTTCGTGATGCTACGCGGATGTTGGCCGCTCGCGGGCTGGTCCAGGCCCACCACGGCCGTGGCGTTTTTGTTACCGAGTCACAAGCGGAAGCTTTCGGTTCCGCGTTACTGCTGGCGCTACGGAGAAACGAGGCTACCGTTTGGGATGTCGAGCAATTTGAACAAATGGTTTTCCCTCAAGTGTGTGCGCTGGCTTCAACGGCGGCGACTGACGCCGATCGATCTGAAGTCAAAGCATTGGGTGAGGCATATATTGAAATTTTTAGTCAAAGCCTTCGAGCGAGTTGGCATGAGGAAGATGCTCAAGAAGAGGATTGGGAGCCTAATCATGAGGCTTTCATCGCTTTTATTCACGCTGTGTTCGACGCCACACACAATAAAGTTTGGCAGCTTTTAGCCGGCCCTCTTCTGCGCTTACGCAGCCTACGTCATTGGGATGATTCAGATATTGAACTGGACATGGCCATTAAATTTGAAAGGGCATTTGTGGATACGGTTGTTGCCGCCCTTGCTGCAGATAATCCTCAAGAAGCACAGCAAATGGTTGCTAAATTGATGCTGCTGCCGGCCAAAGCCGAGGAGGCCATGAAGAAGACGGCTGTCGGCGAAATCCCTATCATTTCTGTTTCTCGAGAGTGGAATAGAGCTTAAGTAAACATTCGAAAGGTTTGTCAATTTTTATTTTCTTGTATCTCTGGAAATCCCACAGAAAAAATTGACAAACCCAATGAATTTTGAAGATGTTTTAGACATTCCGCCAGGCGTCAAGTTCGAGCCAGGGATCGGGTTGTTTGGTGTGCCGGCCACCATCGGGCACACGGCCGTTTAGCCGCTTGCCCCCACCTTGCAGCATCTCAAATACGGCCGCGGCTAACCAGGCGTCTTGATCTTCCATTTCTTGCTGTGGCCAATCTGCCATATGCTGCTCCAGGTATTTCGTGACGGTATTCCCCTTTCGGAAGTGGAGTTCTCTCAAGATGGCCAGTAAGTAATTCAGATTGGTTGTTACGCCCAGGACAATCGTATCTTCTAAAGCAACAATCATCTTATCTAGCGCTTCAGAGCGATCACGCCCCCAGGTGATGATCTTGGCCAGCATCGGATCGTAATAAGGCGTGACTTCAGAGCCGGATGTGATACCTGTATCAACGCGGATGCCGGGGCCGGAAGGCGGACGGAAAAACGTGATTGTTCCTATAGAGGGAATAAAGTTTTGTGCGGGATCTTCGGCATAGAGTCGACATTCGATAGCGTGTCCTCGCTGCTGCAAATCTTCTTGGGAGAAAGGAAGCGCTTCTCCGGCAGCAACCCGAATTTGCCATACGGCCAGATCAAGCCCGCAGACCAGTTCCGTCACCGGATGCTCGACTTGCAGCCGGGTGTTCATTTCCAGGAAATAGAAGCGGCCGTTTTCGTCAACAATAAATTCAACGGTTCCCGCGTTTTCGTAGTGAGATGCCTGGGCCAGGCGCACGGCCGCTGAGGCGATTTCCTGTCGTAGGTCATCCGATTGGATTGCCGGGGCCGGACTTTCCTCAATGATCTTTTGATGGCGGCGTTGGATGGAACATTCTCGCTCAAAGAGATGCACGACATTGCCTTGGCTGTCACCCAAGATCTGGATTTCTATATGGTGTATTTCAGTGAAGTATTTTTCAATTAGAATATGATCGTCACCAAAGGAGGATAATGCTTCGTTGCGCGCGAACTGTAAAGCGCCGGCAAATTCATCTTCCGCCCAAACCACGCGCATCCCTTTACCCCCACCCCCGGCGCTGGCTTTGATCAACAGTGGGTAGCCGATCTCATTTGCGGAGGCGATCAATTCCTCTTTGGATTTTCCCGCGCCATCTAAGCCAGGGACGATGGGCACACCGGCGTCGTGGGCCAGATTTCTGGCTGCGGCTTTACTGCCCATCATGCGCATCGCTTCTGCGCTGGGGCCAATAAAAATAATGCCTTGTTCGTCACAGGCAGCGGCGAATGTGGGGTTTTCGCTTAAAAAGCCGTAACCTGGATGAATAGCATCCGCACCGCTCTGGTTGACAACGTGAAAAATAGCCTCCTGGTTGAGATATGTTTCGCCGGCGGTCATTCCCTTTAAAGGATAGCTTTCATTGGCAGCTAGGACCCAGGGTGCGCCCTGGTCAGCCTCGGAAAATATGGCTACGGAAGGAATGCCTAGCTCCCGGCAAGCAGAAAAGATGCGTTGGGCAATTTCGCCACGGTTGGCGACAAGGATCTTTTTAATCATGATCGATTTCCTCAAATTGGACCAATCTAAATTACGTTTTTTGTGAGCCACTGTTGGGCGAAATCAACAGCCGTCCTTTGGTCGAAGAGCCGGCTTTCAGCCGCACCAATTTTGCCAATATTTGTTTCAACTGCTCTTTCAAAAGCGCGCCCAATTTCAGGAAAGGTCTCATCATCAAAATCGACATCAGGAAATTCTTTCCAGGTGCGGCGGCCATTTTCCAGCCAGGGAGCGCCTGAAATCATTTGTGGCGGATCGGATACCCGGTATTCTGCCAGGTGAAAAGAAGTATTGCTATCATGGCCAACGCCTAACAGCAGAACGCTTCCTCCAAGATCGTATATTCGAGCCAGCGGTGATTTCTCACCCAGGGAATAAGCCAGGGAGTGATTTTCTGTTATCGTGCGTGCCTCTTTTCCCCAGGCGGCAAAAGACATCTGGGGATGAGCGCTGCGCAAAACGGAGGGCCAGGTACGAAAAAGTTCGGCTATATATCCCATGCCACGGGTGGGCGTGCGTTGGGGATCAAAAAGAGGCATTGTCCGGCGGATGGTTTCTTGCCAGGCTTTGGGCACGGGCGGGTTTTCCCAGGCTGCGGGATCGGAATAGTCGGAGGAATGGGCCGGCATAACCAGAGTACCGCTTGGGGTTAGAACATCAATCAGCGCCTGTATGATGGTGACCGGACCACCATTAACCCATCCGATGGCACTTAATGAAGAATGGACTAAAAGAATCATGCCCGGAGAGACACCCAACTGACGCAGATCGCCCGAAATGCTCTCCCTCGTACCCGGTTCGCTTACCTTAGCAACTGTTTTTTGCTCACTCATAGATGTTGTTTTGTTGTTTGAAAATCCTACCTACCATCTCCATTTCGCCACGCCGGCTCACGCTTTTCCAGAAAAGCATTCATTCCCTCACGGCCTTCGGCCGAGGCCCGGCGTTGGGCGATTAGCCGTGTGGTGTAGTCTCTGCATTCCAATTTTGGCCGGCGGCTTACGGTGCGAATAAGCTTTTTGGCGGCCGCTTGAGCGCCGGGAGCCGCTTGCAGGAGTTGCTGTACCCGCTCGTTAACTTTTTGGTCCAATTCCTCTTCAGGAACGACTTGTTGGATAAGCCCAATTTCCTGGGCGTATTCAGCACTAAATCTTTCCCCGGTCAGGAAAAGAACGCGGCCGTTTCCCTCGCCAATTTTAGACAAAACAAATGGCGCGATCACCGCGGGCACAAGCCCCAACAAAACCTCGCTAAAACTAAACTTGGTCCGGTCGGCGGCAATGGTGATGTCGCAGCAGCTCACCAGGCCCATACCCCCGCCGATTGCCGCGCCATTGATGCGTCCAATAACCGGTTTTGGGCATTCGTCGATGGCTTGCATCAAATCAAAGATCGCTTCAGCGCCGGCCAGGTTTTGCTCTTGATCCATGTCGGCCGCCGCGCGCATAGAGGAGAGATCGGCGCCGGCGCAAAAGGAACGGCCGTTGCCGGTCAAAATAACAACCCGCACATCATTCCTATCCAGCAATTGTTGAAAGACGGTGGTCAATTCCCGGATCATGGGTGGATTGAGTGCATTATGCAGTTCCGGACGGTTCAAGGCCACCGTTAAAACATGGCCTTCTTGCGTGGTTAGTACGGGGTTTTGTTGGTTCTCTTCACTCATCAATCAAACTCCCATAAAAATATCCCTCTGCCCGTTTAAGAACGGAGAGAGGGATATTAAGTCAAAAATGGTTGCAGGGCAATCCTGAAATGATCAGGTTATCTTGCCTAATGTGTGCTCTTCGGTTAGGGGTTCGTCAATTGAATCCTCATCACTTACAGCCGGTGCGGTAGGGACCTGGCCGTTGTTTTTGGCCGGCTCATTCATCAATTTTTCAAACTCGGCACGGTCCAAAGTCTCAATCTCCATCAGGGCGTTGGCCAGATTGACCATTTTGTCATAATTCTCGCGAATGATGGTTAACGCATTGGCATAGCTTTCTTCAAGAATGCGTTTTACTTCGTCGTCAATAGCCTTGGCGGCTTCTTCGCTGTAATCGCGCCCGCCACCGAAATAACCGTATTCACGTCCCACGAAGGGGTTGCCGGAACCACGGCCGTAGGTGGGCAGCCCTAAGATATCGGACATGCCATATTCCATAACCATGGCGCGTGCGGTTTGGGTCGCTTGCTGAAGATCGTTGGATGCCCCGGTGGTGATGCGGCCGAAGAAAATTTCTTCTGAGGCGCGACCACCCAAAGCCATCGTGATCCGATCCAGGAAAAATTCTCGGCTGACCACAAACCGATCCTCAGGCAGCGGCATCACATAACCACCGGCCTGACCGCGAGGCACAATGGTGATTTTTTGTACAGGGTCGGTATGCGTCAAGAAAAAGCTAACGACTGCATGCCCAGCCTCATGATAGGCAACGGTTTCTTTATCTTCTTCGCTCATCACCCGGCTTTTTCGTTCCGGTCCCATGATCACCCGGTCAAAAGCATCCTGGAATTCGAGAAGACCAATCGTGCGCCGGTCACGACGGGCTGCAAAAATGGCCGCTTCGTTAATCAAGTTTTCCAAATCGGCTCCTGAAAAACCGGCCGTCAACCGGGCCATATCAGAAAAATCAACCTCACTGGAGATTGGCTTGCCGCGAGCATGAACCGCCAGGATTTTTTCCCGGCCACCCACATCAGGCAGATCCACAAAGACCTTACGGTCAAAACGTCCCGGGCGAAGAAGGGCGGGGTCTAGAACATCGGCGCGGTTGGTAGCGGCCATGACAATGATATTTGTGTCATTATCAAAGCCATCCATCTCAACCAGGATCTGATTCAAGGTTTGTTCCCTCTCATCATTTCCACCGCCTAAACCGGCGCCGCGCTGACGTCCAACGGCATCAATTTCATCAACAAACACAATCGAAGGGGCGCTCTGTTTGGCTTTTTCAAAGAGATCGCGGACTCGACTGGCACCAACGCCAACAAACATTTCTACAAACTCAGAGCCTGAAATGTGGAAAAAAGGCACGCCTGCTTCTCCGGCAACGGCCCTTGCCAGTAATGTTTTTCCTGTGCCTGGAGGGCCGACCATGAGCACACCACGGGGAATGCGCGCGCCAACCTGAACAAACTTCTCTGGTTCGCGCAGAAATTGGACGACCTCCACAAGATCTTGTTTAGCTTCTTCGACCCCGGCCACATCATCAAAGGTTACAGTGGGCCGGTTGCCCTCGTTCAGGTTTTTCGCTTTACTGCGACCAAAGCCAAATATGCTGTTGCCGCCGCCGCCTTGCATTTGCCGGAAGCCGCGTGTAAATATCCAAATCAACAGTAAAACCGGGCCAATGGTTATCAAGATTGTAAGCAGACTGTTCCATGCCGATTGATCGTTATTAATCCATTCGACATTGTTTTCAGCCAGCACCTCTTCGGTGATGCCAAAATAAGTCAATACATCTTCGGGGCTACTGCGATTGTCGAATGTGGTGCCGACTTCACTGCCATCCGTCTTGGTTAGCGTCATATTGTTCCCGGTTATGGTAATTGTTTCTACCTCACCGGATTCAATCATGGCCATAGCCTCATCCAAACCGATCTGGTCCGGGCCGCTAAATCGTCCGCTTAACCACAATTGTAGACCCAATATAATGGCGAAAATCCCCAAAATCCATGCCCATGTCGGGATATTCGGGCGACTGCCAGTGGGTTTCTCTTCCATATCAAATACTCCTAGATATTCATCAGACGGATCTGCTCCGCGAGGAAAGACCGACTTTCATTTTAATTTTTACCATTTGCTGACCTAGATTCCAAGCCCCAGAACCGTTTCTTATGCAAATCTAACTACAAAAAATGGACACTGATTGCCGATTAATCCTTTCCAATGAAGGCATTTGTTGACAAATTATAACTTAGACGTAATATGGCATCCATGGAGGCCAAAGCATATCCTGTTGACCTAAGAATGCTGGCCGACATCTGGCAAGCATTTGTCACCACTGGGAAAATAAACAGCCGGCAATTGGCCCGGCTTGACCCCACAGTGCTGCAATCCTGGCGGCGCTGTATGCCACGCCTGAACCCATGGGCGACCTCTCGATTGTATGTAGCCCAGGGCAGTGGATTGGAATCCGTTTTACGCACACAAGCGGAATTGATTTCGGTTGGCATGCCCGTCATTGAGGATATTCACCAATTTGTTGAAGGCTCAAACTGCGCCATTCTGTTATCCGATGGATCGGCACGGATTATCGCTGTAGGTGGAGATAAATCGGCCGTGCGCCATACTGAGTCCCTGCACCTGGGATTGGGATCTTATTGGTCCGAAGGGCAGCAGGGAACAAACGCCTTGGGGCTGGTACTTGTCAATGCTATGCCGGCTCAAGTTGTTGGTGCTGAACATTATCTTGAACTTTACCATCAATTTACGACCAGCGCAGCACCTGTTCATGATATACACGGCCGAATTATTGGTTTGTTGGCTATCGTTGGCCGGGCTGAGGATGCCAATTCCCATACCCTTGCCCTGGTGATGTCCGCCGCCCGCGCGATCAGCAACCAACTCCAGACGAACTGGTCTTTACAAGAAGCCAATCAACGCCTCAACGAAGTGCATGCGGTGATGAGTACGATTTCCGAGGGTGTTATTTCCTGGGATGATGAGGGGAAAATCAACCACGTCAATAACCAGGCCGGGGTTATGTTGGGAATAAATCCAGCAATCATTATGGGCCAACCAGTTGAAAGGGCGCTAAATGTTCCCACGGCCATTCAAAATGCCATCCAAAATGGGCAAGAAATACGTGATGTTGAGGTCAATTTCCAAATTAATGGTCATGGTACGCGTTCGATGGTCACCTTGCGTCCGATTATTGATGCTGCGAACGTGAGTGGATACATTCTTCTATTACGGCCGATCGAAGAAGTTCACCAGCTTGTGCAAAAGCAAGCCGGTTCTCATGCTTCGATTAGAGTTGACGATGTGCATGGAAAATCTACAGCAATGCGCCAGGTCATCCGCCAAATCCATATTGCCGCCAGGGGGTTGGCTCCGGTTTTATTGCAAGGTGAAGGGGGTGTCGGCAAGAATCACATCGCCCAGGCCATTCATAATGATAGTACGCGTGCCGGCAAACCTTTTTTAGCCATCAACTGCCGGGCCATTCCCCGTGAAATCATGGCCGGCGAACTGTTAGGTGAGGAAAATGAAGAAAGAATTCGGCCGAGCAAATTTGAGTTAGCTCATGGCGGAACCCTTGTGCTGGATCAGTTAGATTCACTTTCCCTGGAGATGCAGGCTGCATTATTGCAAGTTATTGAAACAGGTCACATCATGCGCATAGGCGGTATCCATCCTATTCCTGTAGATGTGCGAATTATTGCTGCTACCTCTGTCGATTTGCAAAATCAGATTTCCGAAGGCAGTTTTTTGCCCCATCTTTTTTACCGTTTTGGCGTTTTTAATATCAAGATTCCTCCATTGCGCTACCGTGTAGAAGACATTCCTTTGTTGGTGGAGCGGATTCAAAAACGGGTTGGCCGGCAAGAGGGACAGGAAATTGACATTGATGAAGAAGTAATGGCCATTTTGTACCAATATCCCTGGCCGGGCAATGTGCGCGAATTGGAAAGTGTTCTGGAGCGGGCTATTCTTCAGTGCAACAATGGGGTCATCACCCCGGCCGATTTATCGGAAACAGTTCGGCAGGGGCGCGTGCTGGCGCTGGATTCTTTAAATCCTCTGCCCCTAATATCTTTAGCAGAGGCTGAACAAGAAGCGATTATCCGCGCCGGTTGGGCGCACAATGGCCGGGTCGTGGCTATGGCTCGCGATCTCAAAATCGGGCGAACAACCTTGTGGCGGAAAATGAAACGATACAACATCTCCCCGGAACAGTTTAAAGTTTAATCGAAAGAAGCGCATCAAACGATGCGCTTCTTAGCTTTAATATTTAATCTGCGATTAATTTAAGTATTGTCGCAGATGGCCTGCAAAGTTGGGATGACGCAACTTGCGTAGGGCTTCTTTTTCTAGCTGGCGGATACGTTCCCTGGACAAACCGAACATCTCGCCTACTTCTTTTAATGTTCGTGATTCGCCGTCTTGCAGACCATAGCGCAGGCGTAAAATGCGTGCTTCGCGTGGGGTCAACTGGTCCAGGATATCGCCAATCTCTTCAGTCAGCATATTCTGAGCAACAGCCTCAACCGGGGGTGGTGCATCGTTATCCTCAATGAAGTCCCCTAGTTCAGCATCGGATTCGTCGCCAACCGGTCTTTCTAAATGAACCGGCTGCCGGCTTGTGCGCAGCATCCAACGTACGCGTTCGGCGGGCAGTTCCATGCGCACGGCGATCTCTTCCGCGGTGGGCTGGCGGCCGAATTGTTGTTCTAATTCCTGCGCCATCTGGTATAGCTTGCTGATCCGGCCGCCTAAGTGGGCGGGGATTCGGATCGTGCGGCCGTGATTGGCCAGGGCGCGGGTCACGGCCTGGCGAATCCACCAGGTAGCATAAGTACTGAAACGATTGCCGCGCCTATAATCATACTTTTCAACGGCTTTCATCAAGCCGACATTCCCTTCCTGAATCAAATCAAGGAACTGTAGGCCTCTTCCCCGATATTTTTTGGCAATACTAACCACCAGACGGGTATTGGCACGGATTAACAGGGCGCGGGCGGCATCCCCAATCTCACTGGTATTGATCAGTACGTCTATGTCATTTTGGGAAAGTGTTTCTGTTTCTTCTTTTAGCTTCAGTTCAGCTTCATTGCCTGCTTCGATTTCCTTGGCTAATTGTACTTCATCGGCAGCCGACAACAGACCTTGTTGGCCCATTTCGCGGAAATACAAGCCCACAGAGTCATCAATTGGGACATTGCTCAAATCAAATAAGGGCGCTGCATGCGGGGCTTGAAAGTAGCCGACCTCCTTACCATCTTCTGGGGCATCATCAGAGTGTGCAGCCAATGCGTCTTCTTCAGTTTCATATACAGTTACACCCACTGCTAGTGCTTCTTCTAACAAGCTTTCCAGCAACGGTAAATTGTTTTCAATATCCGGTAAGGCCTCTAGGATTTGGTCATAGGTCAGATACCCTTGTTCCAAACCATCATTTAACAACGTGCTAATGACTTCATCATCGACCAACGGATTATTCAGATCACTCATATTAAGTGGCTTCATTCCTCGTCGAGTTATTATTTTGGTTCATATGGAGATATCGGCTCGCCACCTAAATCGTCTCCTCAGTTACCAATAGCAGTGCAGTCTAGCATAAGCGAGGAGCAAAAGTCAAGTGGCAAATTGAATAAAAACGCGGCGCAAAATTCGGAGCCAATTATTACCCATGATTCTAGCGATATCTGTTTTGTTATAACCATAATCGCCTAATTTAGTTGCGATGAGCGGTAAATCGGCCGCGCTGTCCAGTTCAGCAGGAATATCGGCCGCGCCCAAACCACCATCAAAATCCGACCCTATCCCAACGTGTTGGGCATCGCCAAGAATTTGACAAATATGATCGATATGGGCTATGACATGATCGAGGGTCACCAACGCTTTGGGATCTCCTTTCATGTGTCCGGCGCGCAAGAAGCGATTATAAAGAACAATACCAATCACACCATCCCGTTCGCCAATGAGACGGATCTGCTCGTCACTTAATTGGCGTTCTCCGGGAACCAGCGCACGGGCATTACTGTGTGTGGCCACAACCGGACCTTCATACTCATCCAGGGCTTCCAGTGCAGCTTTCTCATTCATATGGGTTAGATCCAAAATCATACCATACTGGGCCATCACTTCCAGTAATGCTCTGCCCTCATTTGTTAATCCGTGCCGGCTTTCCCGCCAGGCACCGGCTGAGTAGCGTGTGTCGTCCCAGGCAAGGCCAATGAGACGCAGCCCTTTTTCAACCCACATCTCCAGCTCTTGGGGGTCTCGAATCGGATCCGCTCCTTCCATTAAAGGAACAATGCCCAACAAAGGTACCTCATCTCTCTCCTGGCTCTGTATAACTTCTTCTAACGATTTTGCGTTTGTGACCAGGCGAATGCGATTCGATTCCTGGTCCGCCAGGCGATGATAGTAATCAAGCTGGTCCATAGCCAGTTGATGGGCACGCTGGGCATCATGGTAAATGAATTGTTTTTCGCCTGGCAACAGATCGGGAGCCGTTGCCGGAAGGACGAACAGAGTGCCGAACACAAGACCAACGCCCCCTTCTCTTAATTGGGGGAAGGAGACGGTTGCAATATCGTGTGTCGGCAGATGGGCTTCGGCCGCTCGAATTTGCGGCAGCGTTTGTAAGCAATTTCGACCGTGGATCAGCGCGTTATAAGCCAGGTCGAGATGGGCATCAACAATCAATCGGTTCTCAAATCCTTTAATGTTTTCAGGTTGACCGGGTCCATTTCAATTTCCTGGCCGTCATCGTCTTTTTCTTTTTTGGGTGTTTCCAGGTGGGCAGCATGGCCGGTCCAGCGTGGATCGTTGAGAAAGTTGGCGAATCCCTGCAAACCGATATGTCCCTGACCGATGTGGGCATGGCGATCTTTACGTGTTCCGATTTCAAATTTGCTGTCATTGAAATGAAAGACCTTGAGCTTATCCAGGCCAATATGCTTATCGAATTCAGCTATTGTCTCTCCATAGGCTTCTGGTGTGCGAATGTCATAGCCGGCGGCGAAGACATGACAGGTGTCGAAACATACCCCCAGACGTTCATTTGAGCCGCTGTTTTCGATTAAATAGGCTAACTGCTCGAAGCGAAAACCGAGGTTTGTGCCCTGTCCGGCCATCGTTTCCAGGCATATGGTCGTATCAGGAGCGGTCTCGGCCGTTTCTTTCAGTAAACGCTTAAGACCACGGGTGATATTTTCCAGGCCCGTTTGCTCATCGCTTTTTACGAATGAGCCGGGATGGAAGGTGATTAAGGGAATATTCAAGGTGCCACAGCGTTCAACCTCTACTTTTAGTGCCTGGTAGGATTTCTCCCATAAAGCTTCATCGGGCGAAGCGATATTAATTAAGTAGCTGGCATGTACTGCTACCGGGTGTATGTGATTATACTTTTCTGATTCTTCCGTAAAGGAAGCGATATCCTTTTCGGTCAAATGTTTCGCTTTCCACTGGCGGTTGCTCTTGGTGAAAATGAGTTGGGTCTCGCAGCCAAGGTCCTCTGCTCGCTTAAATGATTGAAAGACGCCTCCGGCCGTACTGACCTGAACACCTATACGCATAAAATCTCCTTGAATTTAAAAATTATCCGGACTCTGGCTGCCGAAATAACCAATGGTTTCCATTCCATCTAAGGAATAGACGGCATCGCCAACAATACGCCAAATACGGTTGCCGGCCATATCAACTATAAAATTTTCTTCTAGGCGGCCCGTTGGTTCTCCATCTAATGTATAAAGTGTGTTGCCTTCCAAATAAGCGAATTGTTCACCTTTTCTATCCACTAATCCGCGCATCTCACTTTCTCCATTATGCCAAAGATTACGGAATCTCAAATTCTGCCTGGACCGCACCTTCGGCATTATACAAGATTACCTTGTCGCCACTATTCCATAATGGTTCTTCTTGACCCCAAAAAAGGTCGGTTGCGCTATCCTGGCCCGCAGTCGTATGAACTAATATGCCTGCTCCTTCTCCGAATAGAGTAATTGGGCCAAATGTATAAAAATTGCCGAATTGATCGGCTAATTTCCAATCTAGTAATGAGGCTTCTCTGCTGCCGTTGTTGATGATCTGCACCGCTTCTAAAGGCGCTTCGCCGGGGCCAATGACTTCAGCGATTGAGATCGCGGCTTCACCTTCGGCGGGGAGGGCGGTGGGAATTGGAGTGGGCAGTGAATCTTCGACAGCTTCGGTTTCATCTTCGGTGGCAACATCTTCCTGTACTGTTTCTTCGGGACCCGTACCCGGAATGATTAACTCCTGGCCCACAAAAAGAAAATTTGGATTGTTCATCCCATTGGCCGACATCAGCTCTTCCATTGAAACATCATATCGGACGCTGATTTGGCCCAGGGTCTCCCCGGCGCCAACGATGTGCACCTCCGGACCGTCAGGTTCTTCCTCTAATATAGGCTGAACTTCGGCTGCCGGTTCAGCAGCAGGTGGGTTGGTTGCCCCATTTGCCGCTTCGGTCGGAACAGCTACGGTCGCCGGCAGTCCTTCGGCCAGGAGATCGGCCGTCTCATCCCTTCGACCTTCCCACCACCACAAAATAGCTAACACCACTGCGGCTGAGACCAGGATATTCAATAAAAGAAAAGGCAGCATCCGACGAAAAGACATAACCATCTCCAGGCTGTTTCAAATAAGCAGATTGGTCCAATCTGAAGAGATTGGAAAAACTTCGCCCAACCCCTATTCTATTTGAACAACCTGTGTAAATCAGGGACAATAATCTTCACATTTCTAACTCTATCATAACCGATGAATAGTCTAACATCAAAGGTGGTTCATGGCTGATCCATTAAAAATCTTATTTGTGAGCGCCGAGGTAGCTCCTTTTGCTAAAACAGGTGGCCTGGGCGATATTGGCGGTTCTTTACCCAAAGCTTTGGCTGAGTTGGGGCATGAAGTTCGGGTTGTCATGCCGGCTTATGCGGCCATTGAAAATGGGTATCCTGGAATCGAACCTGTGCCGGGGCAGCTAAATGTGCCAACAGGGGTCGGCAATATCCCATGTGGTCTCTTTCAGGGAACCCTTCCAGGATCGCAAGTGCCAATTTATTTCATCGCCGAATGGCATCTTTTCAAACGGGACAACATCTATGGCTATTGGGATGATCCCTATCGTTTTGCTTTTTTCAGCCGCGCCGCGTTGCAGCTAACCCTGGCCTGGGATTGGAAACCGGACATCGTTCATGCCCATGACTGGCACACGGCTCCGGCCATTGCCTGGTTGTCCACCGCCGGACAGACGGACGAACGCTTCCAGGGCATTTCCACGATCTTCACCATTCACAACCTGGCGCACCAGGGCAAAACGGATTGGCAAATTTTTGATTACCTGGGCATCCAGACCCATTCTTTAAATGAGGAGGCGTATGGTGAGGTGAACTTCATGGCCCGTGGAATTTATCATGCCACCATGGTCAATACCGTCAGCCCAACCTATGCTCAGGAAATCATGACTTTTGATGGTGGTGCCGGCCTGGACGGCCTGTTGCGCCATCGCCAATACGATCTGCATGGCATACTCAACGGTCTCGATTACGATTCTTGGAATCCGGCAACCGATCCGCGGCTACCAAACCATTTTAGTGTAGATGACATGGCAAATCGCCGCCGCAACCGGCGAGCGTTACAAGAGTATGCCAACCTGCCTCAAAGAGATAATATTCCGTTAGTGTCCTTCATTTCACGGTTGGACTGGCAAAAAGGATTAGACATCACGGGCCAGGTCATTCATATGTTGATGAATGGCTATGCCGGCGATGCTCAATTCATTGTTTTGGGAACAGGAGCCGCCCACTATGAGCAAATGTTTGCCCAAATCGCCGACTACCACCGCGATAAAATGAGCGCCATTCTTTCTTATAATGCCGGGCTGGCTCCTCTTATTTATGGCGGCAGTGATATGTTTATTATGCCTTCTTTATTTGAGCCTTGCGGCTTAGGCCAAATGATAGCCATGCGTTATGGTAGTGTGCCAATCGTCAGGTCAACCGGTGGCCTGGCGGACACGGTTCAAGATGATTTTAATGGCTTTACTTTTGACTACTACAGCTGGGAAGCTTTCTGGCACGCCATGCAGCGCGCGATATATGTTTATAATGTTGATCGCCCTCGTTGGCTGGAGATACAAGCCAACGGTATGAAGTCTGATTTTTCCTGGGCTAACTCAGCCCTGGGATACCAACAACTTTATCAATGGGCGATAGCCCGAACGAGAGGAGGTTAGTCGATGCGTTTTCCACGTTCCGCCGGGGTTCTAGCTCACCCGACATCTTTTCCAGGCCGCTATGGTATCGGGGACCTGGGTGGTGCAGCCTATAATTTTATCGATTTTTTGGTGAAGGGTCGCCAGTCGATCTGGCAGATTTTGCCCTTGGGACCAACAGGTTATGGTGATTCTCCATATCAGAGTTTTTCCGCTTTTGCCGGCAATCCGCTTTTGATTAGCCCTGATAAGCTAGTCGAGGATGGCTTTTTGTCTTCCGGCGCCCTGGAGGATATTCCCCCTTTTCCAACAGACAAGGTCGATTACGGTTGGGTCATTGATTACAAAAATCAGATGTTAAAGCTGGCATTTGAGCAGTTCGAGCAATATGGCCTCGGCCCAAAGCGTGAATCTTTTGATCATTTCTGCGGCCGGCAAGCGGATTGGCTGGACGATTTTGCTCTGTTCATGGCCCTTAAAAATTACCATGTCGAAAAGGACGGCGGTGTTTGGAATACCTGGCCTGAGGACATCGCCAAACATAAACCGGAGGCGATCAGATGGTGGTTACAGAACCTGGCCGGCGAAATCAGAATGCATAAATTTTTACAGTTCCTCTTCTTCAACCAATGGTTGGAGCTGAAAGCTTATGCCAACGACCGCGGGATCAAAATCGTGGGCGATATTCCTATCTTTGTGGCCTTTGACAGCGCCGATGTCTGGGCGAACTCTGATCTTTTCTCTCTGAATGAAGATGGCTCTCCGTCTGTTGTTGCCGGTGTTCCGCCGGACTATTTCAGCGAAACGGGACAGCGTTGGGGCAATCCACTCTATCGCTGGGAGAAAATGAGGGGCAATAATTATGATTGGTGGACCAGGCGACTGAAAATGAGCTTTACTCAGGCTGACATTGTGCGGATCGATCATTTTCGTGGGTTTGATGCTTATTGGGAAATTCCGGCCACAGAGCCGACGGCCGTCATCGGCAAGTGGATCAAAGGGCCGGGCCAGGAATTTTTTGAAGCGATGCAGCGCAATATAGGTGAACTACCGCTCATTGCCGAAGATTTAGGTGTGATTACCGCTGAAGTGATTGCCCTGCGTGAACGCTTTGATTTTCCCGGAATGAAGATTTTACAGTTTGCCTTTGGAGGCGAACGTAACAGCGATTTCTTGCCTCACAACTTTGACGGTAACTGTGTCGTTTATTCCGGTACTCACGACAACGAGACCGTACGCGGGTGGTTCGCTAATGCCGGCGAAGATGAACGGCAACACGTTCTCAGCTATTTAAATGTGGGCAGCGGGGATAATATCGCCTGGGATTTGACCCGGCTGGGGTATGCCTCTGTGGCCGACACGGCCGTCTCCACCCTGCAAGATCTGATGAACCTGGACAATGAAGCGCGCATGAACTTTCCCGGCAAGCCCAGCGGCAACTGGCAGTGGCGCTATGAAGCGCAAATGCTCAGCGACGATATCGCCGGCCGGCTAAAAGAAATGACCGAGCTTTACGGTCGGGCTTGAGACGAACAATGAGAAGAGTCGCCGTCGTGGGCACTGGGCAAGTGCCGGTACGTAAAAAGCATGAACCTGGTCTGCGCGAATTGGGCGCGGCGGCTATCAAAAAGGCCCTGGGTGAAATTCCTAAGGAGAAGGTGCAGGCCCTCTACCTGAGCAATATGCTCAGCGACGAATTACAAGCCCAGAAACACCTGGCTGCCCTGGTCGCCGACGAGGCTGGTCTGGCTGGAATTGAAGCCATCCAGGTTCGTGCGGCCACGGCCACCGGGGCGGCAGCTCTACGGGTAGCCGTGTTGGCCGTCGGGTCTGGTGTTGTTGATTTGGCATTAGCTGTTGGGGTGGAGAAGATGAGCGCACAAGTGCCGACGGCCGCCCTGGCCAAAGCTCTCGACGCGCGCAGCGAAGTGCCCGATGGCAAGACTTTGCTCAGCCAAAATGCCTTGTTGATGGCTGAATATTTGGACAGATACCATCTGCCACCCGATGCCCTGGCCCATTTTTCGGTGAATGCCCACCGCAACGCCAGGCATAACCGTAATGCCATGTTTAACGACCGCCAGTTCACAGCCGAACAGGTAGCCAATTCGCGCTTGATTTACCCGCCCTTACGCTTGCTGGACTGTTCCCCTGTTTCCGATGGCGCAGCGGCCGTGCTCATCGCTCCCCTGGATGACACCCAAAAATATAGCGACCGGGCGGTAGAAATTATCGCCTCATCAGCCAAAACGGATCGGTTCCGCATCAGCGATCGCCCTGATCCGTTACATTTGGCTGCCTCGCGCGCTTCGGCCGCGGAGTCATTCAGTCAAGCAGGCATTAAGAAGCAGGATATTGACTTTTTTGAATTGCACGACGCCTTCTCCATCATGGCCTGTCTTATTCTGGAAGCAACCGGCTTTGCCGGGACAGGGCAGGGTTGGCGGCTGGCGGCTGAGGGGGAAATCGGTTTGGACGGCCGAATTCCCATCGCCACCATGGGCGGGCTTAAGGCGCGCGGCCATCCCATTGGAGCCACGGCGTTATACCAGACCTGCGAGATCGTGGCTCAGCTTACGGGGCAGGCCGGCGCTAACCAGCTTCATGATCCGCGTGTTGCCATGCTACAGAGCGTGGGTGGGGCGGGGACAACGGTTTTAACCCATTTGTTTGCCAGTTAGATTGGTCTAATTTTGGAAATTGGACCAATCTTTCTTAATTTGACAATCAATCCCCCCTATGGAAAAATTGGTAATGCGCAAGCCCCCGTAGCTCAGAGGATAGAGCACCGGCCTCCGAAGCCGGGAGCCCAGGTTCGAGTCCTGGCGGGGGTATGTTTTCCCTTTTGACACAGTGCGTTATGCTTTTTGACATGGTAAATACATGACACATGTCACTCTGTTAATCTGTTTCCATGTTTTATAATGAGTTCACCTTGATTTGAAGGTGTACAGCGCCAATGGCGCTTGAGCATTTCCAAACAGGTTGATTAATGTCTGCCGGAAGAGGAAGAAAGCCCGGCTTTTTAAAGTACATTGCCTTTGTTGCATCGTGCGCTTAAAAGCCGGGCTTGTGGTTGGAATCCCTTTATCCGGATTGATTACATTCACATATTAAAGCAAAAAAATAGTCCATGCATGGGAGCCAAGGGAGTCAAGCACCTTGGCTTTTTGTATGGACTTGAATCTTATTCAATAGGAAAAGTCAGGTAATTTGCCAAATTACCCTACCAGAACTGAAGGAGCGTTAGCATGGCAGGATTGGACAAAGAAACGCGGGAGATGATCTTAGATACGCTGAAGAAATATGCAGAGCGTAAATTGACCAACGATTTTTTGCTGGAGTTGGATCATGAAGATCGCTTTCCGAATGAGGTGTTGCAGGAGCTATATGATCCGATGCAGCTTGGTTTGCATTTGCTCTTCATCCCTGAAGAGTATGACGGACTGGGTGGCGGCGCTTATGATATTTACCGGGTGTCGGAGTTGATGGCTTCTATCGACCTGGGAGTGGCCACAGGTGTATTGGCCACATTCTTAGGTTCCGATCCCATTCGCGTGGGGGCCACGGAGGAGCAAAAAAGTCATTGGTTCGGCCGCATCGCCGAAGAGTCCCTGCTGATGGCTTATGGCGCCACGGAGCCACAGGCGGGCAGCGACCTGGCGGCCATGAGCACACGCGCTGAACCGGTCCAGGAAAATGGCCAGGTCACAGGTTATAAGATTAACGGCCGCAAGCAGTGGATTAGCAACGGCAGTGTAGCTGACCTTTATACTATTTTGGCGCTTGCTCCAGGCGGTCCCTCCTGGTTCGTTGTCGAACGAGATGCAGATGGCTTTACATTTGGCAAACCGGAAGATAAACATGGTATTCGAGCCAGCAATACGGCCGCACTTTTCTTAGAAGATGTCAAGGTTCCAGTTGAAAGACTGGTTGGCAATGAGGAAGGGAAGGGACTGGCTCAAGCCCAGGCTGTTTTTGGTTACACACGGCTCATGGTAGGCACCTTTGGGCTAGGAGCCGGTTGGGATGCCCTCAAGCGGGCCATCCGCTATTCCCATGAGCGCATTCAAGCCGGAGAGACCCTGGATCAGAAACAAGGTTATACCCACAAACTTATCGTGCCTAACGCAGCGCGGCTGGAAGCGGCGCGTGCTTATATTGAGTGGGTCGCCGAAGAGTTGGACAGCGACGATGAAGGCTTTCAGACAGAAGGGGCTGTGGCCAAATTCATGGGCACGGAGGCGGGCAACAAAGCCGCCGAAGATGCGATTCAAGCCTTGGGTGGCTATGGCTATACCAAGGAGTATATGGTGGAGAAAATCAAGCGTGATGTACGCATTACTACTATTTACGAAGGGACCTCGGAAATTATGGAGTGGACCATTGCCCGAGACCGCTGGCGGCAGCATTTGATGTCCCGCGGCGCCTTTTATGAGGAATGGGCGGCGCGACTGGACCAGGTGCAGGCGCAGGAGCCGGAAAATGGCGCCGGATACGCTGCCATGGCGATGCGCGCACTGGCGGTCATTTTGGAACGCTGCCGGATTGACCGCTTGACACGTAACCAGCATGTGTTGTTCCGTCTTGGCGAACTGATTGCTTATACGGAAACAGCGGCTGTATTTGCTGAACGCGTGCAGTCCCATCCTACAGAAGCCATTAGTCTGGATGTTGCGACCCGCCAGGCTCTGTCGCGCATCCATGCCCGCGATGCTGCCTTGAAGGTAGCAACGGATGGTTTGCGTTGGGCGATTGGCGCAGGGCAAACCGATCCTGATTTAGCCAACTCACTGAATTTACCAGGAATTTACCAGGCTCAGAACGGCCTGATTGAAGATATGAATTTTGCTCGGGATCGCTTAAACAAAGCATTCCGCTAGAGATTATTAAGAGGTGTCCCATGCTGACTTCAAAGAAGAAAGCAATTGCAATCGTGGGGGTGGGGGCCATCTTACCGGATGCGCCATCGGCGCACGACTTCTGGAACAATATTGTTAACAAAAAATATAGCATCACCGAGGTTCCACCGGAACGGTGGGATCCGGATGATTATTACGATCCTGATCCGTCAGCTTTGGATAAAACATATTCAAAGATCGGTGGCTGGATTCGCGATTTTGAATTTGATTGGCGCAAATTTCGCATGCCGCCTAAGGTCGCTGAGGCTTTAGATGAGGGGCAGAAATGGGCGGTGACGATTGCCGCCAGCGCCTTGGAAGATTATGGTTATCCGGAACGGCCGTTAAATACTGAAAATACGGCGGTGATACTCGGCACAGCTATGGGTGGCGAGATGCACTACGTCACCAACTTGCGCATCTCCTTTCCCGAATATGCCCATATCCTGGAATCGGTAAGCGATTTTAACCAACTCCCTGAGGATGTGCGGGCTTCGATTTTAAGCCAGTGGCGGGAGCGGGTGGATGAACAGTTTCCACCGATTACCGAAGATACAATGCCCGGCGAACTGGCCAATATTGTTTCCGGGCGTGTGGCCAGCATGCTCAATTTGCGTGGGCCTAATTACATCACCGATGCTGCCTGCGCATCCAGTTTCGCGGCCGTTAGTGACGCGGTTAAATTGTTAAACGAACATCACGTCGATGCCGTCATCGCCGGCGGTGTCGATCACATGATGAATGTGTCTAGTTTTGTTAAATTTTGCAAGATTGGTGCCCTGAGCGCCACGGGCAGCCGGCCTTTTGGGGAAGGGGCTGACGGTTTTGTGATGGGCGAAGGCTCGGCCGTCTTTCTCTTGAAGCGGCTGGAAGATGCTGAACGCAACGGCGACAAGATTTACGCCGTAATTCGCGGTGTCGGTGGCTCCAGCGACGGTAAGGGTAAAGGGATCACGGCACCCAATCCTATCGGCCAACAGTTAGCCTTGCAGCGTGCCTGGGAAAACGCCGGGATTGATCCCGCAACGGCGACACTTGTAGAAGCCCACGGAACCAGCACGCGCGTCGGGGATGTGGTCGAATTTGATAGTTTAAATAAGATCTTTGGACAGGCACCAAAGGGAAGTATTGGTTTAGGTTCGGCCAAGAGCAATGTTGGTCATTTGAAGGCGGGGGCAGGGGCCGCGGGCATGCTTAAGGCAGCCATGGCCTTGCATCATAAGACGCTGCCCCCCACTTTGAACGCCGAAAAGGAAAACCCCAATATTGATCTGGAAAATTCTCCATTTTATTTAGTGCATGAACCTCAGGAGTGGCAGCGCAGTAATGGCACGCCACGCCGCTGTGGTGTCAGCGCTTATGGGTTTGGTGGGACGAACTTCCACATTGTACTGGAAGAACATGTTCCTGGCGCGCTGACAGCGGATGAGGATGAAGCCCAGGTTGTTCAGAGTCCATCCCTGCCGGTTACGCCAACAAACGCTGTAGCGCAAACGCAAAGACCAGCACCGGTGCGCGGAATTTTGGCTATTGGTGCTTCTACACCTACCGAATTGAAAGATAAGCTTGACACCCTGATAAATCGCGTTGAAGGAGGATGGGCACCATCTAAAGCGCTTTTACCCCGGCAGGTCGATATTGAAGCCAATGAACGATTGGTGATTGATTTCAGCGACCATGCGGAACTGCTGGATCGCGTGCATAAGGCGCGTAAGGTCATGGGATTTGACAACCCACAGGCCTGGAAAGCGGTAGAAGCGCAGGGAATCTTTCGCGGAAGCGGCAAGCCAAAAGGTAAAATCGCTTTTCTGTTCCCTGGGCAGGGCAGCCAATATGTCAATATGGGCCGCGAGTTGAAGGAAATCTCACCGGTTGTTGCCGAGGTATTGGAAGAAGCGGACGAGGTAATGGAGCCTATTTTGGGTGAACCGCTAACCGAAAAAATATTTGTCGATCCCGACGATTCTACGGCCGTCATGCAAGCCCAATTTGGTTTGATGCAAACAGAAATTACACAACCGGCGATGTTGACTTTGGATATCGCCATCCTTAAGCTCCTGGCCCAATATGGCTTTGAGCCGGATATGGTTATGGGCCATTCTCTGGGGGAATATGCCGGGCTTATTGCTGCGGGCATTATGCCATTCGCAGATGCCCTGGAAGCATCGGCGGCTCGCGGCGGCGAAATGAGCAGAATTGAATTGGATGACAACGGCAAAATGGCCGCCGTGCTGGCTCCTTATGATGTGGTGATGGAGACATTAAAAGAAGTCGATGGCTATGTCGTTCCGGCCAATATCAACTGCACCAGTCAATGCGTCGTTGGTGGAACCAGTTCGGCCGTTGAAGAAGCGGCGGCCTTGTTTGAGGAAAAAGGATACCGGGCCATCATGATTCCGGTAAGCCACGCATTCCACACCAAGATCGTCGCGCCGGCCAGCGCGCCGCTAAGGAAAGTGTTGGACCGATTGCATATTTCCGAACCAACTATGCCTTTGGTGGCCAATCTGACCGGTGAGTTTTACCCGCAGACAGTGGAGGGAATTAAAGACATCTTGCGGCAGCAGGTTGCCTCACCCGTACAGTGGGTCAAGGGTTTAGAGACGCTCTATGACGCCGGTGTGCGCATGTTTGTCGAGGTTGGTCCCAAGCGAGCATTACGCGGCTTTGCGCGCGATGTCTTCGCCGATAAGGATGATGTGCAGGCTTTGATGACGATGCATCCCAAGACCGGTGAGCTGCCCTCATTTAACCAGGCTTTATGCGGACTCTATGCTGCCGGTTATTCGGGCAGCAATGGAGCGGTTCCCGACGAAATTCAGAAGCAGCAACCCATGCCTGAATCTAAGGAAAACGCTTCCGAACATAGCGTCAATGGGGACATGCCGTCGATGGAGGTATTGTCCCAGGTTGTGACTCAGGCCGTGCAGCAAGCAATCGGCCAGGGTATTCAACCAGGCCGGCAAATGGATAAACCTTACGACCGTAATTTGCCGCCCAATGGATCGGTGGTGATTAGCGGTACCGGGTTAGGATTGCCCGGAGCAGAAAAGCCGGTAATGGACCCGGACAATGCCATGCGCATCTTACGCGGCGAACAATTCGTGGACTTAATCCCTGAAAGATTCCGCCGTATGATAGTTGATAAACGAATCACACGCCTGGTGAAGGGGGCTGATGGCAATGGGAGTTTCGTCACGATCACTGATCCTGATGAAGTCATTAAATTGGCCGGACGCCCCGGTCCTTTCGACCTGGCCGAGGAATATGGTGTCCCGGAAAAGCTGATTGAAGCTTTGGATATGACCACCCAACTGGCCATGGCCGCCGGTCTGGACTCCCTGCGCGAAGCGGGGATTCCCCTGGTTCAGACTTACCGTTACACGACAACCGGTAAGTATCTACCTGATCGCTGGATGCTGCCGGAGTCAATGAGGGATGATACTGGTGTTATATTCGCCAGCGCTTTCCCAGGCGGTGATCGTTTTGCGGATGAGTTTAAGCGTTATTACGAGTGGGAAAATCGACTGGCCCAACGAGAAGGGCTGGAAGATTTGAAACGCTATACCAAAGATGCCGATACGCTAAATGAAATCAACCGTCGCATCGGGGAATTGAAGTTGCAAATGGAAGCCAATCCCTATGTGTTTGACCGGCGCTTTCTGTTCCGAATTTTGAGCATGGGTCATTCCCAGTTTGCGCAGTATATCGGCGCCCGCGGGCCGAATACGCATGTCAATGCGGCTTGTGCGAGTACGGCTCAAGGGATTGCCATTGCCGAGGATTGGATCCGCAGCGGCCGCTGCCGGCGGGTAGTGGTCATCGGCGGCGACATTGTCACTGGAAATAACTTGATGGAATGGGTCGGTGCCGGCTTCCTGGCGACCGGCGCTGTAACCACCAGCGACCGTGTTGATGAAGCGGCTTTGCCCTTTGACCGCCGCCGTCATGGCACGATTATGGGTATGGGCGCTTGTAGCCTGGTTGTGGAAAGCGAGGATGCTCTGCGCGAACGGGGTATGCGCGGTATCGTTGAGTTACTGAGTAGTGAAACCTCCAACAGCGCCTTTCATGGCACGCGATTGGATTTAGATCATATATCCATGGTCATGGATAACCTGGTGACGGCGGCTGAGCGGCGCTTTGGCCTGAATCGCCATGCTATCGCTCCCAATTCCGTCTTCATGTCTCATGAGACCTACACCCCGGCTCGTGGCGGAAGCGCCTCCGCTGAAGTAGCCGCCTTACGCCACACATTTGGAGAATCGGCGAGTGATATTATCATCGCCAACACCAAAGGTTTCACAGGACACCCGATGGGCGTTGGTGTGGAAGATGTAATTGCGGTAAAAATCCTTGAACATGGCATCGTCCCCCCTGTACCGAACTTTAAGGAGATCGACCCCAATCTTGGACCCTTGAACTTGAGCCGCGGCGGCCGGTATCCGGTGAAATATGCTATTCATCTGGCGGCCGGTTTTGGCTCGCAAATATCATTGACGCTCACCCGGCGAATTCCAGGTGGATTGGATCGTGTTGATAATAAAGGATTGTATGATCGCTGGCTGGCTGATGTGAGTGGTTATGATCAGGCCGAGACGGAGGTCGTGAAGCGCGTCCTACGTATTAAGGCCCAGGGTGCACCCACGAATGCGGTGGCTCCCAGCCGCTGGCAGTATGGCACAGGACCCACCGTTCGGGCGATTGAGGCAGACGGTGTTGGCTCCATCCCGCAGCCGGCGCGTATGGTCATGCCGGATTTGCAACCGGCTCCCCAACCGGTGCCAGTGCCGGCCCCGCCCAAAACACCGGTAACGCCGGCCCCTGCTGCTCCACCGCAGCCGGAGGTCAAAGCTGCTCCAAAACCGGCAGCGGTTCCTGCTCCTGCGCCCCCGGTGGAGGTACCTGCAGAAATCAGTGATCCGGTTGCCGAGCGCGTGGTAGCCCTGGTCGCAGAGCAAACCGGCTATCCGGCCGATATGCTCGACCTTGACCTGGACATGGAAGCTGATCTAGGTATTGATACGGTTAAACAAGCGGAAACCTTTGGGGCTATTCAAGAAGAATTTGACATCCCTGCACGGGGCGACCTCTCTCTACGTGATTACAATACGCTGGAGAAGGTCATCGGATTCGTGAAAGAGATGCGACCTGACCTGGCTGTGACGGACTCCCAAACAACAGCTCCTATCTCAACTCCGAGCGCAGCGCCTGTAGTGGAGACGACACCTCCTCCGGCCGCAGCGCCAACAGGGGAAGTTGATGGGGTAGCTGCCCAGGTTATCGCCTTGGTGGCAGAGCAAACCGGCTATCCGGAAGATATGCTGGACCTTGATCTGGACATGGAAGCGGACCTGGGAATTGATACCGTTAAACAGGCGGAGACTTTTCAGGCCATTCGTGAAAAGTTCGACATCCCGCAAAGAGATGATTTGAACCTGCGTGATTATGAAACGCTGAGGAAGGTGATTGGTTTCGTGAAAGAGATGCGACCTGACCTGGTAAAGGTCATGCCGACGCCAATAACGCCCCAGGTGGCTCCTGCTGTGGACCCGGTTCCAGTGACTCCTGCTGAACCAATGCCTACGGCCGACACTGATGCAGATCCGGTGGCTGCCCAAGTGATCGCCCTGGTGGCTGAGCAAACCGGCTATCCGGAAGTTATGTTGGAGCTTGACCTCGATCTGGAGGCCGACCTGGGTATTGATACGGTCAAACAGGCGGAGACTTTCCTGGCCATTCGCGAAACATTCGACATTCCGCAGCAGGAAGATTTGAATCTACGCGATTATGATACCCTGGAGAAGGTGATTGGATTTGTCAGGGAAATGCGTCCTGACTTGGCACAAGCGGCACCGGTACCAGTAACATCTCCGACGGCCGCAGTCCCACCCGCCACGCCGGTTACTACACCGGCACCGGCCGTGCCGCAAACTGAACCGGCGGAGGATGAAATTGCTGCCCAAGTGATCGCCCTGGTCGCAGAACAGACCGGCTATCCGGAAGATATGCTGGAGCTTGACCTCGATCTGGAGGCCGACCTGGGCATTGATACGGTCAAACAGGCGGAGACATTCCTGGCCATTCGTGAAACATTCGACATTCCCCAGCAGGAAGATTTGAATCTGCGCGATTATGATACCCTGGAAAAAGTGATTGGTTTTGTCAGGGACATGCGTCCTGATTTAGCGGCAACCTCAGAGCCTGAAGCGGTTTCCACACCACCCCCTGCCACCTCAGAAAGTGCTGAGGATGTGGTGGCTGCCAGAGTGCTGGCGCTTGTTTCAGAGCAGACCGGTTACCCGGTTGACATGCTGGAATTGGACCTGGATCTGGAAGCGGACCTGGGCATTGATACGGTCAAACAGGCGGAGACTTTCCTGGCCATCCGCGAAACATTCGACATTCCCCAGCAGGAAGATTTGAATCTGCGCGATTATGATACCCTGGAAAAGGTGATCGGTTTTGTGCATGAGATGCGTCCTGATCTGGCCGGGTCGGCCGTGGCAGAAGCGGCTCATGAAACGGTTGAGGCAGGCGAAAAACCTGAGCCAGTTCCGGCGCGAACGAAATACAATCTGGAAGATGCGGATAAGATGCCGCGTCGTGTACCGGTTCCCAGCCTGCGGCCGGCGCTCGATCTGTGCAAAGAGAGCGGCGTCACCCTGGACGAGAACAGCCGGGTGATCGTTATGCCTGACCAGTCGGGCCTGGCCTCTGCGCTATCCAATCGACTGGAGAAATTAGGGGTTGACGTATTAATGCTCGATCCCGAATTAGATGCGGATGGTTTGCTTGAGCAGCTAAATACCTGGCAGCAAGCAGGTGATTTGACCGGTATTTACTGGCTGCCTGCCTTTGATGTTGAGCCACTTCTCGATGAGATGGACCTGGATGCCTGGCGACAGCACAATGAGCAGCGGGTCAAGAAACTGTACCATGTCATGCGCGCTTTGTATGAAAGTGTTGACAAACCGGGCACATTCCTGGTCGCTGCCACTCGTTTAGGCGGTTTATTCGGCTACGGTTCAGAGGGCGCATCAGCGCCCCTGGGCGGTGCGGTAAGCGGGTTTACGAAGGCCTATGAAATTGAACAGCGCCTGCGCACGGAAGGTAAAGGACCGCTGGTCAAGGTCGTTGACTTTGAAACCGGCCGTAAAACGGCCGCGCCCGCGGACCGGATCATTGCCGAGACCTTGCAGGACCCGGGTATCGTAGAAGTAGGTTATTACCAGGACCGACGATATACGATTACCCTGGAAGAACAACCGGCCGATGATGGCCAACCTGGCCTGGATCTGAACGAGGAAACGGTGTTTGTGGTCACCGGTGCGGCCGGTGGCATCACCAGTGAAATCGTCAGCGATCTCGCTGCGGCCAGCCAGGGCATCTTTTACCTGCTGGACCTGGTGGAAGCACCCGATGCAGACGACCCGGCGATTCAACTATTCCGCCAGGATAAAGATGCCTTAAAGCGGCAGTTGATCGAAGATGCACGGGCGGCAGGGAAACGGCCGACGCCTGTGGAAATCGACAAACAGATGATGGCCATTGAACGGGACGAGGCCGCGCTGCGGGCTATCGAATCTGTAGAAATGGCCGGCGGCACGGCACATTACCACGCAGTTGATTTGATGGACAGCCAACGGATCAGTGCGGTGATCGCGGAAATTGGCGAGAGTTATGGGCGGATCGACGTTCTGATCCATGCCGGCGGTTTATTAGTAGACCGGACACTACCAAATAAAGAGCCGCAGCAGTTTAACCTGGTGTTCGATGTCAAAGCAGATGGTTTCTTTAACATACTACATGCGGCTAAAGATCTATCTCTGGGGGCAACCATCTGCTTTAGCTCCGTTGCCGGACGTTTCGGAAACAATGGCCAAAGTGATTACAGCGCAGCCAATGATCTGCTCTGCAAGATCACCAGCAACATGCGTCACTTACGGCCGCAAACAAAGGCCATTGCCATTGATTGGACGGCCTGGGGCGATATCGGAATGGCCGCCCGCGGATCGGTGCCTACGGTTATGAAAGCCCTGGGAATTGATATGCTGCCGCCGGAATCCGGCGTGCCCACGGTGCGCCGCGAACTGGTTGCCGGCGGTTTCAGCGGAGAAATTCTTGTCGGTGGTGCGCTGGGCATCATGACCAGCGAGCTTGATGAAAGTGGTGGCCTTGACCTGGATAAAGCTAACCAATGGCTCCGGGAGCAGCATGGCGATCGCTTGATGATCGGCCGGATCACAGCGGCCAATCTGTATGGTGGGCTGCAGGTGGAGACACCACTCGACCCAACGGAACAGCCCTTCCTATTTGATCATGCCCCCGATGAGGACACACCCTGGCTGCCCGGCGTGATGGCCACGGAAGCGTTGGCCCAACTGGCATCGCTCCTCGCCCCTGATTGCCATGTGGCGGCGGTGGAAAACGAGCAGATGATGGGCGCTTTCAAGTTCTTCCGCAATGAACCGCGCACCCTTTATCTGCGAGCTGCGGCCAAACCGGCAGAGAATGGTGATCTCATTGTCCGCGCAGGTCTGCGGTCGATTACCAAACCGGCGCGTGAAGGTTTGCCCATACGAGAACAGGATCATTTCCTCGCTGATGTTCGTCTGACCAAAGATGCGCCGCAAGCAGTTAGGGAAGCGTTTGCAGCACCTGAAACGGAGCGTCTGACGACCACGGCTGACGAAATCTATGAAATCTTTTTCCATGGTCCGGCGTACCAGGTTTTGGAACGGGTGCAGGTGGATGGAGACAAAGCCACGGCTTTAATTGCTCATGACCTGCCACCCAACACAGAACCGGCAGAGGCCCGTTCATTCATTGCCCCACGCTTAGTGGAAGCATGTTTCCAAGCGGCCGCTCAGTGGAGTATCGAAGTGAAAAACGGGATGGCTTTCCCCTTGGGGTTTGACAAGGTCATTCCCCTCCGTCAAGCTGAAGAAGCGGAAGGCCAACGGCTTTATGTGCTCCTGGAAACGGCCGATGGTGGACAGAGCTTCGACGCGCAAGTGGTCGATGAGACCGGTAATGTCTATGTCATTCTGCGCAGCTATCGTACGGTGTCCCGTCCTGGGGTTGAAAGCTAGGAACAAATGTGAGGGTAGGGGCGAGTGTTAACTCGCCCCTGCAAAATGTTGTGATTCAGTGGCTTATCCAGACGCCTGATGCTCATCCGGCGTTAGCCCAGGCCGTTGCTCCCTCAGGTTTTCTAACCGCTAAGGAAGCGGCCGTTTTTAACAACTTGCAAGTTGAAAAACGAAGAAAGGATTGGCTATTAGGGCGCTGGACCGCCAAACACCTTTTACAACAAGTGATTTATCAGCAAAGCGGCCAAAGGATTCCTTTTACGACTATTGGGATATTAGCCGGGGATGATGGCGCACCGCGTGTCCATCTTGCTCCATCCATCTTGCACCCGGATCATCAATATTCCATTTCCATCAGCCATTCCAATGATACGGCTCTATGTGCCGTCATAAACAGGGAGAACTATGCAATTGGCGCCGATTTAGAATGGATTGAAAGGCGACCAGCGACCTTTGCTGAAAATTATTTCAGTGAAAATGAACAACAATTCCTTGAGCAGACTTTACCTGAACATCGTGATTTTTGGGTGACGGCCATATGGAGCGCCAAGGAAGCGGCGTTTAAAGCAGTTCGGGAAGGATTGCGTTTGGACACAAGGCAAATCGAATGCCGGTTTAAGGATTATCAACAAGAATCAAAGCAATGGATTCCCTTCTCCATGAATTGGCGTCAGGGTGCAGGTGGCCATTACCCGCCATTGCAGGGTTGGTTGAAAGCCGAATCAGATTATGTTCTGACACTGGCGATAGAAGTGAATCAGGAGATTTATCAACATGCGTAATATGGACTCTTATATTGAGGAACTAAAGGAAAGAAAGGGGATTTCCCAAGGCACGGAAAAGGGTATCGAACGCCAGCACGCTAAAAAGCGGCTGACAGCCAGGGAGCGTATTGATTTACTGTTTGACCCAGGCACGTTCACGGAAATTGATACGCTGGTAACGCCTCGCTACGATCAGTACCTGGATGGGAAGACCTCCAGGTTTGGTGATGGCGTGGTGACTGGATTCGGCTTGATCAACGGCCGGCGCGCCTTCGTGGCCTCACAAGACGCCACAGTAATGGGCGGTTCTTTAGGAGAAATGCACGCTAACAAGATCGTCAAGGCGATGCGCATGGCTATCAAGTATGGCTGCCCTTTTCTTTCCATCAACGACTCCGGCGGGGCGCGGATTCAGGAAGGCGTCGACAGCCTGGGCGGTTACGCCCGCATTTTCGACGCAAATTGTGAAGCCTCCGGCGTCATTCCCCAGATTTCCTTAATCATGGGTCCATGCGCAGGCGGCGCAGTTTACTCCCCGGCATTGACCGATTTCGTCTTTATGACCAGCCAAAGTTTCATGTTTATCACCGGGCCTAATGTGGTTAAGGCGGTCATGCAGGAAGATGTCAGTTTCGAGGAGTTGGGCGGAGGCTTGATGCACAGCCAGGAGAGCGGGGTTTGTCATTTCTTGACCGGAGATGATCGTGAATGCCTGGACCGGGTGCGCACGCTGCTGTCCTATCTGCCGGGCAACAACCAGGACGATCCACCGTATATTCCGCCTTTGGACGATCCGCAGCGATTGTGTCCTGAATTAGAGCGCCTGGTTCCCACTGATCCGCACAAACCATATGATGTGCGCCAGGTGATCACCAGCGTCGTCGATGACGGCCGATTCTTTGAAGTGCATCAGCTTTGGGCTGAAAATATGGTTGTTGGCTTCGCCCGCCTTAATGGCTATGTCGTGGGTATCGTGGCCAACCAGCCCCTGGTTCTGGCCGGATGTATTGATATTAAAGCGTCAATTAAGGCTACTCACTTCATTCGCATATGTGACGCTTATAATGTACCGATCATCACGCTGCAAGATGTACCTGGTTTTCTACCGGGAACGGCCCAGGAATATGGCGGGATTATCCGCAACGGCGCGCGCATGATTTATGCTTACAGCGAGGCGACGGTTCCCAAGCTGATGGTCATCTTACGTAAGAGCTATGGCGGCGCTTATTGTGTGATGAGCAGTAAAGGTCTGCGCGGTGATTTGCTATATGCCTGGCCTAATGCCGAAATTGCCGTGATGGGCGCAGAAGGGGCGGTGAATATCCTTTTCCGGCGCGATGTACAGGCGGCCGAAGATCCGGAGGCGCGACGTAAGGAACTGGTTGATGATTACGAAAAGAATTTCAACAATCCCTATAACGCCGCCGCACGCGGGCTGATAGATGATGTGATCGAGCCGCAAGATACCCGGCGCATTTTGATTAAGTCCCTGGAATTGACCCTGTCCAAGCGTGAAAGGCATGTGCCGCGTAAGCATGGGATTTCCCCTATGTAATAGTAGCGTAAGCTTTCTAGCTTGCGCCTTGAACAAGCTGGAAAGCTTGTTCTACGATGTAGCGTGAGCTTTCTAGCTTGCGCAGGGAACAAACTGGAAAGTTTGTTCTACGGAGATTGATGGAGTAAATAGATGTTTGAGAAAATATTGATAGCCAATCGTGGGGAAATCGGTGTTCGTATCGTGCGTACTTGTCGCGAGATGGGCATAAAGACCGTCGCCATTTATGATGCCAGCGACCGCAGTTCTTTGCATGTACGCCTGGCGGATGAAAGTGTGCTCCTGAATTCACCTAAAGACCTCTTCGACGGCCGCAAAATTATTGAAATCGCCCAACGAATGGGAGCCGATGCTATCCATCCCGGATATGGATTTTTAGCGGAAGAGGCTGAATTTATTGACGCTTGTCAAAATGCCGGCCTCACATTTATTGGTCCACCGGCCGAGGTTATCGGCGTACTGCGCAACAAGGTGGAAGCGCTGCAAACTGCCCGCGACGCCGGTTTTCCGACACCTGATTTTTCCCCCGAATCATTTGGTGATGACGACTTTAACAAGACCGAAGCCGCCGCCGAACAGTTGGGTTATCCGCTTATCGTCAAACCATATAGTGGGGGTCGCGGGCGAGGTGAAAGGCTTACCAACGCACTCCAAAACTTAAAACGAAATGTCCAACAAGCCCAGGCCGTAGGTCAGGCAGTTTATGGCAACAGACGTGTATATTTGGAAAAGGCGATTTTGCCTGCTTACCAGATTGGCGTGCAAATCATGGCCGATCAACATGGCCATATTGTTCATTTGGGGGAACGAGAAGGCTCGGTCTTACAAAACGGCCATAAAATCGTGGAAGAGGCACCCTCTCTTTGTGTCAGCCAGGAATTGCGTGAGGAAATCTGGGGAGCGGCGCTTGAACTGGCACGTCTTTTTAATTATGAAAACGTCGGTACAGTCGAATTTATTGTTGATGAGCAAGGCAACTATTATTTTACCGAGATTAAGTCACGTATCCAGGTAGAGCATCCATTAACGGAAATGCAAACGCGCATCGATTTGGTCGAGCAGCAAATTCGCATTGCAGCCGGTGAGAAGCTCTCATACAGCCAGGAAGATGTGCATCTTGACGGTTGGGCGATGATGTGTCGCGTGCGGGCCAATGATCCCTGGCGTGATTACTTACCGGCTCCGGGTACCTTGAACCGGGTGCGCCTGCCAGGAGGCCCGGAAGTGCGGGTAGATACTTATGTTTATTGTAATTGTGAAGTTCCTGAGGCTTACGTACCGATGTTGGCCAAGTTGACGGTATGGGGCAAGGATCGTGAAAGCTGTTTACAGCGCCTGGAACGGGCGTTAGAGGATTTCACCATTAACGGTACAGCCACCAATTTGCCAATTTTGCAACGCATCGTTCGCACGCCGGAATTTGTGTCGGGTGCTTATACCACTGATTTCCGGGTTTCGTTGTTTAAAGATGACCCGCCGCCGGAGGCGGAAGATCACCTGGCTGATCTGGCCGTGGCCGCGGCCGTGCTTTATATGCGCCGTAATCAGAAGATTAATCCCCAGGCTGCGGAACGATTGCAAGGGGGCTGGCACAAATCCAGCAGGCGTTTGCCCCATTAGGAGGATGTAAGATGGCTAAATTAGCAGTAACAATTGATAACCGGACCTTTGATATTGAATTGATCCTGGCACCCTATTGTGATGACGGATGTCCGGTCAAAGTTGATGGTCGAGAGATGTCTTTGGTCATTCCTAAGCATGGGCAACCTTCAGGAGAGGTAGAATGGATCATTGTTAATGGACGGCCGTATGAACTGGCGTATGACGAAAGCCAGCAGTGGATTAAGGCCTACAGTGGTTTGCATAAAGTCAAGGTTCAAGACCAGGATGTGGCGGCGCCCTTGCCACGCAGCAGCGATGGCCGGGTCAAAGCACCTATCCCCGGATTGATTAACAGGGTGTTGGTTAAAGAAGGTCAGGAGGTGCGAGCCGATCAGCCTCTCCTGGTTTTAGAAGCGATGAAAATGGAAAATGAAATCCGTGCGCCCGTGGGCGGCCGGGTTGAAGCAGTGGCGATTAGTAGTGGGCAAACGGTCGCTCAGAACGATTTGCTGGTGAGGTTGTCTATCACTTAGAAATCGTCAATCATGCCGCGGCCATAAAAGTATAACCGGCCAGGCCACTTTCCAGGGCGAAGAGACCCATACGCCAGATACGGCGCAGGGTTAGAAAGGGTGACACAGCGGCATGTTCTTCTCTTGTTAACGGCCGAACGGAATAATAACCGGCAAAAAAGGCCTCCGAATACCCGGCAGATGCTTGCAGAAGATTGGAATTGGATAGAAAGGACGCGATGTCATAGGCGCGCCAACCTTTGCCACAGCGATCAAAATTGAAGAATGTCGGCCGGCTACCATTGAAGTGGACGCTCATATGCGAAAAATCGCCACTTACCACGCCCCAAATGTCGCTGTTGGGATTTGGATTTTCGCCCAATAAGGAGAAAACCTTGTTTTTTGCATCTTCGGCGGAGGTTAGCAGGATATCTAAATTGGCGGAACGCTGCGGCCCCCATGATCGTTTAATGCGTTCCAGGGGCTTATCCAGTAGATAAGCCATATCCAACGTTCGCCGTTTATGCCGGCTTTCAAATTTGTTAGAGATGTTATGAATTTTGGCCATGCACGATCCAAATTCATAGAGTTGATCCTGGTCCTGCAGAGACATGCTTTTGCCTTTCGCAAATGTAAACAGAGTGTAATACCGCTTCCCTTCCGGCGCGTTAAGACTGCCGAGTAAAGTGCCATCTTTGCGCGGGATCGGTGATGAGACGGATAGATCCTGTTCTTTTAGGAAAAGCAGCCAATCCAGTTCGTACAGGTAATCGGATTCTTGCCGGTCCAGGGCATCCCCTTGTTCGTAGACGCGCAGAACATATTTTTGGTCCCCGGACATGACGCGATAATGGTCGTTGTCCTGTGTGCGCAGCAGTTTGCTGAACATTTTGCAGTCAATATCCTCGCCAATATCATAATTTTGAATGACAACGTCCGCCAATGCGTTGGCGTCAATAAATGAGCGAGCGACAGGTATTTGTTCCAAGATGTCTTCTCCCTTATTGTTGGTCAATTTGCTAAATTGACCCTATAATTCGGTAACCTTGAGCGGTATCCATGGTGCCAGCAAACACTAACCGAAGGCCTAGCTACCCGACAGTTTAGAAATAGGACGCGGACAAGAGCGGATTACGCCGATGAAAATAAAAAATTCAGCGTCATCAGCGTCCAATTAATCATCTCTTTGTAAAAGTGTCAGGTTACTATACCGAAAGCCTCTCTTTTCGGTGTTAAGAGTCTCCCTCTTTAAATCCCCGGATAGTGGCCTGCCAGCCTTCTTCTTGCTCTCCCGGAATGTATGGTAAATAGTAACTGATCCGATCCAGCAAGTCACCGTACTTATCTTTAATTTTTCCCGGTAATTCGGACCAGGTACCGCTAACAGCCAGCGTATCCATAATCTCATCGCTGATCATGCCCGGCATCGCATCCCATTGGCCGTTGCGCGCCGCTTCACTCAACCGGCGCGAATCTTCCTCCCAGCCATGCAGATTGGCGATGATGCGGTAGGCAGGTGTGCTCAGATAAAAGGAGATCTGTTGGCGAATGTGATGTTCAGCCCAGGCAGCATATTCGGGGTCGTCGGTGGGCAGGGCGAAGATGGCCGTATTGATCGTAAACTCTTTCCGCTCCCGTCCGGCGCGCTCCCAACCTACAGCCAGTTCCGGTAGGGCGATCTGCTCTAAATACTTGACGCTGTGTAGAGCGTGAATGTGCACGCCGTCACAGTGCGACCCGGCCAGGCGCAGCATGAGCTTGTTCATGGCCGCGATATAAATGGGGGGTGGGGGCACATCCAACGGGCCGGGATCAAAGAAGGGGGTCATCAACATCAGCTTGAAAAATTCCCCGGCGTATTGCAGCGGCTCGCCGGTTTGCCAGGTATGCCAGAAGGCACGGATCGCTTCAATCGTTTCACGCATTTTCTTGACCGGTTTTTCCCACTTGACGCCGAAACGCAGCACATTATGGGCTTTGACCTGCGGGCCACGGCCGAGGATGAAACGGCCGTTACTGTAATGCTGCAAATCCCAGGCCAGGTAAGCCAATGTTGCCGGGCTGCGTGGGAACGTGACGGCGATAGCCGTGCCGATATGGGCTTGCTTGCTATGTTCGGCCGCTAGAACTAAGGGGAGAAAAGGATCGGCCTTGGTTTCCGCCGTCCAGATACCGTCAAATCCGCTGGCAACGGCCGCCTGCGTATAGGCCGCCATCTCTTCTAGTTTCGGCGCTAACACGGTTGTGTCGATCTTCATTTTGATGAACTCCCCATTTCCTGCAAAGTTTCTTGTAATTGTTCCATGAGTTGAATTACTTCCTTGCTCTTTTCCTTACCTATTTGCTGCCAGGGAGCGAAAAAGTATTCATCGGTCAAATTTTCCACTTTTTCGCGGAGCTGTCTACCTTCCGCGCTGACCCGGTAATGCGCTTCCAGGTTGTCTTCCGATTGTTCTTTACGGCTGATCCAGCCTCTCTGCTCAAGATCGGCCAGAGCGTCAGCGTAATCCTCTTGAGAATATCCCCGATAAGCGAGTTGGTCGAATAGTGCGGCGGCCGAATCGGCGCTGCCATCACATAGCAAGGAAAAGGCTTCCCAGCTTCGGCCGTCAATGCCTAGAGGCCCCCAGGCGGCCATATGTGCGTCATCACGAAAGGCGTTGAAGTCAGATGTATATTGGAAAACTTTGACCGCTGCCGGCGCATTATCGGCCGGGGCGCGGTTGCGGGAATGGAATAAGCACCAATTGCCGGGAGGCGTGCCCATCTCTATGCTGGCCAGGATGATTTTGGCCAGACCTTCCTCTAAACGATCAATCTCCCCACTCAGATGGGGCTGAAGCGCCGCCAGCCAGCGGGTGAGCCGTCCCCTCCGTTCCCTGGCCAACTCCTGCCCTAATTCGCTCAGGAAAAAATCCTCTCCCCGGCGGTGCAGCCACTTTTCGCTGGCCATGATTTCCAGCAGGCCGGCGACCAGGCTTTCAGAGGCATAAGTATCGCGCACGCGTAGATTTTTTACGTTCAAGGGTTCGGGATCAAATTCCACAGCCTGGACCAGGAACCAGCCCGGACTTTCCGCATAGCCGGCACGCAGGTTGAACAGATCAGGCAGAGGAGCGAGTTCTTCCTGGGCGCGAATGGGTCCGACGGCCGTAAATAGAGCGCCGGCTAAAGATTGAGTCAGGTTGTAAAGAGCGGCATTGAACATGATTTATGTATCCGAGGTGCTGTAAGAACCATGTTTAACACTAGGTTCATGCTAATTGGTCCTTGCGAATTATAAGCTGATGCTTTTTGGCTTACAAATGATGATCTTTTTTGCATGTGCCGGCAAGGATGCCGGCGCTACGTTTACCATTTTATATGGCCGCTTGAAAATGGAGATCGCCCCGCGAGGCTGAGGGGAACACCCCCAGACCCCCCGGATCAGAAACCAGAAATTCAGGAACCAGGATCCAGAAACGACGGGGAGACAAGACGAAACCCGACAATGTCGTCCCTGACGTGCGGGTTGAACCTGTCGCGGACCGCCACGCGCGCGTTGAGCTGATTGAGGTCCCAAGGCCCGCCGCGCAGCACCCGGCCACTTTTATTATCATAATACCAATCATTGATCCACTCCCACACATTACCGGCCAGGTCCATTAATCCAAATGGATGGCCGGCTCCCTGGGGATACATGCCCACCGGTGATGTGCTGCTAATTTCGGATTCCCATACATTGGCACGTTGGGTTATTATTTCTTTCAATTCCGTAACCGGGTCTTTAGGCCGATCCCAGGGATAACGACCATTTGCCTTACCACCGGCGAGGCGCGTCCATTCATCATCTGAAGGCAGGCGGACTTCCCTGGCTCCGGCAGTCAGTAGATCGGCGATTAAGGCTTGTTCTTGTTCAGTGATTGCTTCCTCTTCCTTTTCGGCCGCCCGGCCTAAAAGATCAGTGAGCCAGGCCGCGTAAGCGGCAGCCTCGTACCAGGAAACGCCAACCACGGGAAAGCCTTGCCGTTCTTTGCCCAGTTCTAGATTGTACCAGAATCGTGGCCTATCCACGCCTTCGTTTTTCCGCCACTGCCAGGCTTCACTTTCTTCACCACCCCAATAGCGCGACTTATCGTAGCTCCCGGCAGCGATAAAGGGGGCGTATTGGCTGTTGGTCACCGGGTATTTCATGACCAGCAGGTCTCGTTTATCATCGGCCGTAGCCGGGCAGCGCAGCCAGGCGTTCAAATCAGGCGGCAGCCACCCAAGCTTGTCCAGCACAACCCCGGCATTAAATCGCTCAGGAGGCGGCAGTGAGGCATCAATCATTTGCTTATGTAGACGCCGGCGCAGGTCACGGCGTAATGGAACAGGCAGGCGCGCCCCGGCATCCACGGCGCAGCGTCCGGCCAACAGCAAATGATCCGCTTCGATCATTTGCTTAAGCAGCAGTTCACGGCGCTGGTCGGAAAGATTTTCATGGGCAGCAGCCAGCAAGATCACCTCCTCCCACCAGGCATTACCGGCGTTGGCCAGGACGGTTTGCATCATTTTGCTATCGGTGCGGTTGATCACCGCCGTAGCCGCCAGATATTCGCGGAAGTTCTGGTGTGAGAAGGTGTAAGTATCGGGGTTGACCTCGATGAACAAACCGCTACGCTGGTGCGCCACATTGAGAAAGCCCCTGGCCCAACCTGGCGCTTCGCGACCGGTCGCCCCTTCCCGGTCGTGAAAGTAACGGGCGAGTTGGTGTAAGGCAGCGCCTTTTTCGACTTCAGCCTTGCCTTCATGCTGCATCCAATCGGCCAGGTTTATGAGCGCCCGCTTCTTGGCTTCCACCGCTTCTTTCTCTTCCGGGAATGCCCGCCCGGTGCCGTCCATGATGGCCAGTTCGCGTACGTCGCTGACGCCTTCGCGGTGCGTTTCCCAGAAACCGAGCATCAAGGTGACCAGTTCCTGGTAGACATCGACCCGCCGTTCGGGCAGAGTCGTGCCACGGTACTTGTAAACCAGGACCAGGGTCGTGCAGAAAAGGGGGTTGCGCGATAATTCTTCTACCCGTTCCTTGTTGCGGATGTCCCGCAGCAGTTCCCCAGTTTCTTTCCGGCAGCGCCGTTTGTTAGGCACGAACTGCTTAAGCAATCTGTGCACCAGTTCATCACGCCCTTGCGGTGTCAGCGGTTGGACGTTGCAAACTATGGGCCGCTTCAAATGAATTGCTACTTCTTCATAGCCTTTGGCGCGGGAAGCGAGGGCGAAGCGGTTGCCATTGCGACTGTATTTTTTGATAAAGCTATCGACAATGCGCGCTACCCTGGCCCGCAGTCCCGGGTCGGCGACTTCATCCAACCCATCGAGCATGACCAGGCAGCGACCTTGTTGCAAACGGTCGCGGAAAAAATGGAGCGGCAAATCCAGTAGATTCTCGCGAAAGTAATCCTCGATGAAATCGCGCAAGGGAAGCGGGGCGGGGCTGGTATACTCTTTAGGATGATCTTGCAGAAAGCGGCCGAAATTGCGTAAGGGAACCAGGATCGGCAACAGGGCTACCCCTTGCCAATCCAGCTTGCTTGCCGCTTCACTGTTGGCGAAGCAGGTGGCTAGGTGGCGCAGTAAAGTGGTTTTGCCGCTGCCGGGCCTGCCGCGCAATAAAAATACAGGATGTTTAGCCAATACTTCATTGATGGTAAGATTGTGATAGACCGCTTCTTCCTTATCCCGGCTCGATTTCTTCTGCTGGCGTTCCATTTGGCGGCGCATTTCATCCTCGGCCTGTGGGTCTTGGACTTGTAAGGGGACAAATACCGCTTCCAGTTCCGCTTCTGTAGTTAACTGGTCGCGCCGTCCGGCGGGTTTAATGAACAAGAAAGAGGTGTGGCTGTGCTCTTCGCTTACATAGGCCAGGTATTCTTCTAAGGCAAGCCCATCTTCCTTATCTGGAGTTAGATTATAGTAGGCCAGAAGTTCGTCAAAATTGCCCTTGATACCATCCAGGGTCAGCGTCGATTGGCGCAGATAGTCGCGCATGACTTGCTCGTTGCTCTGCTTGACCAGGGGGCCCCAATCCTCGTCAGTTTCCAACTCATGGCGCAGGGTGAAAAGGAATGTAGCCAGGATGGGGCGATTTTCATGAGGCCAGCGCAGGTCATTGTACAGGCTCGTCGGAATTAGCTGAGGATCGGGTTCGGTCATCAGCAGGGCGGCGCGGGCTACTTCCTGGCGTAGCTGATCGTTGCCGGCGGCCTGCAACTGGTCAAAGCCCAGGCGGCGGGCGTAGCGGAGCAGCGCATCATCATCTTCAGGCGCTTCAATGGCTGCAAAGGCAGCCTTCACTGCCCCCTCTAAACGTTTTTGGTCATGCTTCTTATTCAGCCATGATGATATGGGTTTGGCGACTGCAATGGCGGGTGGTTCGGCCGCTTTTTTGACAAAGACTTTGGCCACTTCTGTCAGCCCAAACCCCAGGGCACTGGCGATAACGGCGGTTGTCAGAATGGGTTCGGGCATAAGCTGCTCCCTAATGAAAGCGAAAAGCCCCGCGACCTAAAAATGGCTCGCAGGGCTGTAACCTGTCTACTCATGTGTTTGATACTATATTGCGAGAATACCTACCAACAGCAGCGTGAAAGTGATCACGCCGCAGGCGGCCAACAAGGCCACGCCGATGATGGCTGATAGGACAAGTCCTGTTACGAGATTATTATCCATAAAAGTTCTCCAGGTTTCCTGATAGAGGAAATTCCATACCCTTTATTTTAGCGTATGGCTATGGGTTAGGAAAGATTTGATCAGAAATCCAATTGTGTTTTTATGGTCACCTCGCTTGTAGATTGGATTATGCCGGACATTTATCATCCAAAGTCGGATTAATCTGGTAAGCGGTTCATCAATCCCAATACCAGGCGCATACATTTATGCCCAAACTCCAGGAACATCATCGGACAGCCACCCTCAATGACCATGACGTCATGATCGCGGCAATATTGTGCCCCTTCGGGGGAGACACTTGAGGGCGCCCAGGTATTGTTGTGCATCCAAACGCGGGGGATTCCTGCTTCGACACAGTCATAAGCAATTTGTTTTGAATTCTCAGGGCTGGTGACAATGACTGCGCCATCAACGCGGCCAGGAATGGCTTGCATATTGGGATAGCAAGGATCGCCATCAATGGCCTCATAGTTTGGATTGACTGGAATGACTGAATACCCGGTTTTTCGCAGTTGGTTAAAAATAGCGTTGGCAGTTGCATCCGGTTTGGCACCTGAGACGCCGGCGACAGCGATGCGTTCTTGCGCTAGAAATTCTTGCGCTTTTGTTTTAAAGCTCACGATGTTTCACCTCCAAATTAAAATGTTGGTCTTTTTAGGCCTTGTATCATATCGCAGGCAAAAGTGTATGATTAGACGTTGAGATTTTCCTGGTTTATTGCTTCAAATTTCCTTGTTTAAACTGTTGGATGGCTCCTTAACAAGCTAAATTTAACAGTTCAAGCAGGCAGAAACATCTGCCTGAATGTTCAAGTCTATTGCTTATCATTGCTTTTTTGGGTGTGGTGATCAAGTGATGAAAGCCATATTTAAAGGTGACAAATGTCACAAAATTGATTGCCGAAAATGAGCAAAACAGGGTATATGGATTCTAGAGAATCAAACGAATAGTGGCATGTGCGGCATCGCATGGTGCTTAAGTCATTGCTTCATTATGATGGGTAGTTGAATATCAAAGCTCACCTTGTGATGAAAAGGGAATAAAAAGCCGGTTGTACTTTCATAACTGGGGCTGTTAGAAAACCCTGTGACCGGCTGGCCCAGGACAGCGTGAACCTTGTAATTCGGGGCTGCGGATGTTTCTCCACTACTCATTATTACACGCTGCAGGTTGTAATTTTCGGACGACTGTGCAGTTACTATTCCAATAGAGATGAACAGCAAAATTATGGCCATGAACAATAATTTTCGCCGAATCTTCATGGTAGAACTCCTAATCGATATCAATAAATAAGGGAATTGTTTTCTTTGCAGGATCAACCGGACCCGCTATCTTCCCAATAATGGTACTTTCAGTTTCATTGCTTGCAAGACTCATCTGTCCATTCCCTGCTAAGGTGATTTTGTCACCAATTTCCCCGCCGGCTAGCAGCCCTAAGCTGCTCAAGTTGACTGCCGGCGCCAATCCATCAGTGATAATTATGAGGTAATCGGCGGGGCCAATGGAGCCTGAAACAGGTGCAAAGTCGATGTATTCTTGACTATCAACCATATTCACGATTTCGGCCGAAACTGCCTGAGAAGCCACTCCTATAACAGCCTTGCGGTTGTTGGGCTCAAGTTTAGTCACGCCCAACATTTGTTGATCATTTTCAGGTGATGGCGTGATGCCGGCCATCGCCACCAAATCACCCGGCTCAATCGTTGTATCACCGAGATTGACGACAAGGGATTGGACGGACGAAGCACGATTGACGATGCCGTTCGTACTGATTCCAGAGTCACCACCAAAATAGGCATCGAAATAACCTGAATCCCCTCGAGCATATATGCCACGATAATTGTCGCTAAAAAAGCGTGCCCCGTACCCTAAATCGCCTGCAGGATCTTGCCCCCGGGCATATAAACCTTTACCGCCTTCAAAATAGCCGCCCTCATTATAAAAAGTAAAACCATCGGAAGTATCCCCGCGGCCGTAGACGCCTACACCTTGATTGCTTTGGCCATAAACCCCTGGGGCAAAAATATTGGGATGGGCGCGGTTGCCATTACTGTACCCATAGACGCCAATGCCGTTTGTGCTGTAAAAGTACCCGGCATAACCGCTGTTGGCATTGCTGCCACCGTCAAAGCCATAAACCGCATAGCCGTCTTGCGTTTGCCCATAAATAGCACGGCCATTTTGGGCCAGGCTGTAAACAGCATTGCCGGTTGTCGATCGCGCGGCAATGGCCCCACGATTAAAACCAAAAACATCATTGTTCATATCTACTTCCAGCAGATAATTATTTGTGATGGCACTGGCAGTTCCCTTAACAACCGCGCCAGGGCGTAGTGTATGGGCGAGTGGTACCGGTAGAATTTCATGGCGTGGTGCTAGAAGCTCGCCCTCAACAGTCTGGGCCACCCACAACTCTTCACCATTGAAAATATCAGTATCGATTTCCAATTGAGCAACAAAAATACCATCAAAAACCGCGATATCATTGAGACCGCTATCCCAGAGCAGATCGCCCGCAGTAGGGTCATTGTAAATTTCGAAACGCATACTGAATGTGCCATTTAATGGCACATCATTCTCATCGGTCAGATAGCCTTGATAGGCTATGGCGTCGGCGATTATTGCCTGCGGTCCAAGAGGCGACTTGAGCGTATCGGCGCCCACTAAAATTGGCCAATAGGCACCTAATCCACCAAGCAACAACAGCCCAATCACAATAATGAATATTTGGGTAAAGTAATTTTTAGGGTTCATGGATTCTCCTTTAACGATTTAACGATATGCCGATCGGATTATTTTGTAATTCTGCTCGAAAACGTATGGCCGGTTCATAGGTTGGGTCAAGTATTAAGCTATCCTGCACCTCCTGGTAAGCCGCGTCGATGTTTCCTTCCTGGAAATAGGCAGTGGCCAGCCCAAGATGAAAATCGGCCGAGTCCGGCTGCCACTTAACCGCCTGGGTAAAGGAATTCTTGGCGGCTGAAATATTACCGTTTTGCAAATGCGCCCACCCTAATATTCCAAAAGCAACGCCATCTGTGGCATCCAGATCAACGGCTTGTTGTGCCTGCTGTTGTGCGTTTGCTCCGTCCCCGGAACGCAGGGCAAGATCGGCATATTTTTGATAAATCAGTCCGATATTGGGGGCCAGGGCAAGTGCTTGTTCATAGGCGGCATAAGCCGGCTCGATATGGCCAAATTCCGGGTGGCTATAAATTGCAGCCAGTTGAGTATATAAAACAGGATCAGTTGGGCGCAGGTTTATTGCTCGGAGCTGCGCTTGTTCAGCCTGCTCAAACTTACCTTGTTGAGCGGCGGTCAAGGCCACAGCTCCATAATACGCGGCACGGTGGGGCTGATATTCAACCGCTTTTGTATATTCATTCAAGGCCATTGCTGGATTTCCTTGACTTAAGTTTTGCGTTCCGCGCCAATTGTGACTATCAGCCAGGAGGGGTCGCCCATTTCCTTGCCAGGCGGCCCAGATCACGACAATAAAGACGGCCGAAAAAACCACTTTGCGGAGCCAAAGGGGACTGTGTCCTCGGGTGGTGTTAGACTTCCAATTTGCTGATGCGGCCGTGATAATGGCCATTAACAACCAAAATAGAACGGCCGTCGCCACAACCTCAAACAAGAAAAGGTTTCCAACAAGATGGGCGATGAGTGCTGCCATGCAGGCCGCCAACAAGGGTTTCTGAAGCGCCGGCTCGGCTGACTCCTGCTCGGTAGAGAAGCATAAGCGCTGCCAGCCGAGGCGCAAAATGAAAGCGACAAGCACGATAAAGATGAAGGTTGCCACGCCCCCATAATTAAAAGACCAATCAAGCAGCCAATTATGGGCACGGTCAACCACCACACCACGACCCTGGTAGTAAACAAGCTGTGGGGGGTAAATTGAGGGAAAGTGCAGCTCCAATGTATCTGCCCCATAGCCGAGCCATAAACGCGGCCATAGGAGACGGAGTGCTGCTTGCCAGATGGTCCAACGGGCTGCAATCGAACCACCATAGCTTATTCCACGTTGCAATAGTAAAAGCAAGACGCCGGCAAGAAAAGCAATTCCGCTTAATATCGTCAACCATCGAACAGGACGTGACCAATTGGGCGCGGCCCGTAGCCATAGATACACGGCTATAGCGACAAATGCCGCAATCCATGCCGCCCGCGCCTGGGTTAAAGCAATGACAGTTAGTTCCAGGGTGGCCAACCCAAAGTAGGCGATGCGCGGCCGGCGGCCAGTCGCTAGTTGGGCGGCCGCCAATGTGAGCGGCAGGAGTAAAGCGAGATAAGCGCCGGTAAAATTTGCCCTGCCCAAGGTCGTTGTTATAAGCGTGCGGGCATCAGTCAATATTGAAAGGGGCTGCCATCCAGCTGCTTGTGCCAGGCCAAGTAGACAAATGGGCACAGCCGTAAAAATTATGACATGCAATAATTGCCGGCTGGATTGGGGTTCAATTTGAGTGGCGACACAAAGGTAGAGCAAGATATAACTCATTTGGGTTAAAAAACCATTGGCCCGTTCGAGAGAGCCGAAAAAAGCTATATATTGATTGGTGCTTAACAAAGTTGAGAGAGTCAGAACGAGGAAAAGGGCGATCACAAGATTACGAATTGGTGAGGGGAGCGCCTTTGAGCGCAATCGAAATAACCACCCGCCCAGGCAGAGTCCGGCCAAAATCCAGACCAGTGACCTCACTAACCACACTTTTGACGCCTCGAATTGCTGCTCTACCCAAAAATTTACGAAGAAAGGCGCCAATAAAGCAATCAGCAGCCAAAGCAATTGCTGCCATTTTTGCAGCGGGTGATCGATTATCTCATCTTCCTGCATATTCAATCTCTTTGAACATGGATCGAGTTTTTAACGGCCGAAGTGCTCGAAATCTGATTTTGAAGAAAACCAATCGAATATTTGCTGTTTCCTTTATTTTCTCGCGGAGGTCCAGAAAATTACTATTCGCCATATGGAATGAATCACATAGTAATAAAATAGCTATAAAGATGTCAAGTTATCATTCAATAAACAGGTGAACATGTACTAGGCGAGAGCCGGCAATGAACCCCTCTCTTTTCCTTCCATTGACAAGAACACCAATCGCGGATAGTTTTCTCATCTTATGTACTTCAATTCTGAGCTTATCCTGGCACCGGCAGAAATCAAGCCATTGTTTATGCTGGACCCAGAGATCGTGTTTTTGAATCATGGCTCCTTTGGCGCGACACCGCGACCGGTCTTTGCCGCATATCAGCGTTGGCAGGAAACCCTGGAGTGGCAGCCGGTGCAGTTTTTAGCGGCCGACATCGAAGGGCATTTGGCCAGGGCGCGGGAGACATTAGGAAATTATGTCCGGGCTGATGCCGGCGACCTGGTTTATGTGCCCAACGTCACATTTGCGCTCAATATTGTGGCTCGCTCTCTGGACCTAGGACGAGGCGATCAAGTCTTGTCCACCAACCATGAATATGGAGCTTGCAATAATGTCTGGCAATTTTTAAGCCGCAAACGAGGTTTCGACTATCATTCGGTTAGAATTTCGCTGCCTCTACCCGGTGATGGCCGGCTTATTGATCTACTTTGGGAGGCTGTTACGCCGCAAACACGGGTTATATTTCTCAGCCACATTAGTTCCTCAACGGCTAGCCAATTCCCTGTACAAGAAATCTGTTCCCGAGCGCGGGAGGTGGGGATTTTGACTGTTATTGATGGAGCACATGCGCCGGGACAAATCCCCCTGGATTTGCCGGCGATTGGGGCAGATTTCTACCTGGGCAACTGCCACAAATGGTTGTGCAGCCCCAAAGGAGCCGGTTTTCTTTATGCGCGGCGTGAGGTGCAGCACCTGATCGAGCCGCTGGTTGTAGGTTGGGGTTGGGGAGAAGATCGTGAGATTACTTTTGGCTCTGATTACCTGGATTATTTGCAATGGTTGGGCACGAACGACTTATCGGCATACCTGGCTGTCCCGGCGGCTATTCAATTCCAGGAGGATTATCATTGGACGGCCGTTCGCCGGCGTTGCCATGCTCTCTTGAAGCAGGCCGAAAGCCGAATTTGTGAATTGACTGGATTGGATTCCCTATACAGAACACCTGAAAATTATCATCAAATGGCTATCGCCCCGCTGCCCAAAATTGGCGATCTGCATGCATTGAAACAGAGGCTTTACGAAGATTTTCGTGTTGAGGTACCGCTGATCGAATGGGCGGGGGGGCATTTCATTCGCATATCGGTGCAGGGGTACAACAGCGCGGAAGATATTGATGTTTTGCTGGAAGGTTTAGCGAGACTGTTGCCACAATACAGTGTCTGATTTTCAAGGAGCAAACTGAATCACACCCCAGCGGCCGTTGACCATCCAATCCGGATCTTCCCGATCCAGCCGTTCGATCTGCTCTGTGCTCAGGCCGGCCGCCAATTCTGCCTTAAGTGAACGTAAGGCCAGGAAGGGCGCGGGTCGATAGGCCATGATCTTTTGGAAATCGGCCGTGTAGGGCCAATATCGATCACCCAAAATGCGGCGGTAATTGGCATCTCCCTTGCTGATGATCAAGGTGGATTGCGCCAGATCCTGGCGTAGATCCGGGGGCATTTGCCAGAGGGCGAGAGGGGATGTCCAGAAGGGGTGGGTTTGCAGGGCCAGGCGGCCGTTCGCCAGTTCATGCCGCAAGCGTGCACCCATAGCTGCGGTCGCTTCGTCTTCCGAGTTGGCCAGAAAATCAATGGTATAGCGCACATCTTTCTTCATGGCATCAGAAACAAAAGTTGGGTGACTTTTCAGGTGCAGGTTAACTAGATTGACCGCATCTGTGGCAAGCAGATAATCAGCCAGGACCAGGTCGGAGACCAGTTCCAGCCCGGCATTGTCGACGATGAAATCGACCTGTCCCCCTTTGTTTTGATCCAAATAAGCCGTGACCTGGTCGCTGTCATCAACCAGGGTATGTTCTTCAAGGGCCTCCCAGTCGGCTTGCGATGGCTGTGCGCCTTCATCTGCCGGCCAAAGGCTCATATCGGCGCGGTTGCCCCAAAGATCAATGGCCAGAAGAGCGGCCAGGTGTGATCGTTGAAAACCGTCTGCCAGCCAATGGTGCAACCGCTCGGTGAGAGTATTGATGACGTCTTTGGATACCTCAAGGCCATGTTCCTTTTGGAAGGCAAATGGATCTTGTTCTTTGCCGGGACCGGAGCCAAAGTAACCGGTCGCTTCCAGGAGACGACGATAAAAGTAAGTCTCGGTAAAAAACCAGGGCGCTTCCAGCCAATCCTGTCCCAGGTAGGGTTGGGTGTAGCTTTTCCATTCCTGGGAATCCGCTGCGCCGTCTTGATCCAGGTGGCGTAGGGGAGCCTGGGGGATATCGGCGATGAGTGCCCGGATACGCTCCACCTGGATTGCAGAAAAGTCGTTTTCAACCAGGGTGCGCCGGGCGATATCGACAACGCGCTCAGACATCGTTCCATAGGCCCAGGTGCCGGGAATATCACTGCGAATAGGATCGGGAATCGGAAGAGCAGGTATCGTTGATTTATTGATCGATTTCATCATTCATTTTCACTTGTTTAAATGGTGGCCAGCTTGGAAAATCATTGAGGTTAACAATACTCAGCCAATAATCAGGAATATTCCCAGAAACAGCAAAGCCACCAATACAATTTTACGAAATAATTCGGCGTTTATTTTTGAAGAAACGGCAAAACCGGCAACCAACCCCAGGGCAATTCCAGGCAATGATAACAACAGGTTTTGGCCGACAATGGCGGTTAGATTTCCACTTACAGCGTGTACACCGATCACGATTAAGCCAAACAGGATAAAGAAGCCTTGCAAATTACACTTAAATTCTTCCGGAGGCCAGCGCTGGCTGTTGCCATAAATGATGACGGGTGGGCCGGAAGTATTGTATGCACCACCCAGTAAACCGGCGGCAAAGCCAAAGCCATAAGCCCAGGCGGGATGAGCCAGTTCAGGGAAATTAGGGCTGAACAAGGAATAGAGGCTATAACCGATGAGTATAAGGCCCAATAAGGTGGTTACAATGTCTTCGTTGACTTCTCGTAAAGCAAAGATTCCAATGGGTATAGCGATAATGGCAGCCACGGTGAGCCGGACGAAAGCGCGCAGGTTAAGCGCGTGCCGGTAGCGCAAAAAAATAAAAACTTCGGCTATTATGCCGATAATCGCAACCAGCGGCGCGGCCGTTTGAATGCCCAGAATCGTGACCAGCACGGGCATTGAAACCAAAGCCAGGCCGAAACCGACACTGCTTTGCACAAATGTAGCGATAAAAATGATCAGAGCGACGAGCATAATACTTGTTATTTACTTTAAACAAAACCCAGGAAGTTTATCACATTTTAGTCGGAGCGCTCGATAGAAACTTGATGCCATTGGCGAACGTCTATGGGGGTCAACTCGTAACCTTGCAGTTCAGGGCTGACCAGGACCGCTGAAAGGCCGTGACTGGTGAAAATCACAGGGGCCTGCTCCACGATGAGCCGTTCAACCTCCTGGTACATCGCCAACCGTTCCCGAATATCGCTTTCCCCACGCGCCGCATCCAAAAGGGCGTCGATCTGCGAGTCGCTAAAACCGCCTAAATTTTGGGCTGAATCGCTGTGATAAAGGACGTCCAGGAAATTTTGCGGGTCGGGATAGTCGGCACACCAACCGGAAGAGTAGAAATGGCCGACATTGCCGGCGTACAACTCATCATAATAAGTGAATGGCTCAAGCATGATCGGCTCAATGGTCACTCCCAGGTTTTCCTGCCAGAGAGTGATGATTGCCGTAATATAAGGACCGATATCATCATAGCCCTGTGTGGTGAAGGTTAGTGTGCCTATATCGGCCGGATTTTCATACCCCGCTTCGGCTAGTAGCTGTCGTGCACGTTCCGGATCAAAGGGATAGCGCTCACCATCTAACCCCCCATAACCGGGCATGCCCGGAGGCAGCGACCCATGCGCGGGCAAGGCGTTGCCATTGGAGAAGGTTTCGATCAGGCGCTCCTTATCTAATGCGTGACTGAAAGCCTGGCGCACACGCACATCATCAAACGGAGCCAGGCGATTATTAAGGCCGATGGTTGAGGTACACATCCCAACACTCGTTCTCAATTCCTCGCTGAGGGGATTGTTCGGATCCTGCACGCGTTCCAATGTCCCGCTGCCGATTCCCACCAGGTCGATTTCCCCGGTTTCATAACGAGCCAGGGACAATCCGGGACCCATGTCAAACACCACATGACTGACCCTGGCCGGCTCCAGGTAATATTGATCATTGCGGGCCAGGATCAGCAGTTCATCATCACGCCAGGTCTGCAGCTTGAATGGTCCGGTTCCATTAGGCTGATGCTCCCAGTCGGATTGCTTCACATTTTCCTGATCAACGATATAGGCGACCGGATAAGCCACCTTAGCTAAAAAGGTGACGGTGGGCGCGGCTAAACGGACCTCCAGGGTATGGTCGTCGACAGCGCGCAAACCGCTGATCTGATCAGCTTCTCCGGCCAGTTTTTCGGTCACGCCGGCGATGCTTCCCAGGTAGGTGTTGACGGTGTCTGACCCGGTTGCCGGATCGGCCGCGCGTTCCCATGAATAGATGACATCTTGAGCAGTAACCGGTCTTCCGTCATGAAAAACAGCATTTTTGCGCAGATAAAAGGTGTATAGCAACCCGTCGTCGCTGACTTCCCAACCGGCTGCCAGTTCCGGCTGCACCTGTAAATCCGTGTCCAGCGCGGTTAGTCCACTGAAAATATGACCCAAAGCGCCGTCGGGACCGCCAATAGTTTTAGCCGGATCGAGGGTTAACGGCTGCCCGCTTCGCAAGACAATCGCATCATTTATGTTCACCCCTTCTGCTTCCAGGCGGCGATCACCTGATGATGATGCCAAAGAAAGCAGTTGGCAGCTCATCAACATGAGGGAGACGATTAGTAAGTAACCTAAATATCTGCGTTTCATGCGCCTTTCCTTTTGCGCCAGGAAATTGCACCAACTAAAAACAAAGGGACCAGACCCAGGCCGCAAATACCGGCCGTGGGACCGGGATCAGGCGAGGGAGCAGGTGATTGGGCTGCTGCTGGCGGGGTCGGTAAATCAACGGGAGCGGACAAAGGCATGACGGTGGGAATCGCGGCCGCGCTGATGGGCGTGGGTGTGGGGGGGACCGGACGCAGGGGCAGACCAAGCCATTGGCGCCACTCTTGTTCAATACTGTCTACATTTTGACCATAGATTTGTTCAAGAGCGTCGTCATAACTCTCCCCCTGGGCCAGGAGCAGTAACAGATCCTGTAATTTTTCTTTGCCATATTCCTCTCTAAGAAATTTAACCGTGCTGTAGCTCTGGCTGTAGGCGCTGCCGGCATCGTCCCCGTGAGCCGGGAATGGGCCATTTAGACTGCGTAGGGGTGCAAAACTGTTTTGTTTTGTTGCTTGCTCCAGGTTATCAAGCACGGATCCGCCCGGTTCGCCCTCGGCATAAGTAGCCAGCCCTTCTTCCAACCAGGTCGGCCGGTGACCACCAACACAATTTTGGCCAAATCTGCCCAATGCCAGGTGGGCTAACTCATGGCGAACGGTGGGTTTGCCCCAACTCTCGGCCAGGCTGGGCGGAACACCCATGAGGATGGTGCTATATTCGGGAAAGGCCACACCACCGGCCCAATCTTGAATGGAGAGGACCGCCTCACGCATATCGGCCGAACTGCCATAGATATAAAAGGTCACGTCCTCTTGCAGTTCAATGCCCAAGTCCTCTTCCAGTAAATCCAGCCCGGATGCGGCCGCCTCAAGTAAAAGCGGTCCCACGTCCTCACCCTGGTACCAGTTCAGAGTAATATTGTCTTGGGTGATCGTTTCCCAGGAGAAGCGCTCATCTTCAAAAGTGAGCGTTTGGCGAGGGGTGACATAGGTTTGTCCCTGGTTATCGGTCACTTCCCACTCCCACCAGAGATCAACCCCCGGTGGCGGGTTGCCGGAACGGACCATAGCCCATTCCCATTCCAACTTTGCCCCTTCAGCTTCAACAGGCACGGTTGTACTCACACCAAGGCAGCTTGCTTGCTCGACATCATAAATCAAGGCAGCATCAACGATGTTCAAGGAGTGATCAAGCTCTAATTGAAAAGAAACCGACTGGGGAAAATCGACAATGGCCTGGTTGTTGATGATATCGCTTTCTGGGAGAGGGGCAGGTGACTGCGCGTTCAGAAACTTTAGCGGACCGAGCGAGATCAAGAGTAAAAAAACGAATATGAAAAACGAAAGACGAAATAGCATTGTGAGAGGAAAGATAACAAAGATTTGGGCAGGTGCAATAGACTCTAAGTATGGTATACACAAGCCCCGGCGGATTGCATTATAAATATCTACGACATGTCAACAATCCTCTGTGGTCTTTAAAGCAGGGCGATTCCAAAGTTACCAATTGAATGTAACCGAAATTTCATAATTTCGCTCCTCAGCGCGATAAGTAATAGGTTACATATCCGACATTGGAATCACCCTGGTCATTGAAGTGGACAAATACGCTTCCTCTGCTACAATACTAGCATCAATTGTAATATGTCAACTGAATATGTAAAGTTGATCGTTTATTCTGAAGGGCACTTATGGTTGGAATTTCAAACCCCTATATTGCCGGCAACCCTGTTCGAGGTCAAGGGCATTTTGTCGGCCGAACGGACATCTTGCTTGATGTTCTGCGACTGCTGCGCAATCCAAATGCCAATGCCATCGCCTTATATGGACAGCGCCGCATCGGTAAAACATCCATTCTCTTCCAGTTAGAAGAACAACTGGCAGAAACCGGCCGTTATCTGCCAGTCTATTTTGATTTGCATGATAAAGCGGATTTATCCCTGCCGGAAATTCTTTTTCGTATGGCCGGTCAGATTGCCCGTTATGTGGATATGCATCCACTGGACCACGAAAAATTTGAAGGAGATGCCGGCTACTTCCATAATGCATTTTTACCGCAGGCGATTGAGAAAACCAATAAGAAATTAATCCTGCTTTTCGATGAGTTTGATGTGCTGGACCGTCCTTATAAAGGACAGGTTGGTGCTACCTTTTTGCCCTATTTGCGCAAATGGATGGCTCACAAGTACCAGGTGCACTTCGTCCTGGCCATGGGCCGCCGGCCGGAAGATTTATCAGCACGGATGCTCAACGCCTTCAAACAGGTGAAAGCGCATCATGTATCGCTGATGGATCTGCCGGAAAGTCTGGCCATTGTGCGCCAGTCAGAGCATAACAACAGTTTGCGCTGGTCGGAGGCGGGTATCAATCGCGTTTGTTACTGGACCCAGGGACATCCATATTTGACACAACTGTTGTGCAGTGAGGTTTGGGAGGCGGCTTACGATCATTCACCCAGGGGAGTGCCCACGGCCGATGCTCGTGATGTGGACCAGGCGGTAGAGGCTACTTTAGAGCAGGGGGCCAACGCATTCCAATGGATTTGGAATGGCCTGCCCCCCGCCGAAAAAGTTTTTATGGCGGCAATGGCCGGTACAGATAAGGCGACAGTAAATAGGGAGCAGGTGCATTCAATCTTGGATAATAACGGCATTTGTATCATCACCCGCGAACTGCGCATGGCCCCGGAAATGTTAATCAAGTGGGATTTACTGCGCCATGTGGGCAGTGGCTACCGTTTCAGCATCCCTTTGTTGCATCTTTGGGTGGCGCAAAATAGGCCTCTACGCCGGGTAAAAGCAGAGCTAGACAGCCAAAAACCGCAGGCGGAAAATTTATTTGTCAAGGCGCAAAAGCAGTTCGATCAAGGACATTTGCCGGAAGCGCAACTTAGCCTAAGACGGGCCCTGGCTATCAATCCCGATCATGTGCAGGCTCGGCTCTTATTAGGTCGCATCCATTTGCAAAAAGAACACCTGGCGGAAGCGGTGGCGGCTATGGAATCAGCGTATGCTGCCGATCCGGCCGCGGCGCGAAAAGGATTGATCGCCGCCCTGCTGGCTTTGGCCGGTGAGCAGGAAGATGAAGATGAACGCTGGCGGACGATCAGCCGCATTCTACGGATTGCCCCGGACCAACCGGATGCCCTCAAACACCAAGAAGCGATTATCAATGGCTGGGCCGAGAAAGCATTGGCCGAGAATGATTATGAAACGGCATTGCATGCTTATGAACAGTTAGGTCTGAACAGCAAAGCAGCCAGGATGAGACTGCAAATGCGTCGCCAGGCGATCAGCCAACGTTTATCCTGGCTGTCTCGTTCATAGGTTAAGGTTTGAAGATGAATCGATCTCCTTTTGTACATGGTGGCCCGGTTGCTCCCAGTGAATTTCTCAACCGCAAGCGTGAACTGCGCCGCGTCTTAAACCGCCTGGAAAAAGGGCAGGCTACGGCTATTGTCGGCCAACCGCATACCGGGAAAACTTCTCTATTGCGTTATGTGCTGGATAAAGTGAAGCGGGACAGGATCATCGGCCGTAAGTTGGATCGCTGCTGGTTCCGCGAAGTGGATTCACACATGTTGGGCCGTAAATTTGACCAGGCCGCTTTTTGGGCGTTTGTGCTGGAACCTGTGACCGTATATTTTGATTCCGGCAACCTGCGTTCCCTTTATGATTTGGCCAAGGAGAATAACTTTGGTTCTTTCGCACTCAAACGGCTATTTGCCGCTCTGGATGAAGCTAATTGGCGCATTGTGATCATGCTTGACGAATTTGATGCGCTGCTCAACCATCCTATTTTGAACAGCGCTGAATTTTACGGCAGTTTACGCTCTTTGACTTCTCGATTTTCTAGCCTGGCCTTGATCATCGGCACGCGACGCACGCTTAACCAGCTTAATGTTAAGACGCAGGAGATCAATCCGCATAGTTCACCTTATTTCAATATATTTACAGAATTGCGTTTGGGACCGCTGCCTAAGCGAGATGTCGCCCGGCTGCTAGACCAGGCTAAGGATCGTTTTGACGATCGCGATCGGCAGTTTATCTCTCTGTCCTCCGGGCATCATCCCTATTTATTGCAGATGGCGGCCGACATTTTGTGGGAAGTCGATTTTGAGGGCAAAAAGGAATTGGAGCGGTTCAAGCTGGCCGCCGAAGAACTGCGTATGCAGAGCGAAGGGCATTTCGCTGACACCTGGCGATCCTGGTCCAACGCAGAGCGCAAGGTGATCATGGCCATCGCCCTGGCGCAAATGTCCTTACTGGTCGATGAACGTGCGTTTGATTGGGCCAATTTGGTCGAAGATATTGATGATTACAGCCCTGAGCTGCGCGGGTTGGAAAAAGCAGGCACAGTCAGGAAATCCGGCGGACCGAGCGGCCATATTCTCATGCAGCGTGCGCTCTTGTGGTGGTTGGCTGACGAGATCAAGCGCCTGGTGCGCGACGAAACCTCATTCGAGCAATGGCTGGAAGAACAGGAGTATGATGGCGTTTTGACGCAGCAGGAACGGCGCAACCTGGGGCAGGTTGCGCGTGATCTGGGCGGCTTCCTCGCTCATGGGGCGACGACGCTCATCGAAGCCTTTGCAAAAGGCGTGGGTGAGGGATTGGGCGAGTCCACAATGCGCTTTTGATCCTCCCGCAAACGAATAGTTTTCACCATCTTCCACATACAAATTCATAATTTCTACACAAACCTGGCTCATACTACTCCTAACTGATGGATTTAGACACCTCACCGGTGTCATTGATAGGAGTAGATAACATGTTTTTCTTTAGAAAGTTATTCGGTTTGTTCTTTATCGGATTGCTGGTATTTGGTCTGTTGGGCATTTTCGGCCGTAGCGGACATAGACAATATCAGGAAGCGTACCGGCAGGGATATATCGACGGCCAGCAGGCGGCGGCCAGTAGTGAAGGAACGGCCGACGGGTCGCAAAGCACACCCAAAGCGGTTCCTGATGGTGTACCCGGCGCGCATGTGTTTTACCGTGGGCATGGCTTTTTCTTCCCCGGATTCGGCCTGCTCTTTTGTCTGATTCCGCTGTTTTTCTTTGGTCTATTTTTCATGGGCATGGGTAAACGGCGCCGGCACAAAGGTCACTGGAGCGACAAACATTGGGGACATGGTCCCTGCGGGCCGCGTGGTTGGGATTCCCGGCGGGAAAGAGAGGAAGCGCCAAAGGAAAAGTCGCCTGAAGATATTGATGATGGACCAGGGCCGGATGAACCCATTTACCGGGCATAATATCCCAATTGTTTGTAGCGTGATTTCGCCAAATCGCGCAGGGGGTGGAGCCTGCTACAATTAACGCCAGGGTTAGGTTACACTTAGGATGAGTATGAACGATCTGATTCTGATCGTCGATGATGAACCGAAAATCGTCAAGCTGGCCCGTGATTATCTGGAGCGTGGCGGCTTTCGGGTGCTGACGGCCGCGGACGGGCGGACAGCTATCACCATCGCAAGAGCCGATAAACCGGACTTGATAGTCTTGGACTTAAATTTGCCGGGGATGGATGGGCTGGATGTTTGCCGCCAACTGCGCCGCGAGTCGGATGTGCCGATCATCATGCTCACCGCGCGTGTTGAAGAAACGGACCGGCTCATCGGCCTGGAATTGGGCGCTGATGATTATATCGTCAAGCCTTTTTCTCCGCGTGAATTGGTAGCAAGGACACGGGCGGTTTTGCGCCGGGTGCGTGGCGATTTCTACCAACCGGGTATTGTGCGGACCGGCTCGCTTGAAATTGACCTCAACGGCCACCGCGCAACCCTGGATGAGGAGCCGCTGCACCTGACGCGCATTGAATTTAACCTGCTCGCTTTATTAGCCCAACACCCCGGCCAGGCGTTCAGCCGCCAACGGTTGCTAGAACATGTACATGGCCATTCTCATGACGGTTTTGATCGCAGTATTGATGCCCATATTAAGAATTTAAGGCGCAAAATCGAACCCGATCCCGGCGATCCCACCTACATCCTGACGGTTTATGGCATCGGCTATCGCTTTAATGACGAGGTCGGGTCGTGAAAAAAGATTGGAACTGGGAAGATTGGGACAAGGAAAAACATAAAAAGTGGATGCGTAACGTCCCACCTGAATGGCGGGGGCGCGGCGGCTGCCTTTTTGTTCGCTTGCTCTTTGTTTTTGGTTTAATTGTTCTTCTCGTTTTAGGGGGAATGGGTATTTTAGCCTTGTTGTTCACACGCGCCGCCGGAGGACAGGATGAGATCGCGGCTTTTGTCTGGATCGGGGGTTGTGGGTTGGCCCTGGCGTTGCCCATATTGGCGATGGCTATCGGCAGTCGCGCCTTGCGTGGAATTGCTACACCCCTGGCTGATGTGATGGAGGCGGCCGACACCGTTGCTGAGGGTGATTTCACCGTGCGCGTGTCTGAGGAAGGCCGGCGCAACCAGTTTGTCAGGCTGGCCCGTTCTTTCAATCGCATGACCGAGGAACTGCAACGCTCGGATCAGATGCGGCGAAATCTGACGGCCGATGTGGCCCACGAACTGCGCACCCCCCTGCATATCATCCAGGGCAATTTGGAAGGTGTGCTTGATGGCGTTTACGATCCTACGGATGATCATATCGAAGCCACACTTGATGAAACACGTATGCTGGCCCGCCTGGTGGATGATTTGCATACCCTGTCGCAAGCGGAAGCGGGGCAGCTTTCGCTGTTCATGGAAGAGGTCGATGTGTCTGATCTACTGGCCGATGTGCAAACCAGCTTCAGCGGCCTAGCGGCGGAGAAGGTGATCGAACTGCAAGTTGGATTTGAAGGGCAGCCGGCCGAATTAAAAGTAATTGGAGATGCTGACCGTTTGGACCAGGTGTTGAGTAATCTCGTCCTTAATGCTTTGCGCTATACACCGGCCGGCGGCCGTGTATCGCTGCACGCCGAATGTCATGGTGAAAATGTCCACATCACCGTCGAGGACACAGGAGAGGGCATCTCCGCCGAAGATCTACCCTATATTTTTGAGCGCTTCTGGCGCGGTGACGCCTCGCGCACGCATGTTGATGGGGCTGGAGCCGGGCTGGGTTTGGCTATTACTAAACAACTGGTTGAAGCGCACGGGGGAACCGTTGATGCGGCCAGTGTTCCCGGCTCAGGAACGCGATTCAGGATATTATTGCCCACAGTCTCAAATCCAATTAAAAAGCTAACGTGATATGCTATCATTAATGCCAGTGTTACCATTTCTAGCGAGAAGAAGGGTTTAGATGGCAACAATAACGATTCGCAATTTAAGCAAAGAAACAGTTCATAGAATAAGGTTGCTGGCTGCCAGGAATGGACATTCCATGGAAGAAGAGGTGCGCCGCATTTTGGATCGGGCCGCCATTCAACATAAAAATACAGGTTTAGGATCTTTCATCAATGAGCAGTTTAAAGAAATTGGTGGGGTCGAATTAGAAATCCCGCAACGAACAACGGCTCGCACAGCACCGCATAACAAATAAATCCAACCTGGCTCAGAGCAGGAATATTAAAATTTACCATAGTAGAAATATTTCAACCTTTGTAGAAAAAAGGGAGTTCATATGGCCCTAAATATAAAGAGTGATGAAGCATATATATTAGCAGCCGAACTGGCCAGGTTGACCGGAACAAGCATGACCGCTGCCGTCACTGAAGCGTTACGCATACGGTTGCAACAGATCAAACAGGCGCAAAGCAAAGAGGCTCGCCTTGAGGAGTTGATGGCCATAGGTAGACGTTGCGCTGCTCACATACAAAAACCCGTCAGCGCCGTTCAACATGGTGATCTACTTTATGGTGATACGGGGATGCCGGGATGATCGTTGATACCTCGCCTACCAGAGCTAGGAGAAATAAATGACTTCATATGTTGCTTACCTGGAAAGCGCCATAGATGGCACGCGTTTCGAGCCTGGCAAGGTTTACACGACACATAAAGGACGGCCGTTGTGGGTGCGTTATGATCTTGGTGTCGTCAAAAAAGTACTCAGCAAAGAGATGCTGCGTGAACGGCGGCCGACCATGTGGCGTTACCGTGAGCTGCTGCCGCCCGAAAACGACGAATCCATCGTTACCCTGGGCGAGGGAATGACACCTCTACTGCCTACGCCGCGTCTGGGTCAGGCATTTGGCCTTACCAACCTCTGGGTCAAAGATGAATCGCAGCTTCCCACGGGAACCTTCAAAAGCCGCGGCCAATCGACGGCGATGAGCATGGTCAAGGAATTAGGCATCAAACGGGTGGCCATGCCTACGGCAGGGAATGCCGGGGGCGCGATGGCTGTCTACGCTGCCCGCGCGGGCGTTGAGGCCTATGTCTTTATGCCTGATGACACGCCGGAAATCAACCAGTATGAATGCGCTATCGCCGGAGCCAAGGCCTTCCTGGTCAACGGGCTGATCGATGACTGCGGCAAAATCGTGGCCGAGGGGGCGGAAAAGATGGGCTGGCTTTCTATCGCCACATTGAAAGAGCCTTATCGCCTGGAAGGGAAGAAGACGATGGGTCTGGAACTGGCTGAGCAGTCGGAATGGCGGCTGCCCGATGTCATTCTATACCCTACTGGCGGAGGAACCGGGTTAATTGGCATGTGGAAGGCGTTTCAGGAGTTGCGCGAGATGGGCTGGCTGGAATCGGAAAAGATGCCGCGTATGGTTGCCGTGCAGTCGGATGGTTGTAGTCCAATGGTCAATGCATACGAGAAAGGGGAACGCTTCGCGACACGTTTTGAGAATGCGGCAACGATTGCCAGTGGCTTGCGCGTGCCCGCGGCCGTGGGCGACTTTATGATCTTGGACACAGTTCAGGAGAGTGGGGGAACGGCCGTTGCTGTGCCGGAGAGCCGTATCCGCGAGTGGATGCGCATGGCCGCGTCAATGGAAGGGCTGTCCGTTGGCCCAGAGGCAGCGACCTGTGTGGGTGCGGCCGAAATTCTGGCCGAATCCGGCTGGATTGAGCCGGATGAACGGGTGGTTATCTACAATTGCGGCGCTTCACAGAAGTACCCGGACATCCTACGCACGGACCTGCCGCGCATTGATTTACGAGAAGCAGTGGATTGGGAGTGTATTGTCGGTTGACGCACTTACATAATAATGGGGTTCATCAAGATTCGTTGGCCAACCGCCAGTTGTTTTACCATGAATCTTTGAATGTTGAATGGTGAAATGGCCATTGGCCATGAAGGCATTGCCGTTCAGGGCGTTTCCAGCATACATGGCTGCCTTGTCCAGGCCAATAACATGACTGCGCTGGAACACATTTCCGGCAAACATATAAATAATCTGAAAAATCATGGCATCGTCGTGAATGTTGGTTTGGGATGACGCAGCAGGCGCATGCCATTAAGCGTCACCAGTAAGGATGCACCCATATCGGCAAACACGGCCATCCACAAGCTGCTGTATCCCAGTAAAATCAGGATTAAGAACAATACCTTGATGCCAATGCTCAAGGCGACATTGACCCAAATCGTGCGCATCGCGGCCTGGCTGAGCCGGACAGCGAACGGTAGCTGGCGCAAATCATCGCCCATTAAGGTGACATCGGCCGTTTCCATGGCCTGGGCCGTGTTGCCAATGGCAATACCCACTGTCGCCGTAGCCAGGGCCGGCGTGTCATTGATTCCGTCCCCTACCATCGCCACACCGCCCGGATGGTTACGCAGTTCAGAGACAGCGTCCACCTTATCTTGCGGCAGACAGTTGGCTTTGACAACCGTGATACCCACCTGGTCTGCGATTTGCTGCGCTGTTTTTTCGTTGTCACCCGTTAGCATGACCAGGTGATTGATCCCCAACGTTTTAAGTTCCTGGAGGGCAGGGGAACTTTCGTTTCTTATTTCATCGGCCAGGGCCAGATAACCAAGAAAACGATCCTCTTCACTGACCAGGACGGTCGTAAATCCTTGCTCGTCAGCGCTCGCTACTTCGGCACAGTATGACTCATGAGGGACAGCGCGATCAAAGTAATGGTGGCTGCCAAGGGTGACCCGGCGGCCGTTCACACTCCCTTGAACACCTTGACCGGCCAAGGCTGTGACGTTCTCAGCAGCGTGGTAATGATGCTGAACGCCTTGATAAGTGGCCTCTTCGACAACTGCCTGGGCCAATGGATGCTCGCTGCGTTGTTCAACAGCGCCGGCCAGGGCCAGTAAGTCATCACATTCGATGCAGTCCTGCTCATCCTCGGCAGTGCAGGAGGCAGAGCGAACCTTTAAAACCGCCGGATGCCCTTTCGTCAAAGTTCCCGTTTTATCAAATGCGATCGTATGGACACGGGCCAAAGCTTCAACAAATACACCCCCTTTGAATATGACCCCATTTTTCGCGCCATTGCTGATGGCGCTGATGATGCTGACTGGGGTGCTGATCACCAGCGCGCAGGGACAGGCCACGACCAACAGCGCCAGCGCGCGATATAACCAACCCTGGGCCGGATCGGCGGAATCGAAAAAGGGCTGGCCCAAAAATAGCGGAGGGATAACAGCTACTAACGCGGCCAGAATGACAATGGCCGGGGTGTAGATACGGGCAAATTGATCGACGAAGCGTTGGGCAGGCGCCCGTTTTTCATGCGCCTCTTCCACCATGGCGATTAAGCGGCTGATCGTATTGTCCGCCGCAGAGTGCGTAACCTCAACCTCCAATGTGCCCTGGGCATTGATGCTGCCGGCAAAAACAAAGTCTCCTGCTTGCTTATCAACCGGTTGGCTTTCCCCGGTGATCGGCGCCTGGTTGACGGCCGATACGCCGGACATTACCACACCATCCATAGGGATTTTTTCCCCTGGTTTGACCAGGATTTTTTCACCAATTTGCAGTTTGTCAACCGCGACGCGTTGCTGTTCGACTCCGCAAAACGGACAGGGTCCACCAGAATATCCATCCTGACCCATATGTCCTTTGCAATCCATACAAGGCCGCAGAACAGTTGCCTTGTTGGGAGCGACTTCCATCAAGCCGCGAATCGATTGGCGGGCGCGATTGGCCGCATATCCTTCCAGCATTTCACCAAGAGAAAAAAGGACCATGACCATCGCTGCTTCCACGTAGGCGCCGATAAAAACAGCGCCAAAGGCGGCAATACTCATCAAAACATTCATATCCAGGGCGCGATTGATTTTCAGTGATCGCCAGGCGTTTTGTACGATGGGATAGCCGGCGATGATCATGGCCGCAATAGCTAGAATATCAATGGTGAAATGTTCAACGCCCAATCCGGGAAGTAATTCATGAAAGACAAGCCCCGGCAGTAAAAGCAAAGCGCCCAACATGGCCAGGCGCATCTCTTGCCGCTGCCCCATGTAGAGCCAAAAACCCGTTGGTGCAACTTCTGGTTGGAACTGGCTTCCTTTCTCATTTGTGCGATCGACGACATCATATCCGAGATCTTGCACTCGTTTGACGATGGTGTCGTCGAGAATTTTTCCCTGCACATGTAGTTTGCCGGTCGTGAAGTTGATCGAGCAGGATTGCACGCCGTCCAAGCGTTCGACGCCGGTCGCGATTTTCTGCGCACAGCTCGCGCAGTCCATCCCGCTGACTAAGAAAATTTTCTTATTTGATCCGGTTACATTTTCGATGACATTACCCTGTTTATTAACTTCTTTCTTTGTTTGATGATTTTTGAGCCTTTCCTGTTGCCGACTATTTTTTGACCCGCTCTTCCGGATTGTGTGGTTTCCTGCTAGTCTTTTACTTGACCAGTTTCATCGCCTATAAGCCGCGGATAGTGGACATTCTCAAGCGTCAACCAGCTCGACAAAAATTTGACTGGTGATGCGGGGGCCTAAAACGGCCGGTTCTCCTTGCCCCTGAACTTGAACTTGTAGCGTTTTATCAAAGGGAATGTAGGCGAGCGTTGATAAGCGGCTCTGAGGACGCAAGCCCAGGCTGTGCAGATAACGCAACAACTCAGGACTGTTGTCTTCTACGCGACGCACGATTGCTTCTTGTCCTGGTCTTAGTTCACTCATAGGAAAATCTGTAGTTGAGATGAGTTCTAAATCCTGGTTGGGTATCGGTTGGCCATGCGGATCGCGGTTTGGGTTGCCCAGGACAGCAGCCATACGGCGCTCCATGTCTTCCGAAATGACATGTTCTAACCTTTCAGCTTCATCATGTACTTCATCCCAGGAGTAACCTAAAATCTCATGCAAAAAGGTTTCCAGGAGCCGGTGATGGCGCAACAGTTCCAAAGCAGCTTGTCGACCTTCGGCGGTCAATGTGACCCCCTGATGTTTGCGATAGTCAACCAATTGAGGATCATCTTGAGCCATTTTTTGCAGCATACCGGTCACAGATGCCGGTTTGATATTGAGCTGCTGGGCTATTTGAGAGGTGGAAGCACGGTCATACCGTTCGGTCAGGTCGAATATTATCTTGAGATAATCCTGAGTGGCTACAGATAGATCAGTTAGCATCAAAATCTCTTTCGCTTACCAAAAAGAACTAAACAGCTATTTAGGGGAGCCTAAAAATGTATGGTTGATTATACAATGGACCGGGTAAAAGTCAATGACCACTCATCCACCCAAAAGGAACTGGCTTAATATTGTTTCAGTTGGTGCGAGTTTGATGGGGCGAATCGTCCTGGTTGAATTGTCAAGAGGATAATCAGCAAATTCAACTTCTCGCAAGTTATGAGTGGTTAAAAGGCCCACCGGGGAATAGGCTATGGCGCATAGAGAGTGGCGCCGGGTTATGAGTGATTTCCCGGTTTTGTTTGGTCCGGGCGGGATAGGGATCTGCTCGGCGAGCAGACGCCGACCATAGCCGTCCCTGGTCAGCAGCAGCATTTCTTGCTCAGGTGCCACGATTGCTGCACTGGCGACACGGTCATTTGCGCCAGGATTGACTGCTTGAGTTCCAGATAAACGAAGGGAGCGGATAGGCCAGCGCAGGCCACGGCCATTTTCGCTGATTACCACAAACTGGTCTTCTAGCTGGGTGCCAAATAGTCCGATAGGCAATCCAGGCAATGGATCATCTAATTTGAGCGGTACCGGCCCCTCGATATTGGATTGTAAGATGTTGACTGGAAAGGCGCGGGCAAATCCGCGTGAAGTGACAATAAGCAGACGCTCTTGCTTTTTGATTTCTGTCCATGATCCGGCAGCACATACAACTTCTTCTGCGGCCATACGATGATGATCGCCTAGTTTCATATTCATCAACTTCAAGTCAAGAAGCTGGCGCGCTGTCACCAGCAAGAAACGGTAGTGGGAGGTAAGCAGCAGGAGCTGCTCTTCTACCTGCACCAGAATGAGTTGCCGGGGCGTGAATTCAAGATTGAATGTGGCCAGGGGAATACTGCTCGTTTGGGCAAAAATAGCGTCTGGCAGGGTGACGGCCGTCACTTCTTGCCCCGGACCAATGAATACACCGGCCAAATCGTCGATATCCAGGGCTTCAGATCCGCCTTTTTCGGCAAGAATAATCCGTTTTTGCATCAAATCAAGGTTGGCCTGACTGACTCGTGGGCGGGAACCGCGCGCTTGAGGGGGTGGTGTTACGTCGTCCGGAGTGTAAGCTTTGGCATCAATTGTTCCGCTTGCGATTTTTTGAGCCAGGACACCAAGCCCGGCCGTGACGCTGCTGAAAGTATTCACCGATTGCACTTTTTCAGGTCCGAATGTACGGGCAAGTAGTTGGTAAAATACGGGGATTTGCGCCGATCCACCTGTGCGCACAACCGCATCAATTTGCGCAGCATCCAGGCCTGAGGCTTTTAATGTACGCAGGAGTTCGGCTTCAATGGCTATGATATCCGGCCGAATGATGCGTTCAAATTCCGTGCGTGTGACAAACTCGCGAACCTTGAATTCCGGACCGTCCAGGCGGATTTCCGCCCCCCTCTTTTCGGAGAGAACACGCTTGGCTAATTCCACCTGGTCAAACATTTTCAAGCCATAATTGCTGGTTACGAGATTGATCAAGGCTTCGATTTGGTAGCGGTGTTGGGCGGTACGCGCTATTTCTTCCAGCACACGCCTGTTTTCTCTTGTTTGCAGCTCAATGATCGTTTGCCAATTGGAAAAGGCATCGTAGATCCAGCGAGGGGTCTGTTTGGCCTTGTGTCGCGGGCCATATAGCATACCTTCACCAAAATGTTTGGGCAGCTTCGCTCTTGTTAATTTCTGATCGAAAACATCACCGGCTACGGGGATGCCCCCGGTCGATAATACCTGCGCATCTCCCCCCGGATCGAGGCGCATCACCGTAATGTCCAATGTGCCACCACCAAAATCAAAGACGAGCACGTTTTGCGCTTTCGTCAGGCTCG